>JABSPO010000159.1 GCA_013214625.1 Flavobacteriaceae bacterium
AAGAAAGATATAAATAATACAGGTTTGGTATTTAATAATTAAAGCTTGTGTATATTTACATAGTCGCCAAATCTTTTAATTTACTCAGCTCAATTTTATTTAATTCAGTGGTGTTCATGATTTAAAATTTGGCTTTTTTAAAACGACAAAATTAAAAACAAAATCTAAAAGCTTATGGCTTGTGTCGACACGAAAATCTGTGGATTTTCTGCCACGTACTATTCATAGCTAACCGTTATATGCTATTATAAAAATGTTTTAAACATTCTAACAACAACTATTTTTGTTTCATGAAAAAAAAAATTGCTATTATAGGTGGCGGGCCATCAGTTTTTTTATTGGCTGCTTTTTTAGATACTGAAAAATTTACTATTACCATCTATGAAAAAAACAAAACCGTTGGGCGTAAATTTTTAGTTGCCGGTAAAGGTGGTTTCAACTTAACTCATTCAGAACCGATTGATCAGCTTATTAAACGTTATACACCGAATGATTTTTTAGACAATGCTCTACTTAATTTTACCAATACTGATTTTAGAAATTGGCTCGATCAAATTGGGATTCCAACATACATAGGAAGCAGTAAAAGAGTATATCCAAAAGAAGGAATTAAACCTATTGAAGTGCTGAATGCAATTCTCAAATATCTCAAAGAAAAAGGAATTATTATTAAGTATGAACATACTTTTTCTGATTGGGACGATAATAGTAATCCGATTATTAATAACAAAACGATACAAACAGATTATACCGCCTTTTCTTTAGGCGGAGGAAGCTGGAAGGTTACTGGGTCTGATGGAAACTGGCTCAATACTTTTTCTAAAAAAGGAATCAAAACAAAAAAATTTCAAGCATCAAACTGCGCTTATCAAATTGATTGGAAACCTAATTTTATTAAAAAACACGAGGGAACTCCTTTAAAAAACATTGCTATTTCTTGTAATAATGTTATTCAGAAAGGAGAAGCGGTTATTACTAAATTTGGATTAGAAGGAAATTCCATTTACGGACTAAGTCCACAAATTAGAGAACAGTTGTATTCAAATTCAAAAGCAACCGTTTTTATCGATTTCAAACCTTCGTTAACATTAGAAAAGATCCATTCTAAAATAAAATTATCTAACTATAGAAATACTACTGAGATCTTAAAAAAAGAGCTCAAACTAAGTGCTTCTCAAATCGATTTATTAAAATTCTATCTATCCAAAGAGTCTTATTTAAATACAGAATCATTAGCAAAAAACATCAAAAAATTTCCTTTAGAAATAATAAATACGGCATCCATTGACGAAGCAATTTCTACAGTTGGAGGAATTGATTTAAATGCAATTTCTAAAAACTTTGAAATTAAAAATATGTCCAATCAATTTTGTATTGGCGAAATGTTAGATTGGGACGCTCCAACTGGCGGATATCTATTGCAAGCTTGTGCAAGTACTGGTGTCTATTTAGCCAATTATTTGAATAAAAAGGAATGAAAACATGTTTATCAAAGTTAAATTTATTTTTTTTCTCTAAAAATGAAGAATTGATAAATAATTTGGATAAATCGATTACTGAATAATATTCTATTACTGCTAAAATTGTATCAAGTAGTATTTTGAATTAATTAATAGAAAAGTATTTATTAAATTATATCACATAAAAGAGAAAACAAAAAGCACATAACAACGTGTATAATTAATTGCTTGATAGTGATTAATGTGTATCACGGAAATTCTGGCGAATTTCCTAAACGCAGTGCATTTTTGTTATCTTAGTGCTTACGCAACAAACCAGACACCAACCGTTGTGGGTCCATTACAAAACTGAGAAATTTAAATGCCAATAGGAGAAGTAATATTTGGAGCAATAGGAGAATTGTTTGGTTACATTGTAGTCGACTTGATAATTGAGGGAATCGGAAAATTGTTTCGAGGAGTATATTATGGTATTCGAAAAATTTTAACTGGAAAGATAAGGGATATTCCAGAATTGAAGAGAATTGAAAAACGTTACCTCTACAAAAAAATCAGACTGAAATCCGACTTTAGCGAACGAATTTTAAAAGGAACAAGAGGAACAGTCATGGAAATAATTGATAAACAAGACTTGTACGTTGAATTTGAAGCCCCTAATGGAACACCAATTATGGTAGATGATGAACAGATCTTCAAAATTAAAAGAAAAAGAATAATACTGGAAAGAAAAAAAACGTATAACAACAAAGCCTATAAATAATACGGTTTTCTGTCTATGATTCGAGACGTAAGTGTATATTTACAAAGTCGCCAAATCTTTTAGTTTACTCATCTCAATTTTATTTAATTCAGAGGTGTTCATGATTTTAAAATTGGCTTTTATAAAACGACAAACTAAAATCAAAACAAAATACTTATGGCTTGTATTGACACGAAAATCTGTGGATTTTCTGCCCTGTACTATTCATAGCTAAATGTTGCCTATAATTATGATAATCGAACCTAAAATTGATAATATAAAACTAACACTTAATGTTTTTACATTATTTTTTTCATTAATCTTAATAATTGACATTATATCTGGAGTTAATGTTACTAAAGAAACCATACAATCAAATGAACGCTATACTCAAAGTACCGGATATTTAGGCAGAGGCAGTAGTTCTACAACAATATTTGGCATAAAAACAAACAAAAGTGAGTACCCAATAACCAGTGTTAGTCTTTATAACAATTCCAAAAAAGGAGATAACATACAAACGTATAAAACAAAAATATTTGGTGAAGTATTGAAAATAAAACATCAGAATACTATTTATGAACACCCATCTTATTCAATATACAGACTGTATAACCTATTCCCTATTAGCTGTTTAATATTTAGTATTTTTTCTGTTTTAGCGTATAATTACAAAAGGGAGTATTTTGATTTTTTTTTTATTCTTTCTGTAATTTTAACAATCTATTTAAGTATATCAATGATTACAAATAGCATAATTTAAAAACAAACTTAAGTAAGAAATACTCTGAATAAAAACTATAGGGAACAAGGTGTATAAAACATAGCTAGTAAGCGTTAACTCGAAAGATCATCTCTTATCTACTAAGGTCTCCAAATTTTTAAATTTGAATTTTAAAATAAAAAAGTAAAAATAAAACATAAAAATTATGCTCTTTGATTTATCCGAAAAGTAGCACCTTTTTACACACTATGTTTCATACACAAAACGTAACCAAACATCAATAATGTACTATTTTAAAAAATCACACAAAACTGAGGAGACAATTAAAAAAGACAAGGATGTTTGGTATTTTATGCAACAACGAATCATAAATCAAAAGCATTTAAAAAATCAGCGAATAAGCAAAAACTTTATGAGTTATAGTTTAATCGGTTTGGTTATTATCCTGTTTGGAACATTTGGCTTCTATTTATTCCAAGACTATAAAATTGAGAAAAACGGAGTCGAAACAAAGGCTAAAATAGATCTTGTAAAAAGAAATAGTTATAGAGCAAACGATATGGACCCTCAATGGATTGAAAACTATTTAATTTGGTATACTTTCAAAACAAAAAAAAAGACCATTAGAGGCTATCAACAAATCCTTTTAGAAGATTATCATTCCTATTTTGATTATGAAATTAAAAATTTAGACTCAATAAATATCATGTATAACTCAAAAAGCCCTAATGAGAATAAGATTTGTAAAAACGGACAAGTAAAACGCATGTCAACAACACCTATAAAATAATACGGGTTTGTTGTATAAATTTGAAGGCTTGTGTATATTTACATTATCGCCAAATCTTTTAATTTACTCACCTCAATTTTATTTAATTTAAAGGTGTTCATGATTTAAAAACCGGCTTTTATAAAACGACAAAACTAAAAGCTTATGGCTTGTGTTGACGCGAAAATCCACTAATTTTCTGCACCGTACTATTCATAGCGAAATGTTGTAATACATTTGAAAACACTTATAGTTGAAGAAAAGAATTGATAAGTCCGAAATATTAACACTTGAAAAAATCAAGCGAGATTTCAATTTAATGGATTCATTTTATTTTTCTGAAGTTAGCTATGATGATGATGATGGAAAGTTTTTTGACTTATACCTATGGCTTAATAAAAGTGGAATTTCAGATAACCAAGTTGAAATTTATAACAGGCTAATCAAGAACCTTGAAAAATATTCAATTGAGATTAATAATTTTATTGAATCAACCTACTCAAATTTTGAAAGGAAAAAACTTGAAGAACTGAATAGCAAAAAGTTAGATATTGATGTTATATCAATACCAGATGATAATGAAAACTTTGAAGCAGTTTTAGTTTGCGGAAAACAATATAAGTTATTCGGGCTTTTTAAAAGAGATATAGGTATTAGAATTGAATTCAAAAACGGTATGATAAATTCAATGGAGAGAAAATCTGATACAACAAAAGAGAACGTAAAGAAAAACGTGTACTAACAAAATCTATAAATAACACGTATTTTGGTGTTTAAAATTGAAGTCTGTGTATATTTACATAGTCGCCAAATCTTTTAGTTTACTCACCTCAATTTTATTTAATTCAGAGGTGTTCATGATTTTAAAATTGGCTTTTATAAAACGACAAACTAAAATCAAAACAAAAAGCTTATGGCTTGTATCAACACGAAAATCTGTGGGTTTTCTGTACCGTACTATTCATGGCTAAACATTACCATTAATTTAAACAAATCAATGAAAAAAACATTTGGTATTCTTCTTTTATTTATTTCAATTTTAAGCTGTTCTGATAAGAGCGAAATGGAATTAAAAGACACGAAAATTAGTTTTCTGAGATTGGAAAATGATAGCTTGAGGAATATAATATCGGATATAAAAACAAAATATGTTTTTGACAGTGTATCTATTAGAAATATTCCACATCACGAGAATTCATATAAATTGAAATCTAAAATAAAAGGAGAAATAGTATTTATTGGCTACAACAACGACATAAAAAACTCACGTGTCATAATGGTTGATAGTATGGACTATAATCCTGAAAAATTATATAACCCTGATACACTCAGCATGAGAAAAGGTGGGTTTAATTATGAATTAGAATTAAATAAAAATGAAATACTTTGGAAAGCTGATATAAAAATTCAACATAAGTACGGTGAAACATTTCAAGGGTTAATTATGGATAAAGTACAAGTGAAATAAAAACGTTTGCCAGCAACACCTATAAAATAATACGAATTTCGGTGTATTAAATTGAAGCTTGTGTATATTTACATAATCACCAAATCTGTTGATTTACTCACCACAATTTATGAGCGAATTAGAAAAGAACAATTTTCTTAATGATTTATTTAACAAATCGGCAGAACTTCCAATAGTTACAATTAAAAATAATGTATATACTAATCATCTCCTTGGAATATCCTTTGAGATACCTGAAAACTGGTATATAGTTTCAATTCAGAGATTTCAACAAGAAGGAAGAAAACAAAAATTCAATAATCAATATGAAAACATAAAACATGAGCTAATTGAATTATTTGACTCTCCAATAATTGTTTTAACAAAATTAGATATTGATAACGATGAATATGATGGATTGGTTTCTCCAACAATCAATTTTAGTGTTGATCTTAAAGAAAATGAATATGAAGAGATGAAATTATTTGAATATGCAAATGAAATTGATATTGAAGAAGATGAATGTCTTTTGAAAAAATTTAAAATTAATAAAAAAGGAGATGTTTTCGAAAAAGATAATTCCGAGTTTATTCTATTCGATTCAGAATATTTATTTGAACATGATGAACTTGAAGAAGCGGTCATGGTTGAGTTTTCGGTATTAAACGCAGATTACAATGATTTCTTTTTAGATTTTAGTATGACACAATGCAAATTACAAGGACAAGACACTGAGGAAGAGTTTAATTCTTTTATAAACTCAATTAAACTAAACATATAAAACTGTGTACAACAGCACCTATAAAATAATACTGGATTGGTACTTAATCCCAGAGCTTGTGTATATTTACATATATCGCCAAATCTTTTGATTTAGCTTTTATAAAACGACAAACACAACAAAATCTAAAAGCTTATGGCTTGTATTGACACGAAAATCCGCGAATTTTCTGCCCCGCAACTATCTATAGCTAAACGGTAGTAAATACGAAAATAAATCGAACCTATATGAAAACATTACTTTTCGGGATATTAATTCTGATTTTTTCAGTTTGTAAAGCACAATCAAATGAAATTGCTAATCCGAAAATCAATTCTGAAAACTATTACGAATATTACCAATCTGGAGGAACAGTTTCTACAAAGACTAATTGGTTAAGAAGACACGAAGCTATGCCAATTATAATTGACGAATTGGGGAAACTCGGATTTAAAACAAAACAATATATTTTATTAGAATTAGAAAATACTGAACAAATAATACTCGATGTATACAACCGAAAAAATAATTTAGGTGTAGTTTTTAATACTGGGCATTTTGCTTTTCCTAATAAAAACCAAAGGAATAACAGAATTTACCATCAAGATAAGTTCAAAATTTCAGGTAGATTGGGAAAACGAAAAGTTTATAAAAACTTACCAAAGAATATTATTGTTTTACAAGAAACTTGGTATTGGTATCAAACCCAAAGCAGTCCGAATGACAAGCTTCTGAATAAAAAAACGAGTGAAAACATTTTGAGAGAAGATATCAGAAAGCAATTAGCTGAATTGAAAAACTAAAAAACTTACTACAACAAAACCTATAAAATAATACGGATTTTGGCGCATAATTCTGTAGCTTCTGTATCTTTACTTAGTCGCGAAACTTTTAATATTGGACTTTTTTTAAACGACAAAATTAAAAACAAAATCTAAAAGCTTATGGCTTGTACCGACACGAAAATTCGTGAATTTTCTGCCCTGTACTATTCATACATGAACGTTGTAGGACATTACTCTAAAAAACATAAAAATTGAAAGTATACGGAATTAGTGGACTTGGTGCTGATAAAAGAGTTTTTGATTTTCTGACTCTAGACTTTGATTTTATTCCAATAGATTGGATTACTCCTGATAAAAATGAGTCTATTGAAAACTATTCTAAAAGATTAAGCCATGTAATTGATACCGAAAATGATTTTGGTATAATTGGGGTAAGTTTTGGTGGATTGATAGCCACGGAAATAAGTCAAATCTTAAAACCTAAAATAACTATTCTAATTTCATCTGCTCATACAAAAAATGAGTTGAGACCGATTTTTAAATGGTTTGGGAAAACTAGATTAATAAAACTAATGCCTACTTCCCTATTTGATCCTCCAAGGTTAATTGCTAACTATTTATTCGGAGTAAAAGACAGCAAATTATTAAATGATATTTTAGACGATACTGACTTGAGTTTTGCGAAATGGGCTGTGGATAAATTAATAAATTGGACAAATACTACTCAATTAAAAAATGTTATAAAAATAAATGGAACTAACGATAAGTTGATTCCTCCGAGAGGGAATACTAAAATGGAATTAATTGACAAAGGTGGGCACTTCATGATTGTTGACAGAGCAAATGAAATCAGTGATATAAAAAACGTATAACAACAAAGCCTATAAATAATACGGATTCTGGTGATTAATATTGAAATCTTGTGCATATTTACTTTATCGTCAAACTGTTATTATTTAGCTTTTATAAAACAACAAAATTAAAAACAAAATCTAAAAGCATATGGCTTGTGTAGACTAGAAAATCCTTCCGGATTTTCTAGTTGGTTTTGTATTTGCTAAATTAGTCGCTTAAACACGCAACAAATCAAATACAAAATAAATTGAGTTTTTTAAGCAGACAAATACATTTTACATCCTCTTTAAAAGGAAAGGTGTTGGTTAGTTTTATTTTAGGCGTTTTTTTGTCAATGCTAATAATTCTTCTTGAACCATTTAACACAAATGAGTATGAATCAAATAATAGGATCATATCTTTATTAGGATTTGGGGCATTGCTATCTTGTGTTTTTATAATCCAAAGTATTATTGAAAACATCTGGTATTATAGAGGGAATAAGATTTGGTTAGTATCGTATGAAATCCTTTCAACAATTATCTTTTTCACATTTTCTGGAACAATAATTTATTTATACAATCACCTTATAATAAATGACCTAAATTATTCTATAAAATCTCATTGGTGGTATTATTCACACATTGTTCTCGCAATGATTCCAATTGTTGCTCCTGTGCTACTTTATTTGAGACAAAAGTTTGGTCAACGTATTATTCCTAACTCTCCAAATACAATTATTATAACTGGAGAAAACAAAAATGAAAAATTAAAATTGCATAAAAAAGAATTGTTATATATCCAAGCTGTCGAAAACTACATAGAGATATTTTTTGTTGATAGGGATAAAAAACTACTATCAAAAACCTTCAGGCAAACCCTATCAAAGGTTCACGAACAAGTATCTTTTTTAGAAAAATGTCATAGGTCTTATCTTGTAAACATCAACAATATTAAAGAGATACAGGGCAACTCTCAAAGTGCTAAAATTTATTTTCAGCATGTTGAAAAGAAAATACCACTATCTAAAACACTATACAAAAGTATAAAAAGTAGAGTGTTTTAATTGTAATACTATTATTACTTAGTTTAACTTATCTATTGGTCAAAAAAAATATTGTTCCGTCACTTTTTACTGAACTTGAAAGAAATTAGTCTTTTATTTGAAATAAAAATATCAAATATTCTAGCTATGTGTACAAACGGAAAAATGAAATTCATATTAATGACTTTCACATTTATTTTTATTTTAAATCTAGGTTTCGGTCAATCAAATGAAATAAAAATCAGATACATTGGGAATTGTGGCCTTTATATTTCTGACGGGGTTAATCATATATATACCGACTTTCCCTATAAATCGGGAGCTCATAATTACATTGAATACGATAACACTGAAATTGATAATTTAAAAGAAAATTCATTCTATATTTTCACACATAAACACTCTGATCATTACTCAAAGAAGTTATTGAAAAGAGCATTAAAAACAAAAAACGGAAAAGCATTTGGCCCGTGGAATATTTCAGAATTGGAAAAATTAGGAGATTCTATTCCAGGTTTTGAGATAACCATATATAAGACGAAGCATCTTTTTTCTTTAAGGCATTATTCCTATTTAATTACGTGGCACGGAAAGAGAATATTTCTCTCTGGAGATACCGAATCTGCGGACACTATTCTAGACATTAAAGAGATGGATTGGGCTTTTGTTCCCGCTTGGCTTGTTGCTGAAATTGTAGATTCAGGTCGGGATTTTAATACTAAAAAGATAGGGGTTTATCATATTGGCCCAAAAGATAATATAGAAATTAGCGGACCAAGAGTATTGATGTTGAAAACACAAGGTGAAGTAATTTCAATTCCATATTAAAATTAAAAATACTATTGCTAATAAAACCTATAAAGAACACGGGTTTTGATCTGTAATTCGGGACGTAAGTGTATCTTTACAATACCGCCAAATCTTTTAATTTACTCACCTCAATTTTATTTAATTTAGAGGTGTTCATGATTTAAAAATTGGCTTTTATAAAATGACAAAATGAAAAACAAAAAGCTTATGACTTGTGCCGATACGAAAACCCCAGGGCTTTCTGCCCCGTACTATTCATTGCTAAACGTTGTACGCAAGCCGGGAAAAAAATGAGTTTAGTTGAATTGACAAAAAAAGAGGAGAGTTTATATTCTGATGTAATTGAATTATATGAAGGAAAAACTAAATCTAGCAATGGATTGAGCTTGAGTGAAGTTTATTCTGAGTACAAAATTATTCACCAAAAATATGCGGAATACTCAGCTGAAGATATAGAATTTCTGAAAAGAGGACTTTTTATTCAGTGG
The DNA here is from genome assembly GCA_013214625.1 of Flavobacteriaceae bacterium. GTDB lineage: Bacteria > Bacteroidota > Bacteroidia > Flavobacteriales > Flavobacteriaceae. The sequence continues at coordinate 9,862 of JABSPO010000159.1, forward strand.
TATGCATTATCTGAACCTAATTATTTAACAGGTATATCCGAACTTGATGAAAATAATGAACGAAAAATTATAATCAATTTAAAAAATAGAATTGACAAAAACCAAGCTGATAATGAATTGCTTTGGATGTTGAACTACTATTTAGAATGGGATTATGTTTTTGACAGATTTAAAAATATTGCAGAATTCAAAAAAGATAATGATGTTTTTGATTTAAGAAATGTAAAGATGAAAATGATAAATCGTGGACAGATGGGAATTTATTGGAATTCAATAATCGAAAAATAAGCCAGCGTACAATAACACCTATAAAATAATACGGGTTTTGGCGCTTAAACCGAGGGGTTGTGTATATTTACATAGTCGCCACATCTTTTAATTCAGCATCTTAGATACTATTTAAAGTTCCTCTAATCAGTATCCTACAAACTCCTTTTATTGAACTTTATATTTCAAAAACAACAAATGTCATTTTTTAGCTGTGTTTTTATGACTAGCATTGCGCAAAATGTAGCTTATACTATACTTAACCAGCGT
>JABSPO010000016.1 GCA_013214625.1 Flavobacteriaceae bacterium
TTTGTTTGATTAGCGTCTATAGTTTCTACGTTACTGTAGTTTAAAATAACTTGATAAATAATTGAATCTTTAATTGTAATAGGTTTTTTGTCAATTAATAGATTAACGAATCTTGGCTTTTTTACTTTTCTTAATGAATCAAGATAGTTGTTTATTTGAGGTGCTAATAATCTATCTTTTCCATTTCTTGTATAATAGACTGTTTTTGTGGAATCTAATTTCACGTATTTTATTTTTCTATAATTTTCAATGTTAAAAGAATTAGTGTTTTTCGGTGATTTTCTATTTATGAAATTATCAAGATATATAGAATCAGAAAGTAAAGAGTAGGCCCTTTGAATAGCTCTAGCTTTTGCATATTCCCAATTTGAATTAACAACTAAATGTGCTGGTATTCCAGATAGTTCAAATAAATTTCTAGTTTTTGCGTAATCTTTTGACATTAGTTGAACACCTGAAGGGATATTGGATTCAATATGTTTTTTCCATTTATCTTTGTCTCCATCAACAGAAATGTCAATAAAAATAATGTCTGGATTACTTTTAAAATGATTTTTTAATTTTTCAAGCGCTGGTTTTTCTTTAAGGTAAGGTCCACACCAAGTTGCCCAAAAAGATATGTATAATGTTTTGTTTTTGAATTTTTTTAAATCTAAAGGTTTGTTATTGATGTCTAAAAAAATTGACTCTGGTAATAAGTTACTTTTTTCCTCTGAAAAATCCCAAATAGTTTTTCCGTTCATCAATTTACCATATTGATCTACCTTACGATCTTTTCCTAATCGAATAATTAAGGGTTGTGAAAACAGAAAATATATAAATAGTCCACTCATTAGTATTAATGAAGTGCATTTAATTTCAATGTTAAATTCTTTTCGCGTTAACAGCAAACTAATTGAAGCAAACAAAAAGAGAAAATATATCAATGGAAAATAAAAACATCTTAAAGGAATAAACAAAAGGAGAGAAATATATAATAATGGAAACAATTTTAGAGATGTTTTTCTGTTGATTAAACCAGAAATATAAAAACCTAAGAAACAAATTAACAATGCGAACCATTTTAATTGGTCGTAGTCGTGTATTTGTATAACATTCTCTACTAAGTAAACAAGTGCTATAAATGGAATAATTATAGATAAAATTCCTAATATAATTTTAGATATTGTGATTAATGTTTTTTTCATATTGTTAAATTCTCTTTTTTGATTTCAGTGTCAAATATATAGGAACACTACTGTTCTAAAACGTAAAATATGATGAGCGGTTTTATGAATATGACGAACGGATTAAAAAGCTATAAAAATTAAAAAGCCTAAACAACATGTTGTTTAGGCTTTAGTATATATGGGTAAGTAGTTGTTATTTTTTGCCAGCTCCTGGAGGATATTTCGCTAAAATAGCAGTTACAAATTCTTGTGTTCTGGCATCTTTCTTTTCAACATTATGTGTTAAATATCCTGAACCACGACCTTGCCAGACTAATTGTTTGTCTTTTGCATTAATTAAATCAATATATAAAACTCCGTTGGTAGAGCTAGATATATGTCTGTTGTAATTTCCATACCAAGGTCCCCATCCATAACCAATACCTGCATTAGATACGTTTATATTTTTTTCGGTTTTGGTATTGATGTTAACTAGTAAATCAGGCGAATCAGATTTTGTAAACCCTTTTGCAAGCATTTCTTTTTCAATAGCTCTAAGAATTCTTTTTTTATCTAAGTCAGAAATTTCTACTTTATCAATTCCTGGTTTATAGAAAGCAAAAGTTTTGTAATTATCAAATGTAGCCTGTGTGTCATAGTCAGAAGTTACTCTAACAGAAGCGCATGATGTTAATAGTATAGCAATTGTAATAGTAAGTAGTTTATATACTTTCATAGTACTAGTTTTTATGCGCTTCTGTTTAAGAATATTCTTAAATAGAGCACTGGTTATAAATTAGCAAGTAGTTTGTCATCAACTAAATTTGGGACAGTAACTTTTAACTTAGGTTCCGATTTCATTGCTCTTTCAATCGCAAAAATAGCACCTTCGTTTCTTGCCCAGTTTCTACGAGCAATTCCGTTATTTACATCCCAGAAAAGCATTGATTCTAAACGTCTCCCTGCATCTTTACTACCATCAAGAACCATACCGAAACCTCCGTTTATAACTTCTCCCCAGCCAACACCTCCACCATTGTGGATTGAAACCCAAGTAGCTCCTCTAAAGCTATCTCCGATAACATTTTGTATGGCCATATCAGCAGTAAAACGTGAACCATCGTATATGTTTGATGTTTCTCTATAAGGAGAATCTGTTCCAGAAACATCATGATGATCTCTTCCTAAAACTACAGTTCCTATTTTTCCTTTCTTTATCGCTTTGTTAAAGGCTTTGGCAATTTTCATTCGCCCTTCGGCATCTGCATATAAAATACGTGCTTGTGAGCCGACTACTAATTTATTTTCTTGTGCACCTTTTATCCACTGAATATTGTCCGTCATTTGTTGTTGGATTTCTTCAGGAGATTCTTTTTTCAACTTTTCTAGGACTTTACAAGCAATTGCATCCGTTTTTGCTAGATCTTCTGGTTTTCCAGAAGCACATACCCAACGGAATGGTCCAAATCCGTAATCAAAACACATTGGTCCCATGATGTCTTGTACATAACTTGGGTATTTGAATTCTTTACCTATAGTAGGGTTGTCAGACATTACATCGGCACCAGCACGAGATGCTTCTAGTAAAAAGGCATTTCCGTAATCAAAAAAATACGTTCCCTTTGCGGTATGCTGATTAATAGCTTTGGCATGACGACGTAGTGTTTCTTGAACTTTTTCTTTGAATAGTTCAGGTTCGTTAGCCATCATTTCATTGGAATCTTCAAAAGAAATGTCTGTAGGATAATATCCTCCAGCCCATGGATTGTGTAATGATGTTTGGTCAGACCCTAAATCAATATGTACATTTTCTTGGTCAAACTTTTCCCAAACATCAACGATATTACCTAAGTAGGCTATTGATATTGTTTCTTTGTTTTCTTTGGCTTGATTTACACGAGCTACTAATTCATTTAAATCAGTGACTTTTTCATCTATCCAACCTTGTTCTAGGCGTACTTGTGTAATCTTAGGATTAACTTCGGCACAAACGGTAATACAACCTGCAATATTTCCAGCTTTTGGTTGCGCTCCGGACATACCACCTAAACCAGAAGTAAGAAATAAGCTGCCTTTAGGATCTTTTTTTATTTTTCTAAATCCGTTTAAAAGAGTGATGGTAGTACCGTGCACAATTCCTTGTGGTCCAATATACATATAACTACCAGCAGTCATTTGACCGTATTGAGTTACCCCTAAAGCATTAAATTTTTCCCAGTCATCTGGTTTAGAATAATTAGGAATCATCATTCCGTTAGTAACTACTACCCTTGGCGCATCTTTATGTGAAGGGAATAATCCCATTGGATGACCAGAATAAATTGTTAATGTTTGCTTGTCAGTCATTTCTGACAAGTATTTCATGGTTAATAAGTACTGCGCCCAGTTAGAAAATACAGCTCCGTTACCACCGTAAGTAATTAATTCATGTGGATGTTGTGCAACGGCATAATCTAAGTTATTCTGAATCATTAGCATGATAGCTTTTGCTTGCTTACATTTTCCAGGATACTCCTTGATTGGTCTCGCTTTCATTTCGTAATCAGGACGAAAACGATACATGTAAATTCTACCGTAATCATTTAACTCCCCTAAAAATTCCTTAGCTAATACTTCGTGTTGTTCAGGTTTGAAATAACGCAATGCATTTTGTAGGGCTAGTTTTTTTTCTTCATCAGATAGAATGTCTTTACGTTTTGGCGCGTGATTAATAGCTGTTTCGTATATTTTTATAGGAGGTAGTTCGTTAGGAATACCTTGTTTTATTTGTTGTTTAAAACTTAATGCTGTTATAGTTTCCATGGTGTAATTTTCAAAATGTTATTAGTGTGTTGCTTGAATGTCCTGATGATTATCGGGAGAGCAACTGTTGGAGCTCATTTCTTTGTAATGTTGAGCTTGGTCGAAGCAATTAACAATAGAAATAGCGACTTGGGAAAGCACGACTTTTTAAGCAATAAAAAGACACGCCAAATAAAAACTATGGATAGCGGATATCAACCCTGTGATATTTGCTATATATAGCAATTTTATATTTCAGTAGTTGAGAATCCATTACTATTTCTTTTTTGTAGTGTTTGTTTTTTTATTGAATCCATATGGGCAATGTCTACAACCGCTTTCACAACAATAGCCTCTTTTTAAATGGTATTGTTCTGTGAAACATTTATAGCCTTCAGGAGTTAAGTAATAATCTCCTTCTTCTAATGGAATTCTTTTTTTAATCATCTAAACACAAATATACGGCAATTTTGGTTTGATTATTGTCCCTGTTTGTATATGATTTTACTTTGTAAGTATATTATTCCTAAAGGGTATAGGGATATAACATTGTATCCTTTTGTTTTTCTGAAAGATATTATACAAAAAGAGAATGTGGTATTGCTGAACGATGAACGCATTCATATCACACCACAAAAAGAATTGCTAGTGTTGTTTTTTTATGTTTGGTATATTGTCGAATTTTTAATTCGATTACTTTCTAGTAAAAACTGGAATACTGCTCATAGGAACATTTCCTTTGAACGTGAAGCATATACTCATGAATCGAATTTTGAATGTATTAAAAAACGCCCTAGTTGGGCGTTTTTTTAATAGTATATAAAAGTGTATTTTACTTTTCTAATTTTTTAACTCTCGCTTCAAGACTTTTAATTAATTCTTGTTGCTCTTTTATTGCTTGAGTTAGTAATGGAATCATTTGAACATAGTTTACCATTTTAACATCTAAATCACCTCCTTGCTTTTTTGCAAGTTCTGGGTTTTCTTTTAATTGTTTTTTAGAATAAATATTATCGTTTAATGGGATGTTTTTATCTGACACTAAATTTGGTAATACTTGTTCTAGTTCCTGTGCAATAAAACCCATTTGTGGAGTTCTAGCTAAACCAATACCTTTATATTGTTGCCATCTCATATCATAATACTTAGGTTTTATTTGCTCTATGATGTCAAGGGCTCCTTCAATAGGTTTTATGTTTTTCTTTAACCTTTTGTCTGATAAATTCACAAAACCTGCAGTATAACCAATATCTCCTGAGGCTAATAAAGCAAAACCAGTAGTAGTACTTTCTAACCCTTGTACACCAATATAACCAGTAGTTGCAGCAGAATTTTGCCCGATACCAACTACCCCGAAACCTGTTCCAGTAGTATCATAACCACTTACACCTGTGGCTCTGTTTGTAGTAAGTCCTTGTACGTTAGCTGATACGCCAATACCACCATCATTATCCTCACCATATATAGCCACACCGTCAAAGGTGTATGCATTTATTGCATAAGTTAATCCGTTTAAATTGTCTGTAGTTGTAGCGCCTGATGCATTCCAGTTTGTATTTCCGTAAACTACTAATTTGTCTATTCCATAAAAGAAATCATCTTCTCCAATAATTGTTCTTCCTTCGATTGTAACACCTCCTGGTTGAGCCACTGCTGTTCCACCTGTAAAAGTATTACCTACTATTAAGTTACCACCAACTTCTAACGTTGCATCAGTTGGGTTGTTTTCTGCAATACCAACTTTACCATTACTAGCAACTCTAATTCTTTCAGAGTTGTTGGTTTTTACGACAAAATCTTCCGTATCTGTAGTACCAATAAAGTTAGTTCCTGCTGTGGTTCCTGTATTTCCTGTTATAGACCAATCAGCACTTCCAGCAGTACCTAGTCTTACCCATACAGCACCGTCATTATAATAGAAACCTGGGGTAACATCACCTGTTGTTGCGGTGTTATAAACAGTCATTCCTGCTACATCGGTACTTAATGGATTTGGGTTTGTTGTATTTGTTAAAGAAACTCTAGGAAGTAATAAACCTCTTGTTGTACTTACTATATCTAATTCAGCGTCTGCATTAGGAGTTGTTGTTCCGATTCCAACTTGTGCAGTTGAAAATAATGGAGTAATTAATAAAATTGCAGATAGCAATTTTATGATCTGTTGGGTGACAGTTTTCATAATTATCGGGTAATTTAGTTGTTATTATTCGGGTAATATGATTCTTAAAATCAGGCGAATATATAAAAAGTCACATATATTTATTGCTATGTGAATTACTTTTCGATGTAACGCATATAAATCCGATAAAATACAGTTTTGACTAGTTTTCAGTATTTTAGGCGTTTCTTGTCTGTTTTTTTTGTCTGTTTGCAGTGTTTTTTAGAGGCTAATGTTAAGTTAGAACACTTAGAGGTTGTTAGGGATTAATTTGTTATTAGTTAATTATTTGGGGGGTGTATTTCGCTTTGACTTACATAAAAAAAACACCCGATATGGGTGTTTTGTAATACTTATTTAAGTGTTAATACTTTTTGTTTGATAGCTTTTAACCTATCGCCAGTGATATATTTAGTATTGAGGTTGTTAATTTCTCTTTTTTTATAAATTTTATTCTTTATCGAATGTAACTTCTTACCACTAATATATATTGTTTTAGTAGTTTGTATAGCTCTTTTTTTTAAAATATTTTCTTTTACTTTTTCTAATCTATCACCAGTGATGTAAACAGTGTTTACATCAGAATATTTTAAAATTACTTTGTTTACTGCTTGTTTATCATCTTCCTTTTGTGAGAAAGCATTTAATGAAATAAAATTAGCGATAATAAGTGTTATAATATTTATCTTCATATTATGTGGGATTAATTATGGTATACAATTTGAAATCGATTAAAAGCATTAGCTCCAAAAGTAATTGTATAACCATCAGAATTTCCGTTATTTGTGTTTTCACCTCCAGCAGCAAATACAAGAAGTTCAAACGTATGATTACCGGCAGGTAAATCAATATACCCATTTCCTCCAATTGTAAAGTAACCTGTTTCTACTGTACCGCTATTTATAGTGTTTGTATAACTGTTTGCGCTGTAAACAATATCAGTTCCAGTACCAACATGTGTAACAAAACCTCCAAACAAACGAACTCTACCATCATCAATTGATGTTGTACCATCATCATTATATAAGTCACAAGCAGTCCAAAAGGTTACTTCAACCAAGGTTTGTTTTGTTAATGTTATATCTACACTATACGCTACAGACGATGAAAACTCACCTAAATTGTCTGATAAAACAACTGGTGCTGACATAAATGTATCAGCATCACTTGCATCTATTTTTATTGCGTTAACGGCAGGTTCTAAAATTAAATCGCCATTCGAATTTACCTTAATTACAGGGTTGTCAATTCCGTTGTTATTTGCATTGTTTACGCTACTTAAACCATCAATCCTAACAGTTGAAGAATTTCCTGCGATATGAAGTTTTTGTAAAGGTGTTGTTGTTCCTATTCCTACTTGAGCAAAATTGATCTGTGAGCATAGTGCAATGCTTGCTCCAATCATCATTCGGGTAATAATCTTATACATTCTAATTCGGGTATTAAGTTAATATTCGGGTATTGATTTTTTAATCGATCAAATATACTATTTTAACTATGAAATGCTATACACGAGTATTACTTTCTCTTAAAAGCAAATAAACCCGACGAAATGCGTCATCTTTTCTTTCTGGATAAACATATAATCATTCAATTAGGATATGGATTTTGTTTAAATAAAGGATATAAAAAAGCGCCCATTGGGCGCTTTTTTATATCTATATTAAATTATGTAAAGAACTATTTATTTTGCAAGTTGTTGTTCAAGTTTTTTATTTTCTTTTTTAAGCTTTTCAATAAACGATTGTTGGTCTTGAGTAGCCTTAACTAATACAGGTATTAATTCAGCATAGTTTACTCCTAATCGTTCGTTTTCTTTTAAGATAAATGTATCATTTTCTTTTTCACTCTTTTTTACCCACTGGTGTGTTGTTACAACTTCGGGTATAGTTTCTAACAGATCTTGAGCAATTAACCCTAATTTTAATCTTTTTTCAGATAAAGGAACCCCTCTTTTAATGTTTTGTTCATCTGTCCAATAATATTGTGAAGGTTTTAATTTCATCACATCTTCTATGCCATATTGTATAGGTTTCATATTGTCTTTAAGGCGTTCATCAGAAGTTGTAATAGTAGCATTGATTAAAAATATTTCTGCCCAGGCTAAGGTAGACTCACCTAGTGTAGAGGTGTTGTCAATTTGCGGGGCTATATCATTGTTTAATGCGGTAATTTCATTAAGTCCTGGGATATCATAAAAAATTTCTACAGACCCTAATCCGAAAGTTGTTATACCAACGTTATATAAACTGTTTACGGAGTATTCTAAATCTAAAGTTCTAGAAGCTAGTGTAGTATTACCTCCTCTAACTAAACCTTGATGGTACATAGGGTCAGTATTTGTACTTCCTGAGAAAAAAGCCCAATCCTCTTCAGCTAAAGCGATTTTTGGATCTCTCCAACTTGCATATCCATTTGCGTCTGAAGTAAGGACATATCCATTTTGTTCACTACCATCTTGAATACGCATTAATGAAACAGAGGCTTGTGTAACTAAAAAATTATCAACAACACCGTAAAGCCCACCAGTAAAAGTGACTCTTATTTCATATGCTAATCCTCCGGTAACAATTCTTGTTGCATTTATAATTTGTTGATCATAGGAATCAGTATCTGTAATATTTACTATGTCTGCACCAACTTGTATTCCTGCTTGAAATAAGGCTATATGGAGGTTGTCACCTGCTCTTGCTCCACCTCCATTTTCTTCGTTTATCCCATAATCAAAACTAATATCGATAGAATTTTGTACAGGGGTAAATGTTCCTAGAAATAATGTATCTGCTTCATCATTACCACTTATATAAGCTACACTTCCGTTACAATCTACATCACAAGCTAAAGGCAATGCTGTAGTTATAGCCCATGAGCCACCACCACTTGATCCTGACTGACTTACAGTTGCTAAACTTCCTTCGAAATCCATTGTATAAACGATAGCTGGTATTGCAATTCCTTCAATATGTAACAAAGCAGTTGGGTTAGTGGTACCTATACCAATATCACCTCCAGCTTCCACGCGGATAGCTTCTAATGTATTAGTACTTATAATAAAATCTTGTGCATTTGTTGTTCCTAAAAAGTTTGTTCCAGCAACTGTTCCGGAATCTCCAGTGATGCTCCATCCTGGGTTAGAGCCTATTTTAACCCAAACAGTAGCATTAAAATAATAGAATCCTTTACCATCTCCGCCAGTTACTACTGCATTTGTATTGTAAACCAATAATCCCGTAGCAGGAGTGTTTACTGGAGTAGTGGCATCAGTTACGTCAGATAACGAAACTCTAGTTATTAATAGCCCTCTAGTTGTACTAGTAACGTCTAAAATGGCACTATTATCAGGAGTGGTAATTCCAATACCAACTCCTTGTTGAGCGTAAGTAAAACAGCTCAATAATATAAATGTATATATAATTACTCTTTTCATCTTAAACTCTTATTTTAAATTAATTTTTTTAGAAATCTCTTTTTGATCACTATCTATCTTCTCAAGAATTTTTTGTTGGTCTTGGATACTTTTGATAAGTACGGGTATTAAATCACTATACGAAACTCCTAATGTTTTCATTGGTATTTTAATTGGATTACCTTTTTTATCTTTTTTCCATTCATATGTATGAACAACTTCAGGGATTACTTTATTTAAGTCTTGCGCAATAAAACCAATAATTGTTTCGTCATTTAACGGTTTAACAAGTTCACCTTTTTTGAGAATTGCTTGTTTAAGATTTTGTTTGCTTTTATTTACCCTATCTTTCCATTTGTATGAAACAGGGTTTAATAATAATAAATCGTTGATGCCATATTGCAAAGGCTTAATATCTGTTTTTACTCTTCTATCAGAAGTAGTAGTATATCCGTTAGTACTAAATAATGTATTCCACCTGTATGTAGCATCACCTAAATTCATAGAATTATCTGTTAAAGGTGAAATAGTATCACTAAACAAAGTAGCATTTAAGTCATCAATGATATATTCTATTGACCCAAAACCAACTTGAGTACCAATAATTAAACCATTATTTACATAAAAATCTGATTGAGCGGCTAAGTAAGAAGATTGATTTATTAATACAGGTCCTACATGATAAATAGGGTCAGTGTTGGTAGAGCCGCTATTAAAGATCCAATCTAAATCGGTAAAACCTGACGCAGCATCTTGCCAAGTTCCATATCCATTTGCATCAGACTTTAGTATTCTATTTACTGCCTCTGTACCATCAGCAATTCTAATTGCAGGATCACCTATTTCGGTAATTAATATATCGTCAATAAAAACTTGATCACTACCAGAACTAAAAGAACCATCTTTAGAATATTCCCATCTTAATGTATGGGTTCCTGGGTTTAAGTTAAAAGTAACAGTTGAGTATGGAATCACACCGTTTCTTTCTAACTCTGCTGCCCCATTAATATAAAAACGAAACCAGTCCCATCCAGTTTCTGTACTTGTGCTGTAAGAAAAACTGACTTTACCACCATTTGCAGGTATTGTTACTACATATTCCATGTATGTAATATCATTGTTGTTAGCACTTGTAGGAACTTGAGCGGCAAAGGATCCAGTGTTTGGGTTTGTCCCTACTTCCCAGTTTACATCTCCACCTGTTGTAAATGGTGCAAGTGTATTGTCCTCAAATCCATCAGTAAAGATGGTTGCTCCTGATGTAATAGTACTAATATGTAATTTTGTTGATGGTGCATTTGTACCAATACCAACATCCCCCGTAGATGTGACACGTATTGCTTCGGCATTGTTAGTCTTAATAATAAAGTCTTGGGCATCGGATGTACCAATATAATTGGTAGCTGGTGTTGTGTTGCTATTTCCTATTAATGCCCATGAATTTGAAGCGCTTGAAAAGGAAATCCATTGTGTTCCATCAAAATAATAAAATCCTATCCCACTACCGCCAGTTACTGTAGCATTAGTATTGTAAACAATTAAACTAGTAGCGGGTGCGTTTATTGGCGCTGTAGTGTCTGTTACATCTGATAGTGCCATCCTTGGGATCAAAACACCTTTGTTTGCATTGTCTATTTCTAACATAGCGCTAGGATTTGGTGTAGTTGTACCAATCCCTACTTGTCCATAAGAAGCTACTGAAAAGAAAGACAAGAATAATATGAATATATAGTTGTAATTTTTCATCTTCTTATTTGTTAATGTTATTTAATTTTTCTTTTAAGGTTTTGTTTTTAGCCAACAAATTTTCAATTTCTATTTGTTGTTCCTTTTGAGCGTTTACTAACACTGGTATTAGGTATTCATAACGAACGCCCATATATTCGGTTTTCATTTTTGTAAAGCTCCCGCTTTCATCTGTTCTCATATTCATTTCAGAAACAACTGCTTCTGGAATTATTTTTTCTAATTCTTGAGCACTAAACCCTAATTTTAATTCCTTAGGAGTGCTTTTATCATACTTACCATTTATTTCTTCTTTCCAGGTGTAAGAAATCGGATTCATTTTCATGATTTCTTTTATTCCGTAACCTAGATTTTTAATGTCTTTTTTAAGAGATCCATCTGAGGTATTAATTGTTGCGGCAAAACCATAAACATTATTAAACCTATGGATGCCTCCAGTTGTAGTATTATTAAACCCAAGGTTGTATGTTGAAGGAGAATCATTTGGAGTCATTGTATTACTTAAATAAGTAACACTTAAGCCATCTTCAAAATAAGTGGTCCCGATTCCGATTTGCGTACCTGAAGCACTTCCGTTATCAATGTCTAACTCTACTGTAGATGGAGTGGCAATTGTATTTTTACCAATAACTGTTTGACCGATATGATATATTGGGTCAGAGTTTGATGATCCAGTAGTCCATAACCAATCATCATCGGCAGTAATTACTAAAGCACTATCGTCTTGCCAGAAAGCATTACCATTTGCATCACTCATTAGAACATAGTTGCTGGCTTCTAATCCATCTACATATCTAAATATTGGTGAGGTTCCAACAATATCTACTTTTGCAGTTGGAGTAGTAGTTCCGATTCCGACATTACCAATAGCATCAATTCTAAAAGCTTCAATATTGCTTGTTTTAACAACAAGGTCAGTAGCGTCAGTTGTCCCTAAAAAATTTGTACCTGGTGTAGTACCTGCGTCTCCAGTGATTGACCATCCTGTTCCGCCACCAAATGTAGTCCACACTGTACCATCAAAATACCAGAAGCCAATAGTATTGTCAGTTTGGTAAACTAAAAGTCCCTCGGCAGGAGTTCCTATAGTAATTCGTTGTACTTGAGTCATTCTTGGGGCTAAAACTCCTTTGTCTGTTGAATAAATTTCTAATTCTGCACTAGGATCTACGGTTGTAGTTCCAATTCCTACTTGAGCATAATTATTTATAGATGCTAATAGAAGGGATGTTAATGCAATTCGGGTAATAATTTCATACATAATAAGGTGGGTATTAAATATTAACTAAGGGTTGTTTTTATGTTAAAATTTGATCGAATATAGCTGATTGTTAGTTAGTTGTACTAAAGGTAATGTTTTTTTAGCTAAACCACTATAATATCAGATGAAGTGTTTTTTTTTTGTTTCTTAAATATTTTTGAAAAATATTATGCCGATTCAGTTTTTTAAACTAGACATATTAAGGTGTTTTGTTTCGCTAATTCATGTGTCAAATAGCTTGTACAAAAAAAGCGCCTACTAGGCGCTTTTTTTGTACAATGTTACATGTATTCTTTATTTTTAGTTTGAAAGCCCTTTAAGACATTGATGCTATCGGGAGTCTAATACTTGCGGTTTTTAATAGCACATTATAGTGTCAGCTCTGATAGCCTATAATGAATGGTCTTTAGGGATGTAAATGCAGTATGATTATTTTTTGACTAAAGGAGTGTCTTTTTCTTTTGAATCTTTAGCTTTAACTGAATTAGCTGAGTTGTACTTAGGTTCAGGAGTATTACTATATTGAATTCTGTTTCCGTCCCACCACATTTCTTGTCCTTCAACGTCATTGTTGTTCAGAATATTTCCAGTCATGAATTTACTTAATTTGTGATCATAATCATTAGCGAGTAATTCTTCAGCTGTTTCAATTATTTCGTATCCTTTTCTAGTAGCAATAGCAATCCAGGTAAATTGAACATTAGCTATTCCATCATTATTTTCAACTATAGTAAATCCGTTAGCATCAACTGACTCGATGTATACTCCGTTACTTTTTCCTAATGGAGTTACGGTAACAATTATAGGTTCTTTAGAAGAGCTTAACTGGCTAAATTCTTTATTAAAAGTTACTCTTTTTTTACCATTACTTAGTTTACTTACTCCTTTAGAAGTAACATCAACAGTAGTAGAGGTAGGTACATAAGTAGCTACTCTGTTCGTGTTATTACTTTCGTTTAATTGAGTGATTACATCGTTAGTAAACGCTCTACCATTTACATATAAACTAAAGCGCTTACCTTGAGTAGCTAAACCATAAGTTTGGCCTTTAACCCATCCACCCATTAAACCACCTTTTGCAGCAAAACCAACAGAAGATTGTTCTTTTGTTGAGTTACTCATGGTCTTAAAAGTTCCGTCAGTAGCACCACCGTCATCTCCTTCAAAAAAACCTCCATATATTGCTGCTCCACCACCGTTAGCTCCGTTTCTGTATCCAAGTGCACCAGCTCCATTAGTTGTAAACGTTCCGCCTCCTGGAGTAGTTATGTTTCCGTAAACTCCCATTGTGTTCTTATCCCCAGCATCGGATTTTCCATATATTCCAATATGATATTCACCGGAATCAGCAACATCTGAAAGAATACCATAAGTAGCTTCAGCTGTACCTAATCCACTAGCATCATCATTGTTGATGTTATAAAACCATCCTGCACCAAAACCTTCGTCAGAGTCCGATCTAGCAACGATAGTATCATCTCCATTTGCAACAGCATCGTTGTCAGCTAAGATAGCAATAGCTCCGTTATATGTGTAAGACCTTACTCCTGCTGTAGCAGTACTGGTTGCGTCGGTATGAAAATATCCAGCAGTACCAGACCCAAAAGAAGATCCTAATAATGCGATGTTACCATTGCTAGTACTCGATTGAAAATTAGTAAGTGTAAAGGCTCCTCCTAAAGAGTTAACCATTACTCTATCGGTACCTGCATCCATTAAAAATAATGCGGTATTATTATTTGATTCAATTCTGAAGTCCCTATCATCACTATTTTCATTTATTACTAATTCAGTAGTAGTTAAACGAATTTGATCAGTTCCATTTCTTGAGATATATAAATCTACATCATCAGATGTACCTACATAATTAGTTCCTGGTGTAGTACTTCCATTTCCTGTTAATGACCAATCAGCACTTACGGATCCACCTAAACGAATCCATAGTGCACCATCATTATAATAGAATCCAGGTGTTACATCTCCAGTTGTTGCTGTATTGTATACTGTCATACCAGCTACATCAGTACTTAAAGGACTTGAGTTTGTTGTGTTAGATAAAGCAACTCTCGGAAGTAACAAACCTCTCGTCGTACTTGTTATATCTAATTCAGCATCTGCATTAGGAGTTGTAGTTCCAATTCCAACTTGTGCTGTTGACAATAAAGGAGTAATTAATAAAACTGTTATTAACAATTTTACATTTGTTAGGGTAAAAATTTTCATTATTAATCGGGTAATTAATTTATACTTCGGGTGTTTTGATTTTTAAAATCTTGACGAAGATATAAAATATCCTATATGATTAGTAGGCTAGATATGCTTTTTCGACATGTTGTATGAAAAAGCAGACGAACTGCGTTATCGACTGATTGTTAGTGGTTTATATTTTGTTAGTCTGTTTTATGTGCAGTTTATGGGTGTGACAACCAATATTTTTTAAATAATTTTCTCTCATTTTGAAGTACTACAATTGTTAAGTAAGTTCCAGGATTATATCTATCACTATTGATGTTGTATTCATAAATAGTTAAATTTATATTTTTTGCTAATAAATGACCATTAATATCATGTGTCATGAATGTAGACTTGCAATTAAAAAGGTAGGCAAATAATTAAGTGATTATGCTGCTATATTTTGATTACTAGTTTTTCTTTCAAATTTTGGCATTGATTTGTTTTTCAAATATAAGAATGTAATCTTCTAGTATTATAGCATAGTTGCTATCCACTTAAAGGCTGAATAATTCAATTTCAGGCCTTAATTATTGTATATATGTAATTCCATTCTATTTTCAAAGATTTAAAGAATGATTCGGCTACTGGATTGTCCCAACATTTTCCTTATTCTATTTATTGTGCTTTTATAGCTTTTAATGATATTAGTAAATATTTGACTGATGTATTGTGAATCTCTGTCTGTCTGGGGAGCTAAATTCACTGTAATCTTATTTTGATTGTATAGTACATGTTCCAGGTTGAAACAATAGTTTGTGTTGTACTTAGACTATCACACTAATTAGACCATTCAATAATTTGTCTATTATACAAAACAAGGTTGACTATTAAGAACAGTCAACCTTGTTTTCAATATAAGTAATGTCTGATGCCCATCTTTATTTTTTCTGATTCTTAATATTTTTAAGGTTAGTTTAATCCCACCAGTGGGTTTAATTTCCCCGTCCCGATAGCTATCGGGATGTCTCGAACAAAAAATAGTATTAGTTAATTCATGTCTCGTGTGCTTGCGCCCAATGTCACACTGAGTTTGTCGAAGTGCAATTGATAACCAGGATTTTGTTGGTTTTCGATAAGCTCAAGTTGATATTAAAACCCTTTAAGTTAATGACATTGTGCTTGCGCCGAGGAAATTTATTTCATAAATTAATCTATTAACTTAGTGTTCAGTTAAATATAGTAAGTCCAATAAGCTTATACTTTAATAATTGATTGGTGTTTTTAAAGATTTTGTAGTAAATTCTGAGTGGCGTTATTATAAATGCATATTTTATCGATAAAAAACGCGCAATATTCATTAATAGCTCATTATATCGGTAAAATTATCATTTTGTCGAAAACATGGTTAATAATACTGTATTGTCTTTTTTTTGATACTATATTGTTGGTGTTATTAACTGAAATACACCCAAACATGATGTTAAAAAAAATACTTCAAACAGTCTTTACTGTTGCACTTTTATTAAGGACGAAAAGCACACTACAAGTAGATAGTTTATATTGTGTCAATGGTGTGATTAACTCATAAATCCCAAAATGATGTTAAAAATTTACTTCAAATAGCACTAGCTGTCATGTCTTTATTGAACATGGATAGTAGTCAAATTCAAGTAGAGATTTGATATTATATTAACTCATAAATCCCAAACATGATGTTAAAAAATTTACTTCAAAATAGTATGTACTGTTATGTTTTTATTGAACATAAATAGCAGTAGAATTCAGGTAGGTATTTGATATTGTATTTGGTGAAATTATTAATTCGCTAAATCCCAAAAAAAATGTTAAAAAATTTATTTCAAACAGTATGTGCTGTCGTGTTTTTATTAAGCACAAATACTAGTATAGCACAAGTAGGAATTGGAACTACAACTCCTAATGCAGATGCCCAATTAGATATTTCAAGCGCCAATAGAGGTATTTTAATGCCAAGAATAGCTTTAACAGCTACAACTAGTCCAGCGCCATTGACTACAGATGTAGCAGGAATGATGGTGTATAATACAGCAACAGCTGGAGATGTGACTCCTGGTTTTTATTATAATGATGGTGCGGTTTGGGTAAGTATGACACCTAGTGCATCAGCTGCATGGGATCTTGCAGGTAATGCTGGTACTACACCAGGTGTTGCAAATAATTTTTTAGGAACTACAGATAATCAAGATTTAGTTATAGGTACTAATAGTATAGAGGTATTTCGTTTTACTGCACCTGACGGATCAAATGACCCAAAGTTATTAGCGGGTAATGGTGGTAACCATGGTGATGAGCAGGATCCTATATATACTTTTTCTAATGATGATAATACTGGTATATGGTCAGATAGTGCTGATGAGTTTAGTTTAGGTGCTGGTGGTCAAGAAATGATTACAATGGATGAAGGAGCAACAGAAGGAGATGTAGTTATTATTAATGAGGATGGTGATGATATGAATTTTAGAGTAGAATCTGATGATAATTCATTAATGTTTCATGTAGAAGGAAATGATAATCAAGTACAGGTAAATGCAGGGACAATTCTGACAGGAAGTCATTTGTCAGTAGGTACTCAAAATGCTACTGAAGCAATGAATATTTTTACTTCTAGTAGTGGTGATGCTATTTATAATCAATCTACAGGTACGGGATATGGAATGTATTTTATTACAAACGATAATTCTTCGATAGGTGTTTATGCTGATAACTCTGCTTTAACCACGGATTCTAATGATGCTATTGTAGGTCATGCAAATAACAACGAAGGTTTTGGTGGAGGATGGTTTTTAAACTCTAATGGAAGTAATGGGACAGGTTATGGAACTGCTGAACAAGGATATGGAGTGTTGGGTATGAATACAGCAGCCTCTAATTACAGTGTTGGAGTACTTGGATCTGTACAAGCAAGTGGTGGTAGTGGAAGAAGAAGTTCTGGTGTATTTGGATCTAATAGTAATGGAACAACACAAAATGCAGCTGGAGCTTTAGGGTACAGGCCAAGCGCTGGAGGCACATATTATGGAGGTTATTTCTTTGATAATAATGGAGGAGTAGATCATATTGATGGAGCAGATAGAATGAGTAGTTCATCTACTTCAACTGTAAAAGTAAATGTTGGTATGGGAGCTATTGGTGGTTTAATGGGTGGATGGGCCAAAGGGTCTGTGTATGGTTTTACTACAAAAGGAGATCGTTATAGCTTATATGTTCAAGGAAGAGAATTTACAAATGATGTAATTACGCAATTAAGTGATAATAATAATAATGAAAGAATAGCTTCTTATGTACCTACCTCTACATCAGTAGATATAACTTCAAAAGGAATGAATACCTTAAATAATGGAACTGCTAGAATATCTTTTTCAAAAAACTTTAGTAGTATAGCTTCTAAAAAAGATCCGGTAATTGTAACAATTACACCGATAGGTGAAAGTAAAGGGATACACTTAGTATCAATTGATAATACTGGATTTACAATTAAAGAGAATGCTAATGGTTCTTCTAATGTGAATTTTACATGGATTGCTGTAGCTACTAAAGCTGGGTACGAAACAATGACAAACCCAGAAGAACTTTTAGCTGCGGATTATGACACAAAATTGAATAATTTCATGATTGACGAAAGTGTTGAAAATCCTAAAGGACAAGAAATGTGGTGGGATGGTAGTCAAATAAGATATAGCGGCACACCAGAATCTACAGAATTTGGATATAGTAAGGCTAAAATAAAGGAATTAACTCCAAGTCAAAAAAGAAGAGCAAAAGAAGGTCTTAAAAAAGAAACGATAGTTGTTCTTGAAGAAGAAAAAGATGGAGAATAAATAAAAAATCACAAAAGATATATTAAAAATAAAAGCATCTTCTGTAGTTCATATAGGAGATGTTTTTTTGAAATACTGTAATTTCAAAAACAAATAGCAGTCGAGGTAACCTTGTTTTATAAAAAAGATTACTTCTATTCTTACCCCCCCCCTCACTATAAAAAAATACTTATGAAAAAAATACTACTTAGCATATTATTTATGCTGTTTGTGTTTGGTTGTTTTTCTCAAACATTTAACTATCAAGCAGCTGCTAGAGATAATTCAGGCAGCTTATTACAAAATCAAAACTTAGGAGTCCAAGTGTCAATCTTATTTGGTGGATCAGCAGGGGCAAATTTATATTCAGAATCACATAATGTTACAACCAATGCTTATGGAATTTTAGACCTTCCAATAGGAGGGGGTTCAGTAATTTCTGGTGATTTTAATGCCATAGACTGGAGTTTAAATAGTTATTGGGTTGAAATATCAATGGATGTTTTTGGTGGTGCAAGTTATACTTTAGTAGGAGCTTCACAGTTAAGATATGTGCCGTTTGCTATGTATGCAGCGTCAGGAGCTGAAGGCCCTCAAGGGCCTGATGGATCTGATGGATCTGATGGAGCAATAGGAGTAGGGATTACTTCAACTGTAGATAATGGAAATGGAACATTTACATTGAATTATTCAGATGGGACAAATTTTACTACTTCGGATTTAACAGGTCCAGCAGGAGTGGATGGAGAAGCCATAGGAATAGGGCCTGCTGGAGCTGATGGTGTAGATGGAACTAATGGTCTTGATGGAAGAGATGGAGTTGGAATTACTTCAACAGTAGATAATGGAAATGGAACGTTCACATTGAATTATTCAGATACGACCTCATTTACTACAATTGACTTAAGAGGAGTTGGAGGGACAGATGGTGAAATAGGTCCTGATGGTGCTGACGGATCAGACGGAGCTGATGGCGCAATTGGTGCGGCAGGAGCAGACGGAATAAATGGAACAAATGGTATTGATGGAGCTACTGGTCCAGCAGGAACAGATGGGACAAATGGAATAGATGGTGCTGTAGGAACAGATGGCGTAGGAATTACTTCAACAGTAGATAACGGAAACGGAACATTTACGTTGAACTATTCAGATGCAACAACATTTACTACAGCTGATTTAACTGGTCCTCAAGGAGCTCAAGGGGATCCTGCTACAAATATTGATACTAACCTAAGTCAAAATACTACTACAGGTGTGATTACATATGTTAATGAATCGGCTGCAAGTCAAACAGCTAATGTAGTGAGTGCTGATGCGAATAATATGATAAGTGTAGGAACAAGTGGAGGAGCTTATTTAGAGTCATCAATAGCAGAGGTCTATGATATGATAGGAGGCCAAGCTTTGACTACAACTTTTGGTAACATTAATTTTGCAACACAAGGAATTGTAGATGGTAATTATTCAGTTTCAACTAATTCTATAACGGTAACTTCTACAGGAAGGTACAGAATAACATATAGAGTAACATCTACAGTGACTAATAATGCTAGAAGTGGTATTGAATTTCAATTAACAAATAATAATTCCGTTGTGCCTGGGACACATAGTTCTGTATATCAAAGGAATAATGATGTAAATCGAAGCACAGCAACAGTGATAAAAATAATGGAACTGTCTGCTAATAATGTTATTCGTGTACAAGGAAGAAGGTATAGTAATAATGGAAATATTCAAACATATGCTAATGGATCATCATTAGTTGTTGAAAAAATTAACTAAAAAGAGCAAACATAGAATACATCTCCAGTAGAAATACTACTTAATAGAGCAAGAATAAATATAGGTTCTTTTAGTTTTGACTCTACAAGTGGAGATGTTAAGCTACCAGAAGATGGGGTGTATGAAATAAGTTACTCGGTTGCTTTTTTTAATGACGCAAATGTTTTTCCTTTGTCAGATGTGCAGTTTGAGTTAAGATTAAATGAAGCTAAAGTACTAGGTTCGGATGTTTTTATTCAACATATTAGTAATTCGTTAAACTTGCAAAACAGGCAGTAGAGAAGTTATTTTAAATATAAGTTCAGGAGATCTTATTAGTGTGTAATACGGTGGTACAGGGACTATTTTTTCTTTGCCTTCAGGAAGTGGATTAACGATTAAGAAATTAAATTAATTTTTATGAAAAACAAGATATTTTCAATTATTTTTTGTTTTGCTTTTTATTTGGGGTTTGGTCAGTCGATTGAACGTCAAGTTATAGGCTCAGCAGGAGAAACACTAACAAATGGGAGTGTTCAATTAGATTTTACGGTAGGAGAGTTAGTAGTCTCAACTATTACAGATGGAACAACAACTTTAACGCAAGGATTTCATCAAGGAGAAATTCAATTATTAATTAATTTAAGCGCGGTAGCGTATTTACAAGGAGCTGCTCTAAACCCAAATTCTGGTGAAGATACTTTAATGCGTGATGATTTACGAGTAGCTAATTATATACCAACAACTTCTCCATATACAGATAACTTAGTATGTAATTCATCAGTTTTTACTGTTACAGGAGTAAATGCGATAGTGGATTGGATATGGATAGAATTAAGAGATGCAACAACCAATACGACTATTTTATATAGTCAGTCAGCATTATTACAACGAGATGGTGATGTAGTTGCTATAGATGGTGTATCTCCATTAAGTTTTACAGCAGCATCAGATAATTATTATATAGCTATTAAACATCGGAATCATTTAGGAATCATGTCAGCTAGTACAATAGCTTTATCAGAAACAACTACGGTAGTTAACTTTAGTGATAGTGCTAGCCAGATTACTTATGGTACCGAAGCTCAAACTACTTTAGGAATGACTGATGGAGTGGTGGCTATGTGGTCAGGAGATGTAAATGGAGATAGCGTATTGCAATACACAGGAGCAACACCAGATACACCTAGTATTTTGTCTAATGCGTTAAATGATTCAGGTAATTTTTTGAATTTACCAACTTATGTAGTTGTGGGTTATAATGTAAATGATGTAGATATGAATGGAGGGGCACAATATACTGGAGCAACGCCAGACGCACCATATATTTTACAAAACACATTATCACATTCAGGTAATTTTTTGAATTTGAGTACCTATTCAATAATAGAGCAAATTCCACAGTAATATAGGAACTAACTATGACTATACGAGTTGTAAAAACTAGTTTTCTATCAAGTAAGTAGATGATGAAATTATTGGAGTCTTGAGGTTTTTTTTATTCATTTTATTTAATAGTACGGGTAATAATGATGGTAAGACAAGTGATTTAAAGCGTAAAGAAACAAGTGTAAAATTTAATTTTGTAAAGACTCGGTCATAACGACTGAGTCCTTTTTCATAAAGAAACTTTTTAAATAGATTCTTCGGCATAATGATATTCAGAGATTCAGTTGTTCTATAGGAGCCATCCTAGATTGATTTAATATTTTAATTTAAAATGAGATTACTTTTGTAGTTTCCTTAATGTTGTTATTCTCATCATAAAAAAATGCAATTAGACTGGAATTATAACTCTAAAAATCATGATTTGAAATCATTTCAAGTTCATGGAGGTTTAACACATTTATGGTTAAAGCGTGAAGATTTATTAGGGGATGGTATATCGGGTAATAAATTAAGGAAACTGAAGTACAATGTTCTTGAAGCAATAAAAGAGGGGTATACTCAAATACTAACCTTTGGAGGAGGATATTCTAATCACATCCTTGCAGCATCCTTTATTAAAAAGAATTATGGAATTGATGTTATTGGAGTAGTAAGAGGTGAAGAGTTAATAGATAAAATTGATGAAAACCCTACTTTAAAGTTGGCAAAACAAAACGGAATGCAATTTCATTTTGTTACTAGAGAGGTGTATAAAAATAAAATGTCATCCGATTTTTTAAGTGAATTGAAAGATAAGTTTGGTGACTTTTATCTATTGCCTGAAGGAGGGACAAACGAATTGGCAATAAAAGGTTGTGAAGAAATATTGACTATTGAAGACGAGAAGTTTGATTATATCTGTTGCGCTGTAGGTACAGGAGGTACGGTAGCTGGTTTGATAAATTCGAGTTCAGACAATCAGAAGGTAATTGGTTTTTCTGCGTTAAAAGGAGATTTTTTAAAAGATGACGTTGCTGCTTTGGTGACTAAAACTAATTGGGAAATCCAAACCGATTATCACTTTGGGGGTTATGCAAAAATTACTTCAGAGTTAATCACTTTTATGAATGAGTTTAAATCAGAAACGGGTATAGTATTGGATCCTATATATAATGGTAAAATGATGTATGGGATTTATGATTTAATTAAAAAAGGATACTTTCCGAAAAATACTAGTATTTTAGCAATCCATACAGGAGGACTCCAGGCAATTGATGGAATGAATAGACTATTGCAGAAAAAAGGAATGCCTTTAATTAATAGTAAATGAAGTTATAGTGATGAAAAAAATACTAGTTTTAATAAGCGCAATACTGATTGTAAGTTGTGGTTCAAGTAGAGTAATTACTTCTAAAAAAGCTAATAAAAAATATAATGAAGGTGTAGTGAAAACCGATAATCCAGTGACTACTCCTAGTACTAATGAAACAACTGGTACTATTTCTGTACTTTCTCCAGAGGTTAATAATACTCCAATTAACACTACCGATAAAGTAGCGATTTA
Source organism: Flavobacteriaceae bacterium (assembly GCA_013214625.1). GTDB lineage: Bacteria > Bacteroidota > Bacteroidia > Flavobacteriales > Flavobacteriaceae. The sequence continues at coordinate 23,205 of JABSPO010000016.1, forward strand.
TGTGCATAAATATAAAGCTATTGCGCAGTATGAAATGCAACAATCAGGTATTCCTGCGAGTATAACGTTGGCTCAAGGTATTTTAGAATCTGGTGCTGGAAATGGCGATTTAACCAAACGTGCTAACAACCATTTTGGAATTAAATGTCATAATTGGACCGGTGAAAAAGTGTATCATGATGATGATAAAAAAGGAGAGTGCTTTAGAAAATACAGCCACCCTTCTGAATCGTTTAAGGATCATTCTAAGTTTTTGACCTCTAGAGGTCGTTACTCGTCTTTATTTCAATTGAATAAAAAGGATTATAAAGGTTGGGCAAAAGGATTGCGTAAAGCAGGTTATGCAACAGATCCTAAATATCCATCAAAATTAATAAGTCTAATTGAGCGTTATCATTTAGATGATTATGATGAAGTGCATAATACAGTGAGTTCTACTGTAGTAACAACGCCAAATAAGTATACAATACGAAAAGGAGATACCTTATATTCCGTAGCTAAAAAGTTTAATTTGCCTATTTCAGACTTAATGGATTTAAATAATTTAACAGATTCAGCATTGAATATCGGACAACAATTAATAGTTAAGTAAATGAGTGTTTATAAAAGAAGCAGTGCTTTATTTCATGAAGCAACACAATATATCCCTGGAGGAGTAAATTCACCAGTTAGAGCATTTAAATCAGTTGGTGGAGATCCCATTTTTATTAAAAAAGCGGAAGGAGCTTATTTGTATGATGAGGACGGAAACAAACTAATTGATTACATCAATTCATGGGGGCCGATGATTTTGGGGCATGCCAATAAAAAAGTAGTTGATGCTATTATTGAAAAAACAAAATTAGGAACTTCATTTGGTACACCAACAGAAGTAGAAACAGAAATTGCAAAATTAGCGGTTTCAATGGTGCCAAATATTGATAAAATCCGATTTGTAAACTCAGGGACAGAAGCTTGTATGAGTGCAGTTCGTTTGGCAAGAGGATTTACAGGGAAGGAAAAAATAATTAAATTTTCTGGATGTTATCACGGGCATTCTGATTCGTTTTTGATTCAGGCTGGTAGTGGTGCGGTAACTTTTGGTTCACCGAATAGCCCTGGTGTTACTGCTGGTACAGCAAAAGATACCTTGTTGGCAACTTACAATGATATTGAAAATGTAAAAGAAGTTATTGCTGCAAATACAAATGAAATCGCATGTATTATTATTGAACCTGTAGCTGGAAATATGGGGTGTATACCTCCTAAGGATGGTTTTTTACAACAGTTAAGAGCGTTATGTGATGCACATAATATTCTATTAGTTTTTGACGAAGTGATGACGGGATTCCGTTTGGCAAAAGGTGGAGCACAAGAGTTATATAATGTAAAAGCTGATATCGTGTGTTTTGGAAAAGTTATTGGAGGGGGACTTCCAGTAGGAGCTTTTGCTGCAAGAAACGAAATCATGAACCTTTTAGCGCCTTTGGGACCAGTTTACCAAGCTGGAACACTTTCAGGAAACCCATTGGCTATGGCAGCAGGATTGGCAATGTTGCAGCAATTAAATAATGATTCGGAGGTTTATAATCGTTTAAAAGAAAAAACGGATTATTTACATAAGGGAATTAAAGGAGTATTAGAGGCAAAAGGAATTGCTCATCAAATAAATCAAGTTGGATCAATGATATCGCTGCATTTTACTACTGAAGAGGTGGTAGATTTTAAATCAGCAGGAGCAGGTGACAATCCTCAGTTTAAAAAGTTCTTCCACGGTATGTTGGCTGAAGGAGTGTATTTAGCGCCTAGTGCATATGAAACATGGTTTTTATGTGATGCACTTAGTTATGACGATTTAGATGCTACAATTGCAGCATGTGAAGCGATATTGTAAAGAGGATAAAATTATTTATAATAAACATAAAAAAATCCGATTGAGTTATCAATCGGATTTTTTTGTATTAAAAAAGTAAGCTAAATTAAGCTTTGTTTTTAGCTTTTGTTTTTTGGTACTTAGCAAATTGTTCTTTAGATAAAGTTCCTTTTATTTTTCTGTCAAACGCATTTGAAATCACGGTTGCTTCAGCTGAAGTTTTTGCTCCTTTTGCAATTGCCTTATGGTCATTCTTTGCAGTAGATAATGCGTTTATTTTACGATCTCTTAACATGTGCGCATTATAAATAGCACGTTGTTGAGTACCATCTAAGTTACACTGCTTAGTTAATTTATGTGTAAATGTTTTAGCATTAGCACTTAAGTTTCTAGAACTATTTTCTTGTGCAAAAGCTGTATCAGTACTTAATAATGTAATTGCAAAAAAAGCAATTACTGCGATGATTTTTTTCATAATAATGGTTTAATGTATTTAAGGATTAATATTTTAAAGCCCTAAAGTAACTAAAATAATGTTAACCGCATTAAACTGTATATAAGAAAATACAATAGGGGACTCACTATTTTCTCATATGATGTTTCTTCTTTTTATTTCTAGATTGTTTTTGTGAACGTTCCCATTTTTGAAATTGTTCTTGGGTTAGGATAGATTTCATCTTGCTTTTCATTTCAATTTTTCGATCTAATACAGAGTTCATTTTTTGATATTTTTCTTCAGAGGATAATTTTGGTTTTTCAGCACCTCTATTTTCCGCTCTATTTTTCATGTGCTCTTTTCTTGCTTTTGCTCCTTCTAAATGTAATGCATGCATTTTTTCTTGCTGTGCTTTTGTAAGATCTAATGCTAGAATCATTTTTTTAGTTCTTAAAGTCGCCATTTGCTCTGGAGATAAGTCTTTCATCATTTCCATCTTTCCTTTTTTATGATGTTCTCTTTTTTCTTTATGGTCTTCCTGCCCAAAAGTTACAGTACTAATTACTAAAGCGGCTAATACAATTAATTTTTTCATTTTATTAAATTTTATGTTATTTGGTTCTATGACTATAAAAGAACTAAAGGGTTTAAATCGGAAGTGATATTAATCAAAAAAGGAGCTACGTTTGTAGCTCCTTTTTGATATTTCAATATGGAAATAAATTATTTTCTTTTAAAAAGAAACCGCTTTGCACGTATGTGTAAAGCGGTTTTTCTTATTTTATAATAAGTGAAATGAAAAAAGGAGCTACAAATTGCAACTCCTTTTTTAGTGTTATATTTTCTATAAAATAAATGTTAAGTCAACCTTAGGTTGTGTTAGACCACTTCCACAAACAATCCAGCTTCAGTTTTATTTACTTTCGCCAAGTTGTTTTTAGTTAATCCTTTAATTGATTTATCCCATTTTTTATTACTCAGTCCTGATTGTGTTTTCAACTCGTTTAAGTCAATCTTTTCAGCTTTCTGTAACAAGTTTAATACAAACTTTTCATCTTCGTTTAATTCAACACCAACACTGCGTGTTTCGGGTCTCATTTGTGGGAAGAACAATACTTCTTGTATAGAAGGACTATCTGTTAAAAACATAATTAAACGGTCCATTCCAATCCCTAAGCCAGATGTTGGAGGCATACCATATTCTAAGGCACGTAAAAAGTCGTGGTCAATAAACTCAGTAGCTTCATCATCCCCTTTTTTAGCAAGCTCTAATTGTGCTTCAAAACGTTCACGTTGGTCAATAGGATCGTTTAGTTCAGAATACGCATTTGCTATTTCTTTACCACAAACCATTAATTCAAAACGCTCTGTTAATTCAGGATTGTCCCTATGTTCCTTACATAATGGGCTCATTTCCTTTGGGTAATCAGTAATAAATGTTGGTTGTATGTAGTTTCCTTCACATTTTTCACCAAACATTTCATCAATCAATTTTCCTTTACCCATAGTATCATCAACAGCAATCCCCATATCTTTTGCGGCAGCTCTTAATTCTTCTTCTGATTTTCCGTAAATATCATAACCAGTAAATTCTTTAATAGAATCTGTCATGGTAATACGTTTGTATGGTGCTTTAAAGTCAATCTCTTGTCCGTTAAACGTCGCTTTTGAGCTTCCATTTACCGCTATAGCACAATGTTCTAATAACTTCTCAGTAAAGTCCATCATCCAGTTGTAATCCTTATAGGCTACATAAATTTCCATTGCTGTAAATTCCGGATTGTGCGTTCTGTCCATTCCTTCATTACGGAAATTTTTAGAAAACTCATAAACCCCTTCAAAACCACCAACAATCAATCTTTTTAAATACAATTCATTGGCAATACGCATGTATAACGGAATGTCCAATGAGTTGTGATGTGTGATAAATGGTCTTGCAGCTGCTCCTCCAGGAATTGGTTGTAAAACTGGAGTTTCAACCTCCATATATCCTGACTCGTTAAAAAAGTCACGCATTGCTGTAAACAACTTGTTTCTTTTTATGAATACTTCTTTTACGTGTGGGTTTACAACCAAATCAGCGTAACGTTGACGGTAGCGCATTTCAGGGTCGTTAAACTCATCAAATGTATTTCCGTCTTTATCGGTTTTTGGTAATGGTAATGGTTTTAAGGATTTACTTAATAAGGTAAACTTGTTTACTAAAACTGTTTTTTCTCCAACTTGAGTCGTGAACAGCGTTCCTTCAATACCAATAAAATCACCGATGTCTAATAATTTTTTGTAAACATCGTTATATAAAGTTTTGTCTTCTCCAGTACAAATTTCATCACGATTAAAATACACTTGTATTCTTCCTTCGCTATCTTGCAGTTCAGCAAAAGAAGCTTTTCCTTGAATTCTACGCGACATTAATCTTCCTGCAATTACCACCTGTTTATCCTCAGTAAAGTTTTCTTTAATCTGTTTTGAATTATGATCTACAGGATAAAGGTTTGCTGGATAAGGGTTGATACCCAATTCTCGTAACTTGGTAAGCTTTTCACGTCTTACAACTTCTTGTTCTGATAATTGCATTTGTACTTGTTTTAGTCAATTTCCTCAGGGACAAACCCATGAGGAATGAATTAATTCTATAATTTTACTGGTGAGGCAAGCCTCGGAGCATTAAACCCACTGGTGGGAATAAAATAAGTTGCAAAATTACGTAAAAAACTTCTGAGCGTAAGTGTTTATTGACTGAAAATGGGGTCAAAAGTAGAAATATCACAAAAAGTGATGGAATTTAATAAGAATAAAAACTTAAACAGTGAATTGTCGATATGACTTCATACTGTGCATCATGGTTTGAATGCGATTATTACTAGTTAGATTGACAATTTAAAAAGGAAAGTTTCGTACAACTGTAAAAGCTACAAAAAAGAGCAGAATCAATCCTAAGTTTCTGGTAGAGATATCTATGTCAGGAAAGTTGATATTGAACGGTTTTAAAGCGAAACTAAAGAAGATGTATGCTAGAAGGGGAGCAAAGAAATAAATAAAAATATTCAGTTTACCCGCTTCGAGAAGGTTTCCGTTTAATAACTGATGAAATGCACGTTGACCACCGCATCCTGGGCAATCGATATTTGCTATACGTTTAGTCATGCAAATAGCAAAAGGAGTTTCGTTTTTTGAAGGATTGTTTAAATAAAAGTATCTAATAACTCCAAAAAAGGCAATAATAGTGAATATGGATAGTACTTTTTTCATTATAAAAAAGAGGTTGACTTTTCAGTCAACCTCTTGGTACTTATTATTGATTCATTGCTTCTTGGAATTTCTCTATAACTTCATTATAAGCTTCCATGTCAAAAGTTATAACGCTGTAAATTACACTTGCTACAAACAAGCCTAACGAAACATAAGCTAATATTTTTGCGTTTTTTGAAGCTGATTCAGCTCCTGCATAATCCCCAGTTTCAAACTTTTTCTTTACTTGCGTTGCAAAATAAATTGCAATTCCTCCAAGAACTGCATTAATACAGCATAAAGTAGGGCATAAGCCTAGTATAGTGCCAACAATAGCTAATGCCATGTGGTTTTTAGGCATTTCTCTATTGTCTGTATTTCCAAAAGATGAGCTGTTTTCCATAATTTAATTTTCTGTTAGTTTAATTTTAAGCTAATGTAATACATTTTTTAAATATAAAATAATTGGTTTTAGTGTAACAAAACGAGTGATGGTACTACTTATAAGATGAATCAATCAAAAAAAATCAATCATTATGAGTATTTGGAGAGTAATACTTTCAATTTTATTTCCACCATTAGCAGTTTTAGACAAAGGTTGTGGTTCAATAATAATCGTTTTTATACTAACCTGTTGTGCTTGGGTTCCTGGAGTTATAGCTGCCTTGGTAATCATAAATAATCCGAATAAATAAATGTTCCGATTCCTAGATTTAATTCTATGACACTTTCCGTGAATTAAAATCCAAATTGATTAATTTTGTAGGCTAAAAAACGAATTAAATGAGTTTAACCAAGTCTACAAAATACGCTACTATAATAATATCAGTACTTACTGCTTCGTTAATAAATGAATATGTAGTGAAGTTAATTAATTCGTATTATAAGGAGTCAACTTATGTTTCAGTTTTAATAGGAATGGTGGTGACTATATTGATATTTGTGCCAATGTTTGGTTTGGTTGGTAAATGGATTGGAAAAGTATCAAAGTCCTATTTAAAAGCAAGTAAGAAGGTTGCGAAAAAAAGTAGTAATGGACTCTTTTTGGGGTTTTTAATTGCATTTGCAATACTATTTGTTTTGTTCGCTAAAACCCGACATAATATAGATGTAATCGCTAACTTAATCAGTTTGTTGGGTGTACATACATAAGACATAAATTAACGAACACCATTTTAGCTTGAGGTATCCCGAGAGCTATCGGGACGAGAAATTAAACTCACTGGTGAGATTAAAATAGTACCTTTGAACTCTAAAGGACAATATTCTTTTATGGATAATCAGATAATAAATAAAAAGGTACACGTACAGGATCTAGGGACTAAAGACTATAAAGAGTCTTGGGAGTATCAAGAAGCTATTTTCAAAACTATTGTTAACACAAAAATTAAGAATAGAAGAGAGGGGTCTAATCTTGAAACAGAAAACCATTTTTTATTTGTTGAACATCCACATGTATATACATTAGGGAAAAGCGGGAGCTTTGATAACTTGTTATTAAACGAGGAACAATTAGTTGCAAAAGGGGCGACTTTTTATAAAATTAACAGGGGTGGAGATATTACGTATCACGGACCAGGACAAATAGTTGGATACCCTATTTTAGATTTAGAAAATTTTTTCACCGATATACATAAGTACCTGCGTTTATTAGAAGAATCAATAATTCTTACACTTGCCGAGTACGGATTAGAATCGGGACGTAGTGATGGGGAAACTGGTGTTTGGTTAGGAGTAGGAACTCCGTTTGCTAGAAAAATTTGCGCGCTCGGAGTGCGTGCTTCTCGTTGGGTGACCATGCATGGTTTCGCGTTAAATGTAAATGCCGATTTAGGATATTTTGATAATATTATTCCATGCGGGATACGAGGGAAAGCAGTAACGTCAATGCATGCTGAATTAGGAAAAGAAATTCCAGTAGAAGAAGTGAAATCAAAAATATTGAAACACTTTAGCGTGCTTTTTGAAGCGGAACTAACGTTCTAATACATGTTGTTTGGTTAAAATAAAAGATACTTTACGGGTTTTCTTTAGCTGTAGCTTATTAGTTATTTGCCAAGAAGTCTTTGTTCTTGACTCTAACAGCGTAGCGATTTTTAGACTAATACATTTTATAAATCAAGATGGAGTTTGCTTCTCCTTTAACTGCAAATTCTAATTTAGCATCTATATCCATGTTAGTCAGTGCAATTGCAGATTGTCCATATACAGGAAATTGATTTAATAATTTTGCGTTGTTATTATATATGTAAGTCTTCTGGCTATCTAAGTCTGTAATGTTGATATAGTATTTCTTTCCATTGTAAAATATTTCTGGGGCACTATAATTTCCAAAATCTAATTCTACAGTTTTATCATTTATAGTAAGAATATTATCTTCCAGTTTAGTTGTTGAATTATTGCTATAGTTAATGAAATTTAGAGTATTACCTTGTAACAGGTCCAGTTTAGATACTTTTCCAGACGAAATGTTAACTCGGTGCACAGTATTATTTCGGTCCTTAAATACTAATCCGTTTTTGTGATTTGAAAATTTACTAGTATCAAAATCGAATTTCGTTTTTATGTTAGTACGTAATTTTCCTTGTCGGTTTAAAATATGAAGTGTTCCGTTAGTTTCAGAAATAACAATATAATCCTTAGTTCCAATTCTGATATGTTGCGGGGAGTGTACTATGTTACTCTTTGTTTTTGTAAATTTAAATCCTTTTATAGGGCTGAATTTATTGTCGTACATGGCTATTTGATTCCCGTGACTAATTACGAATCGATAATTTCTATTCTTGTCATAATCGAAAACAGAAAGAGGCAATACATTTCCGTCTGAGAATTTCTTATGAAACTGTTCAACTACTTTCCCGTTTCTGTCCAAAACTAAAAATTCATTATTTGTAGTAAAAGCTAATTGAAGTTTTCTGTTTTTGAATAAGTCAACTTGAATAATGTCTCCTTGAATTTCGCCATTCAATTGCTTATTCCAAAGAATAGTTCCTTTGTTTGAGATAAGATATAAAACATTGTTTTTGTCTTGTACAACAAGTTCCTTCTCTTTTGTTTTATGGTTGGTTACCCATTGTAGGGTAGAAGCGATATCAGCAGGAAGATTTATACTTGCAACCTGGGAAATGGATGCTTCAGTTTTTTGTTTACTTACTTTTTTAATGACAGAATTAAATTGAATATAATTATCTTCAAAAGTAATTTGATTCATTACAATTGGGAACTCAGTTAATTCAACTTTTCTGATACTTGAATCGTCTAAAATAGCGGCTAATTTATTTTTTAAAATAGTAGTTTTAGTACTGTTAGTAATATGTGCTTCCCTTAATAAAGCATCTGTATTTTCTGTAAAGAAGTATTGGTTGTTTAATGTTGTTTTGTTCTGGTAATGAGAAATACAGTTTTGAATACCTCCTATATTGTTTGATAAAATTAAAAAGTCACCTAAATAACAAGCATATTCGGGTTGTTTTTTAGAAATTTCAGTTGGAATTTTAAAATAAGTATTCTTGTATATAGGTGTGTTTCTGTATGTGTTCAATTCAGTAAGGTTTTCAGAAACGGAAGTGTTTAAAAGTTTAAATGCACACGATGAGTTTTTTTCTTCGCGAAAGCTAGTAGCTTCCGTAGAGTTGTCTATTAACTCATTAAAGTTTTCAAATGGTGAATCAAAGTTTTTTAATTCTTCAAAGGTATATGTGGTATAACTTAAAAAATTTAGAGGGATAATTTCACTAATGTTACTTTCTTCGGTTTTAGATTGTAATAAATTTTTAGCAAAACTATGTGCAATTGTAGTATTGGTGGTAATACCGTTAATAGAGAGTCCGTTATTATTGTTTAGTTCTACAGAAGTCCAGTTAGTGTTGCCTAAAAACTGCGTAGGGAAAATACTATTAAAGAAAAACGGCTTTTTCTCGTTGTTTAAGTATGCTGATACTTTATTGTGATCGCTAGTTCCATGAAGTTTTAAAAAACTACTGTTGCTATATCTAATGTTATCAGTATTATTTCTAATCAAATTTTCGATAAGAATTTCCGATGAACTAACAACAAGAGTACTGTCTAATACTAAAGTGTACGCTTTTTGGTTTTTCAACTCTTGATAAGAAATATTGTTATAGCTTTTTTTAGTTGTGTTGACCTCTATTTTGTGTTCTAAGTTCTTAGCTTTTATAGTAAATAAATATTCAAGTGTTTTTCCTACAGTTGCGTAACTTATCAAAATTGAATTGTCAGATTCAATATTATCACAAAAACTAAAATCATTTTTTAAATTCTGAAATGTTTTAGTTGCACTGAATGACTTGATAAAAGAATTCTCTTTTAACTCACTTTGTAGTTTTTGAATACTAGGAGCGCTAATTATAACCGAAGGGTTATTAGGAATGTAATCAGTTAACGTATTTATTTTAGTTTCTTTTTTATCGCATGATAATAGACTGATAAATAGGATAAATAAGATGTAAAACTGCTTCATATAGCTAAAATTTAACCCGTTTATAGGGTTGATTATAAATACTTATTAGATGTGTAAATGGATATTAAATAGTATTTAAGGCAAAAGTATCAAAAAGAAATCGTTTTTTAGATTTTGAAGCGCTACCATCCGAAAATTTTAAGTAAAACTTAATTTATCGTAAGATTGAGCTTAGCCTGTGCAGAGCGTAGACGAAGTGTCGAAAACCATAAAGCATTTGTTTTTATAAAACTTCGACAAGCTACCATTGATGGATTTACGACTTTATCGTCAGTTCGAGTGATTTTCGTGTAGTGTAACAGATTGAAAATTAGCCTGCTCTCAACTTGATTGGGGGAGAACTAATACTTCTCGAGTAAAATACTTTTCCATTTCACTTCAAAACATTTTACTCGAAGTGACGCTGTCATTGTCTTCGCTAGATGTTTTTTTATCCAACACCTCAGTTTGATAATTGTTTCTGTTATGAGATATTAAGTTTTCAATTATTGAAATTATAGCTTTTATAGTTTTAATTAGTGAATTCGTGGTAGAAAACGGCGGTATTTATTTAACATAAAAAGATAAGTTTTATTCCTGTGAATAATACTATGTATTAAGACTGTTTTAATTGATATAAGCTAAATATCTAAGGTGTATTGTTCAGGTAAGAGTCTGAAAGTTTTTCTGTGATATTTTGTTGCCCCATACTTTCTAATTGCCGCTCTGTGTTCTTTTGTTGGGTATCCTTTGTTTTGAATCCAATTGTACATTGGGAATTCTTCATGAATTTTTGTCATATATGCATCTCTGTACGTTTTGGCTAAAACGGAAGCGGCCGCAATGCTTAAATACTTTCCGTCACCTTTAATAATTGTTTCGTAAGGAACGTCATTATAGGGTTTGAATTTATTCCCGTCAATAATAATAAACTCAGGTTGAGGCGTTAACTGTATTATTGAACGTTGCATAGCTGTAATAGATGCGTTAAGAATATTAATTTTGTCAATTTCTTCCTCAAATACATGGCAAACGCCAAATGTGACCGCTTCAAGTTCAATAATAGGTTTTAGTAAATCGCGCTTTTTTTCGCTCAATTTTTTAGAGTCATTCAGGGTATTGTTCTTAAATTTCGGGGGTAATATAACTGCGGCTGCGGTTACTGGTCCGGCTAAACAACCCCGTCCAGCTTCATCTGTTCCGCACTCAATAAGTTTGTTTTGAAAATAGGATAAAAGCATAGTGGCGAAAATAAGCTTTTTGAAATAGAATTTCAAAGAAT
>JABSPO010000160.1 GCA_013214625.1 Flavobacteriaceae bacterium
ACATGAATATTGTTAATGTGAACTCTGGCACCAGCCTCATCCAATATATCGATGGCTTTATCGGGTAAGAATCGATCACTAATATATCTATCAGACAACTTTACACAAGCTTCAATTGCCTCGTCAGTATATGTTACATTATGATGATCTTCATATTTACCTTTAATGTTGTGAAGGATTTCAATTGTTTCGTCAATATTTGTTGGGGCTACGATTATTTTCTGAAAACGACGTTCTAGTGCACCGTCTTTTTCGATAGACTGTCTATACTCGTCAAGAGTTGTAGCTCCAATACATTGTATTTCACCTCTAGCTAAGGCAGGTTTAAACATATTTGAAGCGTCTAATGAACCAGTTGCCCCTCCAGCACCTACGATGGTATGTATTTCATCAATAAAAAGGATAACATCGTCATTCTTTTGTAATTCATTCATTAGTGCTTTCATGCGCTCTTCAAATTGCCCACGATATTTTGTACCAGCAACCAAACTTGCTAAATCAAGGGTGACTACTCGTTTTCCGAATAGGATACGTGATACTTTACGAGTAACTATACGTAAGGCTAAACCTTCTGCTATGGCAGATTTTCCTACACCAGGTTCACCTAGTAATAGTGGGTTGTTTTTTTTACGCCTACTTAATATTTGTGATACACGTTGTATTTCTTTTTCTCTTCCAACTACAGGGTCTAATTTACCTTCTTCTGCCATTGCAGTTAAGTCTCTACCAAAATTATCTAAAACAGGAGTGTTAGATTTTTTGATATTTTTACTTGTTCCGCTTGAAGAAAAAGGGTTTTCTTTTTCTCCGCCACTATCAGAACTGTCACCTTCTGGGAAAGCATCAGCTTTTGGTAAGTCGGGTGTGTGTTGGTCTTCTATATGTTGGTTTTCGTTTGATTCCATATTCTTAAAGTATTCTTTAACATTGTCGTAAGTAACTTTTAATTTATTTAAAAGCTTTGTGGTTGGGTCGTTATCGTTTCTTAAAATACATAACAATAAATGAGCCGTGTTTATAGAAGTGTTTTTAAAAAGTTTAGCTTCCAAAAAAGTTGTCTTTAAAGCACGCTCTGCTTGTCTAGTTAAGTGTAGGTTTTTTTTCTCGTTTCCTTCAAAGGTAATATTAGGATTTACTGGACTTAGGCCTTCTACTTTTTTTCGCAGATGATCCAAGTCGACATCTAGTGATTCTAAAATTTCAATAGCTTTTCCATTACCATCACGTAATAAGCCAAGTATTAAATGCTCAGTACCAATAAAATCATGCCCTAGGCGCAACGCTTCTTCCTTGCTGTATCCAATAACATCTTTTACTCTTGGTGTGAAATTATCATCCATAATAGTGTCAATTAGCTTAAGTTAATTCAAAATGGGGTGTATTGTATGTATTTGGTCGAAATACCAAGTATAACCTTGCTAAGTGACGAAAACTATATTAATAATCAAAAAAAAACACCGATTATTTATCAACTTTTTGAATATTATTTATTGTTAATAAAATCCACTTAAAACAATGAGTAATAACTGGTGGTGATGTATAAAATATGTATATTGGCTCGTTATTATAATTAAAGTTTTAATATGGCAGACGGAGAAAAAGTGATACCGATTAATATTGAAGATGAAATGAAATCAGCTTACATTGATTATTCAATGTCGGTTATCGTTTCACGAGCATTACCAGATGTAAGAGATGGATTAAAACCAGTACACCGTCGAGTGCTTTTTGGAATGCACGAATTAGGAGTTACTTCAACTAAAGCTCATAAAAAATCTGCAAGAATTGTTGGAGAGGTTTTAGGAAAGTATCACCCACATGGTGATACATCAGTTTACGATGCAATGGTGCGTATGGCTCAAGAATGGAGTTTGCGTTACATGCTTGTAGATGGACAAGGGAATTTTGGTTCTGTTGATGGTGATAGTCCAGCAGCAATGCGTTATACAGAGGTGCGTATGCGTAAAATTGGAGAGGATATATTAGCAGATTTAGATAAGGATACAGTAGATCATCAATTAAACTTTGATGATACGCTTAAAGAACCAAAAGTAATGCCAACACGTATTCCAACGTTGCTTGTGAATGGTGCTTCTGGTATTGCTGTAGGTATGGCAACAAACATGCCACCGCATAACTTAACAGAAGTTATTGATGGTATTTTAGCGTATGTTGAAAACAACGATATTGAAATTGACGAATTAATGGAGCATATTAAAGCTCCTGATTTTCCGACAGGTGGGTTAATATATGGTTATGATGGTGTTCGTGATGCTTTTAAAACAGGTAGAGGGAAAATTGTTATAAGAGGTAAGGCAATAATCGAAGATGCGGATGGTAGAGAATCTATCATAGTTTCTGAAATACCATATCAGGTAAATAAAGCTGATATGATTAAGAAAACTGCTGACCTAATCAATGATAAAAAATTAGAAGGTATTTCTGCTATTAGAGATGAATCTGATAGAAATGGAATGCGTATCGTTTATGTGTTAAAGCGTGATGCGGTACCTAATATAGTATTGAACAAGTTGTTTAAATATACAGCATTACAATCTTCTTTTAGTGTAAATAATATTGCACTTGTAAATGGAAGACCACAAATGTTGAATTTAAAAGATTTAATTCACTATTTCGTTGAGCACAGGCATGATGTTGTAACTCGTCGTACAAAGTACTTGTTGAGGAAGGCTGAAGAACGTGCTCATATTTTAGAAGGGTTAATTATAGCGTCTGATAATATTGACGAGGTTATTGCATTAATTCGTTCATCAAGTAATACTGAGGAAGCTAGAGAGAAATTAATAGAACGTTTTTCTTTATCAGATCTTCAATCGCGTGCAATTGTTGAAATGCGTTTGCGTCAGTTAACTGGTCTGGAACAAGATAAGTTACGTGCGGAATACGATGCTTTAATGGATACAATCACGGATTTAAAAGAAATTTTAGCAAGTGAGCCACGTAGAATGCAAATCATTAAAGATGAATTGTTAGAGGTTCAGCGTAAATATGGTGATGAACGTCGTTCAGAAATATCTTATGCAGGTGGTGATGTGAGTATTGAGGATTTAATACCAAACAGTCCTGTAGTAATTACTATTTCTCATGCTGGTTATATTAAACGTACTCCGTTAGATGAGTATAAAAAACAAAATAGAGGAGGGGTTGGAGCAAAAGGTTCTTCTACTAGAAATGAAGATTTCTTAGAGCACTTATTTGTAGGGACAAACCACCAGTATATGTTATTCTTTACGCAAAAAGGAAAATGTTTTTGGATGCGTGTGTACGAAATTCCTGAAGGAAGTAAGTCGTCAAAAGGTAGAGCAATACAGAACTTGATAAATATTGAGCAGGACGATAAGGTAAAAGCATTTATTTGTACTCAAGATTTAAAAGATGAAGAATACGTTAATAGTCATTATGTAATTATGGCTACTAAAAAAGGTCAGGTTAAAAAGACTTCTTTAGAGCAGTATTCTCGTCCAAGAACAAATGGTATTAATGCAATTACTATTAAAGAAGGAGATGAATTATTAGAAGCTAAATTAACTACTGGAAACAGTCAAGTAATGTTAGCATTAAAATCTGGTAAGTCAATTCGTTTTGAAGAAAGTAAAACACGTCCAATGGGTAGAGGTGCTTCTGGAGTGAGAGGGATTAGGTTGGCTCATGAAAATGATGAGGTAATTGGTATGATTGCTGTGGATGATATGGAAAGTAATATCTTAGTTGTTTCTGAAAATGGATACGGTAAGCGTTCTAGTTTAGAAGACTACAGAATTACGAACCGTGGAGGAAAAGGAGTGAAAACTATTTCTGTAACCGATAAAACTGGTGGGTTGGTAGCTATTAAGAATGTGACTGATGAAGATGATTTAATGATCATTAATAAATCAGGATTAACTATTCGTATAGCAGTTGCTGGTCTGCGGGTAATGGGACGTGCTACGCAAGGAGTTCGTTTAATTAATATAAAAGGAAAGGATTCAATTGCTGCTGTTGCAAAAGTAATGCATGAAGAAGAGGAAGAAGTTGATCCAGATGCAATTGATCCAGATGCGATTGTGTTAAATGAAGATGGCACAACTGTTGCAAATGATAGTGCTAACGAAGAAGAATAGATTTAAAATTAATATTATAAAACTAAAACCACATATTCGTTAGTACTAACAGTATGTGGTTTTTTTATCCCAAAAACAGTAGACCTCCATTTTAAGAGGTATTAAAAAGAGTTTATTATGAAGAAACAAGTATTGGTATTAGTATTGTTAGGATTAACAAGTATCGCTTTTGCACAGAAAAATGAAGTTAAAGCTTTGGAGAAAGCGATAAAATCAGAAAAATTTAGTGAAACAAAATTATTAATTGCCTCTGCAGAAGCTGTTATTGCTAATGCTGATGATAAAATTAAATCAAAGTATTATTACTTAAAGGCAAAAGCAATGTTGAATGGTAATGATTATGATGAAATTATTTCTTCATTAGCAGAATTTGATGCGAATAGTTCTTCAAAGTATGTTAAAGAGATTAATGAATTGAAACTTGAGAAAACAAACTCTCTTGTTAATGAGGCGATAAAAGATCAAGGTCAAGCTAAGTATAAGATTTATGCAGAAAAATTATTTACGGCCTATAAGTTATCAGGGGATATTGAGTTTTTATACTTTGCATCTTCTGGCTATGTAAGTGCTAAAGATTATAAAAAAGCTTTACCAATGTATATTGAATTAAAACAAAAAAAATATACAGGAATTAAAACTGAATATGTAGCTTATAGTAAAGAAGCAAAAGAAGAAGAGGTGTTTTCTGATAAATTTATGCGTTCTATCGCGTTAAAAAATGGCTCGCATATTAAGCCAACTGAGAGAAAATCACCATCAGTTTTGCCGGATATCATCAAAAATATAGCTTTTATGTATGTTGAATTGGGTGATACAGAGGCTGCAATTGCTGCGATAAAAGATGCTAGAATAGATGCGCCTACTGATATAAATTTAATACTTACTGAAGCTAATTTATATTTAAAATTAGATAAGAAAGATAAGTTTAAAGAATTAATGGAGGAAGCAATAAAGCAAGACCCTACTAATTCAACACTGTTTTTTAATTTAGGGGTGATTTCTGCAGAGCAAGGAGATGTAGCTTCTGCTAAAAAATATTATCAAAAAAGTTTAGAATTAAAACCAAGTGATGTCAATACAAACTTCAATATTGCGGCATTAATTTTAAAAGAAGAAACTACTTTAGTAGAAGAAATGAATTCTTTAGGAACTTCATCTGCTGATAATAAGAAGTATGATATCTTGCAAGAAAAAAGAAGAATTATCTATAAAGAAGCGAAACCGTTTTTAGAAAAAATATTAAGTGTTGATGCTAAAAATGAAAGTGCTGCTCAAACCTTAAAAGGTATATATAGCATACTTGGTGAAACGGCTAAGTTTAAAGAAATGAAAGCTTTATTGGAGTCGCTATAAATTCAGAAGATATATGAAAAAGGGAGCAAATTGCTCCCTTTTTTTATGATATAATTTTAAAGAATATATTGTTTAAACAATGCGTTTGATAACTCTTAATTTGTGGGTATGCATATTTCTTTCAGTATTGAAAATGCCAGTATGATCTAATCGATCAACACGAACACAACCGTGTGCGTGAATGATATAATTGTCTTTCATGATAATTCCTACATGAGTGATGGTTCCTTCACTATTATCAAAAAAGGCTAAATCACCTGGTTCACTTTCTTCAATAAAACTTAAAGCTTCTCCTTGAGTTGCTTGCTGTGAAGCATCTCTTAAAATACGATATCCATTTAGTTTGTACACCATTTGTGTAAAACCACTGCAATCAATTCCGAAAGGTGTTTTTCCGCCCCATAAATACGGGGTGTTTAAATACATATAAGCAGTGTCTATTAGGTTTTTCTTTGGTTGTTTTTCTGTTAGGGATTCTCCGTCATAACTATGATTTAATAATGATAATCCGTTTAATGTAGCTCCTAATGGAATCAGGTTTAAATGACCTTCTTGAGTAGTAATGTATTCAACTAAGTCAGCAGAAACATTTAAAGTTTCAGAAGATACGTTTTTGTACATATCTTCGGAAATCTCTATATATTGTTTGTTGTCAATCCAGCCTTCATAATTGTCAAATTCAAGTCTGATTTTACTCCATTTTTTGCGTTGTTCGAGTACTTTAAAACAATCGCCATATAGTACCTGGGAAACAAGCTCGCTAGGGTCAGATGGTTCATCTCTTAAAGGGACAATGCTTAAATGTGTAATTCCGTATTGCATTTAATGACTTATTTTTTAAGCTCTTTCAATTACAATTGCAGAAGCGCCACCACCACCGTTACAGATAGCTGCAGCACCAGTTTTAGCATTATTTTGTTCTAATACGTTTAATAAAGTAATTAAGATACGTACTCCTGAGCAGCCTAATGGGTGACCTAAAGAAACGGCTCCACCGTTTACATTTACATTGCTATTGTCTAATCCTAGTATTTTCATGTTCGCTAAGCCAACAACAGAAAATGCTTCGTTGAATTCAAAATAATCAACATTATCAATTGATGTATTTGCTTTTGCTAGCGCTTTTGGTAGCGCTTTGGCGGGTGCAGTTGTAAACCATTTTGGTTCCTGAGCTGCATCTGCATATCCAATAATAGTTGCTAAAGGAGTTAAGCCTAATTCTTTTGCTTTAGTGTCTGACATTAAAACAACTGCTCCGGCACCGTCATTAATAGTAGATGAATTTGCAGCAGTAGCTGTACCGTCTTTTGTGAATGCAGGACGTAATGTAGAAACTTTATCAAGCCTTACATTGGTGTATTCTTCATCTTTTGAAACGATAACAGGTTCTCCTCTTCGCTGTGGCACTTCAACAGGTACTACTTCATTATTGAATTTACCAGCATCCCATGCTTCTGTAGCTCTTTTGTAAGACTCTAGTGCAAAAGCATCTTGATCCTCTCTTGTAATATTGTATTCAGTTGCGCATGCATCTGCATACACACCCATTGCTTCTTGACTGTATGCATCAACTAAACCGTCAACTTGCATTCCGTCAAGCATTTTTGAAGGGCCAAATTTTGTTGCAGAACGTGCTTGAAAATAATGAGGAATTAAACTCATGTTTTCCATACCTCCAGCAACTACTACTTCAGCATCACCACACATAATTGCTTGGGCACCTTGCATAACTGCTTTCATTCCTGAAGCACAAACCTTATTGATAGTTGTTGCTGGAGTTTGTTCAGAAATACCAGCGTATATAGCTGCTTGTCTAGCAGGGGCTTGTCCATTTCCGGCTTGCACTACGTTCCCCATAATAACTTCATCAACTTGGTCTGCTGTTAAATTTGCTTTAGCCAAAGCTCCTTTGATAGCGATAGCTCCTAGTTTAGTAGCTGGTACTGTAGATAGACTTCCTAAAAAACTTCCTATAGGAGTTCTTGCTGCTGAAACGATAACAACTTTTGTGCTCATGATGTATGTGTTTTTATGTTTTTTTATTCGATTATATGTCTGCGAATTTAATGATTTTTTATCTTGTTTGTAAACAATAATCAGGTTGATTTATACAAATTAGTTTAAAAATGGATTCATAACCATTCATCAAGTTTTAATTTTACTATTTTTGAAGTAATTACGATTCAGTTATGAGAAAATTTCTTAGTGCCATATACAAACATCATTCATTGATATACAAGGTTTTTTTGTTTGTTATTTCAACATTATTTATTGTATACCTTTTTCCTAAAGGAGGTTCTTTTAAGTATGATTTTGAAAAGGGAAAAGTGTGGCAAACTGAAAATTTATATGCTCCCTTTGATTTTGCTGTGCAGAAAACTGAAGCGCAAATTAGTATAGAGGAAGAGTTGTTGAAAGAAAACATACCTTATTACTTCACGATAGACACAATAATTGCTAGGAACTCCTCTCAAAAGTTATTAAATGAGTTTGAATTAACTTTTCCAGATTCGTTAAATCCAGATTTAAAAAATAGATCTAGATTAAAGTTAGCGAAAACATTAGCTAAAATTTATAAAATCGGATTATTAGCAGAGGATGTTTCCGTAGCAAAAGAAAAAGAAATTGTTTTAAAAGTGAAGAATTCAGGAGTAGCAAAAAATTATATTTTTGCAAACTTATTGACTACGGAAAAGATACAGGAATCTGTTCAAGAAAATTTTTCAGACTCTATTTATAATCCATATAAAAATTACTTTACAGCGATATTTTTCAATAACATTAAAGCAAATGTGACTTTTGATAAGGCTTTTAATGATGAGATTTATGAGGAAGAAAAAAGCAAGATATTACCTACTGTAGGTTTGGTGAAAGAAAATGCAATTATTATTTCTAAGGGAGAGGTAGTTGAGGGAGATAAATTTCAGAAACTACAGTCGCTTAAAGAATTGTATGCTTCTCAGGTTTGGAATGAATCTAATTATAATTGGATAGTTCTTGGGTATGTAATATTAGTCGTTTTGGCATTATTAATGCTAATTTTGTTTTTGAAAAAATATAGAATTTCTATTTATAATAACAATAGAAAATTCACATTTATCTTCTTCAATGTCATTATAATGATATTCATTACAACGGTTATTTTGAAATACCAGCCAGCTTATTTATATATCGTTCCGTTGTGTATTTTACCATTGATATTAAAGGCTTTTTTTGATGCTAGATTAGGTTTGTTTACTCATGTAATTACTGTTTTGCTATTAGGGTTTATTGTGCCGAACAGTTATGAATATATGTTTTTACAAATTATAGCAGGGATTATAACAATACTTTCAGTGTCGGAATTGTATAAAAGGGTTAATTTATTTATATCTGTAGCCCAAATTACAGGGGTGTATATAGTGGCTTATTTTTCTTTTTATATAATTCATGAAGGAAATATTGTTGAGTTGAGATGGGAAACTTTTGGCTTGTTTATTTTATGTGGGTTAGCAATGTTGTTTGCGCAGCCATTAATATATATATATGAAAAAACATTTGGGTTAGTTTCTGATGTGTCTCTATTAGAGCTTTCGGATACGAATTCTAAATTATTAAAGTTATTAGCAGATAAAGCTCCAGGAACATTTCATCATTCCTTAAACGTAGCTAATTTGGCAGAAGCTGCAGCAAATGAAATAGGAGCAAATGCAATGTTAGCAAGGGTAGGGGCATTGTACCACGATATTGGTAAAATGAAAGAGCCCACATACTTTATAGAAAATCAAAGTAATGGTATTAATCCGCATAATGAATTAGGCCCTAAGGAAAGTGCTAGAATCATTATTGATCATGTATTAAATGGGATAGAGATTGCTAAAAAACACAATATACCAGACAGGGTTATCGATTTTATCAGAACACACCATGGTACAAGTTTAGTCTATTATTTTTATAGTTTAGAAAAGAATAATAAGGAAGGGGAAGTTAATATTGAAGATTTTCAGTATAACGGGCCTAAGCCATTCTCTAAAGAAACATCTATATTAATGATGTGTGATAGTGTAGAGGCGGCTTCAAAGAGTATTAAAAACCCTGATTATACTAAAATGAGTGATTTTGTGGAGCAAATTATTGATAAGCAAAAAAATGACGGACAGTTTTTAAATGCGGACATAACTTTTAAAGAAATTGAAGTGATTAAAAAGGTTTTGAAGCATAAATTGATAAATATGTATCATTTGCGCATTGAGTATCCTGATTGAAGTTATTGATAGTTAATTGATTAAAAAAAAACCTAAAAAAAAGAATTAAAAACCTTGTGAGAAAAGGAAACTAGGTGTAGATTTGCAACCGCAAATTAATGTTGCGAATTGATATACTGGAGAGGTGCCTGAGTGGCCGAAAGGACTTGTTTGCTAAACAAGCGTACCCGTCCGGGTACCCAGGGTTCGAATCCCTGTCTCTCCGCTAATAAAAATCAATTCGGGGTGTAGCGTAGCCCGGTCATCGCGCCTCGTTTGGGACGAGGAGGTCGCAGGTTCGAATCCTGCCACCCCGACAATATTAATGCTAAGGGCTCTTAGCTCAGCTGGATAGAGCACCTCCCTTCTAAGGAGGCGGTCGCAGGTTCGAATCCTGCAGGGCTCACTTAAAGACTTACTGGTAACAGTAGGTCTTTTTTGTTTTTATAAGAGTTTTATTATTTTAATTAAGTATAGTGGATCAAAACCTTGTGGAATAGAGAAACTAGAAGTATATTTGCAACCGCAAATTAATATCTCGGGGTGTAGCGTAGCCCGGTCATCGCGCCTCGTTTGGGACGAGGAGGTCGCAGGTTCGAATCCTGCCACCCCGACAATATTAATGCTAAGGGCTCTTAGC
>JABSPO010000161.1 GCA_013214625.1 Flavobacteriaceae bacterium
TGACGCTAATAACGATTGATTATAAATATTACTTGATGAACGAATTAATACTTTTTCATTCCACTCTTTTGCAGTTAAATTATTGTAAGAAGATAAGTTTTCAGGTTTCACTCTATCTTTAGCATATACGATAACACGAGCTCTTTTAGTTAAAGAAAACCATTGATTATCAGTATCTCTTAAATGAGCAGGGACAATTGTATTTAACGTTTCTGAAGTAACCGATTGTAACAAGTCTTTATTCTTTGCACGTACTAATCTTCCTGCATCAACAGTAATTAACACATCTGCTGGAGAATGCTCTCCTTCAATAGTCATTTTTTGTATTAACTCATCTGCCTTTGCATTTACTACGTTTACTTTAATTCCAGTTTCTTTTTCAAACTGAGCAAACAATTGTTTGTCTGCAGGATAATGACGATGTGTATAAACTATTACTACTTCTTCCTTTTTTGTAACTTCTATTATTTCATTTGATTCTTGTTTTTCTTTTTTACAAGAAAACAATAGGGTTACTATTACTAAACTATAAATTATTTTTTTCATCAGTTATGATAGATCTATATATTTCAAAATTTATTTGGACAAATATAAGTCCTAAATTGTATTATTTTTAGTCTTTTATCCATTTATTTAGACTCATTATTAAAAAGCTACTAGCGATCACCATTAATAACAAAATTAATATTTCTGAAATATTAGAGCTTTCATAAATAATTGCTGTTACAACGTGATATACATTAAACATACCCAATAGTATTGCCCAAACAAAAGAACCAACTCTAAACCATCTTTTGGATATTTCAATTGTCAATAATGCAAATAGTAAAGCTGCACCTTCAAACAGTATTCTGTACATATGATGTTCTAAAGGGACATCACCCGTAGCTCCCTCCATCATAACAGTTTCATGATAATACACTCCGAATAAACCATAAATATGATGTACTACGAATCCGATTGCTATAAACAACCATAATAAAGAAATTTTGATTTTAATATTCATTTTAATTTGATTTTTAATGTTTAATTTTTGATCTGTTTTTATATTTTATTTCACTTTATGTATTTGTGGACTCTTTTTTAGTTTCAATGTTATGAATAGTGTTGCTATACCGAATACTATCCAAAATAAATCGATAAAAAGTATATCATATTGCTTAGTTTGTATCGTATTCCAGATCCAATTTCCAGAAATAACTCCATTTATTATCGGAATACTAAAAGCAAAAGAACTTCCTGCTTTCAAACAAATTTTATTAGTATAATAATTATTCCTTTTTAAGGTAAATACTATTGATACTACAAACCATAATCCGAAAAAAACTGTATATAAAATTGACTGTCGAGATGCATCTAAACTTCTAGGCAATAACTTTGCTATTATAAATGTAAATGCTGTTATAGGATACATACTTAAACAAATAGCTAAATAAATATATCCCACTTTTTGATTGAATAATTTTTGAGCTTCTGGAACATTTTTCTTATTCCTTGCCTCAAGCCACATAAGTACGCCAGTAATAATAACAAAGCAGGTAATTAACGCTAGTATAAAGTAAATTATTTTTAATATTAACCCTCCATAATCTCCAAAATGCAATCGCCTAATAGTAAATTCTACTCCTTCTAGATAATTAGCTTTATAAGGATTTTTAATGGCCTCTACTTTTCCTGTTTGAACATCATAAATAATTCTTCCATTACCAATAAATTCATCATCAACAACACCATCAATCTGAAATTTCATATTAGTAGCCCCATAATTGCGCACATAAACTTGCTTTATTGATAAATGTTCCCATTTAACAAGTGTTTGATCTCTAAACTGATTTAAGGTAAATTCTTGATTACTTCTTGTTTCAATAGGATATGATATGCTCATAGGACGTAAATCCTCCATTAGTTGTTGCTGGTCATTATCGTACAGAAAATTAGCCGGTAGCAACACCAAAACAGATAAACAAAAGAAACAGCTCGTTAACGCATATATAAACTGGAAAGGCAAACCAATTACTCCCAAAACGGTATGTGCATCCGTCCAAATTGTTTTTAATTTGGCTGTGGGCCTAAATACATAAAAATTAGAAATCATTTTTTTCCAATGAACAATTACACCTGTAACTATTGCAAATAGAAAAAAGAAAGCTACAAAACCAGCTATATAAATTCCTATTATTGGTATTTGGTTAAAAAAATGTAATCGATACAACAATTCACCAAAACTATAAAACTCATAATAGTCTGAAATTCTATATGTGTTTTTATTTATATTAAAATAATCATATTTTCTAGATGATTCAGGAGCTAAACTGTCTTGTGAGGCACTAAGTGAAATAAATATTTCTGGTGAAACTTCATCAATGACAATTCTTATATCCCTACCATAAAGCTCATGTTTTTCTGCTTTTATTTTTTCTACAAGAACATCATAGTCTATAGAATTCTCTTCAATATTTCGAGTATAGTTTATTCCTTTTTCCCAAACAGTAATTTCATCTTTAATTAAAGCGAATGCACCTGCAAAAAAAATAATATATAGCGCTACACTAATTACGATACCACTTACTGTATGGGTATGAAGAAAGACATTATAACTTCTTTTACTCATAATTAAACTACTGGATAATATAATTTACTGTAATAAACAGCCAAACAATTTACTGTGATAATTCCCAAATAAACCGCCCAAATTTTCCATGGAGTCTTAAATAAAAAGGCCAGTGTAAAAAACAACATCCAAACTAAAAACAAACTATAAACAGAGGTGATTAAAACTAATTTATGGTATGGCGACCATAAAGCTATTAGCAAATGTAAACTTGCAGATATAGCATATCCTCCAAATACACCGGCTGTTATTTTAGTAAATCGTTTCCATTTAGATGTTGTTAAGTATTTTTGATTAGCTGGCATTAATGAATGGTATTAAATATTCTATCCCTAAAAATAACATGAATAAAAAGGCTAGTGTTTTAGTTTTCATTATTCCTAGTGGAGTAAGTGCTATAAGCATACAATTTACAAGTATCAATATGCTCATAAACACAAAAAAGCCTTTACCAAAACCATATAAAACTTGAAGATTCATATAGGAAACTCCTAAAACAATAATACTCGTAAATTGAGTTTTCTTTACGCGTTTAACAACCCAAGTATTAAAAGATGGGTTTACATGTAAAGCTCTTTTAGAACAATTGTACAGCGCATAACTACTTGAAAAAATTAAAAAAAATGCTAGTGTGAACATAATAATATATAATTACACCACTCTAAATAACATTCAGAGTGGTGATTAAACTAATTACTTAAAATATATACTTGATACTGGCTAATACGGTTCTTGGTTTTTGTGGATTAATTGTTGACCATCCTTTATAATAAGATTCATTTGTAGCATTATTTAATTTTAATCCTATTCGATATTTTTTAGCTTGGTAAAAAATTGAATTATTAAATATTGTATAACTAGGTAAGTTAAATACTCCTACATTAGGGTAACCAGCCATTATATTTTGTTCGCTAGCTCCGTTAAAACCAAACCCTATTCCAAAGTTTTTTAAGAAAGTAGTGTGAAACTTATACGTAGCCCAGAAGTTGTATGTTTTTTCAGGACCTGCTTCTTCATAACGTTTTCCTATTAATATAGTATTTGATGGAGCTTTTGTAACCTCAGCATCATTTTTACTATATCCTGCTCTTAAATTTAAGCCTTTGATTGGGTTTGCATTAATTTCAATTTCATACCCTTTACTTTTTACTTCTCCATCTTGAGTTTTAGCAGCACCATAACCAATTACCTTATCCTTAACAGTAATATTATAATAACTTACTGTTGCATTCAATTTGTTTTTAAAGAGATTCGTTTTTACTCCAAACTCCCATTGATTAGCTTGTTCAAGATCATAACTTTGTAACACTTGAGGAGAAGCTGGATTAGAAGGGTCAGAAGACACAAACTCAGGGTTTACATTTGAAAAACCATTTTGGTAATTTCCAAATACTGATAACTGATCTTTTATTGGTTGAAAAACAATTCCTAATTTAGGTGAAAAAGTTCCTTTAGTATATTCTTTTTCTTCGTCTATTTTTGTGTTTGCATCTCCTCTATAATCAAATAAATCATATCGAATCCCTGTCATTACTGATAAAGTAGGCAATATATTTAATACGTTATTTATATATGTACTAAATACATTTTGCTTCACTTTACTGTTATTATTAGCACTATTTGCTAATAAATTATCAATACTAGAGGTAGTTAAATATACTGGTGTCGTTTCAATATCTGCTATAGTACCCGGATTAAAATCATCTGTATATGGATTATCATAATCAACAACATCACCTTGTGGATTTACATTATGTACAAAAGCAAATCCTGAGCTGTTATCTGAAATAGTTTTAGCAAAATAATCTACCCCTAAAACGGTTCTGTTACGCATAGTCCCTATTTTAACATCAGCTATAAAGTTTTGTTGAATATCAAAAGTTGTTGTTTTAGCATTTACTTTTTGAATATTTAAACTAAATGTTTGAGTATTTGGACTAAGGCCTCCTGTTAAAGGTCCGTATTCATCATTCCATAAATAAGAATAATATCCGTTTGAACTAGTATTTCCTGTAGCTACTACTGTTTGTGATCTTATTTTATCACTAAAAGCATACTCCATTTCTGCTTTAATATTTGCAGAAGGGTTTTTTATAGTTAAATCATTACTTGTAAATGACTTTTTAGTATCGTAATTTAATGCATCTAAATTTGCCCATTGTACAGGTACACTCCTATTTAAGAACAAAAAAGTAGGGTTTGTTTGCTCTGCTTGTGAAATTTCTGAATATAACGATAATGATAGCTTCTCAGATACTTTATAAGTGATAGATGGTGCTACGAATAGTGATTTTTTAAATCCTGCATCCTGAAAACTATCCTCAGTATAATATGCAGAGTTTAATCTGAAATAAATGTCTTCCTTTTTATTAATAGCAGTATTTACATCAAAAACAACATTATTTAAGCCATATGAACCTGTTGTAAATGAAGCAGATCCTCCAAAACCTTGATAAGGCTTTTTGGTTACAATATTAATTAACCCTCCATAAGAAGTAACTGTGCTTCCAAAAAGGGTAGCTGATGGTCCTTTTATCACTTCTATACGCTCTACATTAGCAGCATTTATAGTCCCGTTGGTAATCCCTGGCAAACCATTTACTAATTGTGGCTGAATAGCAAATCCTCTCATATTAAAGTATCCTGCTCCATCACCTCCTCTACCAGTAGAAGCCCATAACTTATCTACTCCGGTTGCATTTTTTAATGCATCTTCAAATGTAGTAACTGTTTGAGAAACCAATAACTCATTCGTTACTGTACTATATACTTGTGCATTTTCCATATTTTTCAATGGTAATTTTGATACATATGCACTTTGTTTTCTTGAAAAAGGATTACTTCGTTCTTTAACGATAAGTACTTCTTCTAGTAATTCATTACCTTGATATAAAATCAATTGCCCAACTACTGTTTCTCCTGAAACATTAATAGTTACTATTTTACTTTTATAACCTACATAGCTAAACTTTATTGTTTGTTCTCCTTCATTTACATTTTCAATTTGAAACTGACCTTGAGCATCAGTTTGTCCACCAATGGTTGTTCCTTCAATCTTAACAGAAACAAATTCTAACGGTATTCCATCGTTAGTAATAATACTTCCTTTTAATTTTCCTTGTTGTGCATGTACCGATAAGCAAAAGATGATACATGTTAATGACAATAATAAATTTTTCATTTTATTTCTTATTTTTAATTAGTCTTAATAAATTTGGGTGTATTTTCGGCAAAAGTAACATACACTCACTCATTTAAAATGACGTGATAAGGAAAAAAAAAGACGCGATATGAATGATCAAAAATATTGGGACTGTACAGTGACAAAAGGAATTATGCCATTGTTAAAAAAAACTGGTAAAATCACATCCAAAAACACGTATACCATTAGAGAATTTGAGTTTTTAAAAGAATACGCTGATGGTACTTATAAAGATTTTTGTTCAGAAGGTGTACATATGTCATACATAGATGCTAAATTAAAAAAAGACATACATATTGAGGGTAAAAAAACATTCAACTCATTAATATTATCATTTCTTATTAATGGAGAATTATTGATACAACTTGATAAAAACAGTAGTAAGATAATATGCGAAAATCAAGAAAGTTGTATGGCTTACTTAACTGAAGCTGATGGTTATTGTACTTATAATAAATGTAAACAATTAAAAGAGCTAAAAATAAGACTCTCCCCTGAATTCTTAAAAAAACACTTATTACTTGACGAAAATGAAGATCTAAAAGATGTCCTTGGAATAGCAACAATACAGGAGAAAGGATCTATTCCCTTTTCGATTAAAACAGAAGAAATCATAACTGAAATACTATCTGCCAAATTTACTGATAACTCTAAACGCTTGTTTATAGAGTCCAAAATATTAGAATTGTTAGCTATTCAAATAAACGAAAATATAACAACACATAAAGAGTTAATTTCTAATGATATGGTTACAAAAAAAATATATGAAGTAGAACGTATTATAGGGGCTGATTTAACTGCGTTATATTCTATACAACAATTAACCAAACTGGTTTCTTTAAATGAATTTGTGTTAAAAAAAGAATTTAAACGAATTTTTAAAAAAACCATCTTTGATTACACCCTTTCACTTAAAATGAAAAAAGCGATGAAATTATTAATTCATACAAACAAACCAATTTATGAAATTTCTGATTCTGTTGGTTACAAGAACCCAACTCACTTCACAGCTGCATTCAAAAAATTAAACGATTGTACCCCTAAAAAATACAGAACAAATGACAAAACTGTTTTACCAATTTTATAAATAATATCAATTAAATAAGTAAAACAGTTTTGTTATTACGGTATTTGCTCCAACACCTTTCGTGATTGTGCTTTACCAAATGCATCCATTTTTCTTAAGTCAAAATTATTCAAGCCTTTGGTAGCTTCAACCCAAATATCTGTTATCTTCAATAATTCCTTTTTAGTTATTAAAGCAATTTCTTTCTTACACTTGGTATCGTAATAATTAAAATTGTAATTTTTAGATAGTTTATTCACGAAATCATTTAAAGGCTCTTCGTTCTCCTTAAAGGTTTGATGTATTAACCCAATTTTTTTTAGTTCAATAGCACTAAACCTACTATCCCCTTTAAGGATGATACTTGCTTCTTTGTTATTTAACACTCTTAATAAAAAACTATATGCCCCCATCCCTGGGAATAAATTAAATTTACTTTCAGGAAAACAAAACTTTGCTGTTTCCTTAGCGAGTATATAATCATGTGCTAAGGCACACTCAAAACCTCCTCCATAGGCGTTTCCTTCTACCAAAGCTATGGTTATTACAGGTAAATTAAATGAGGTGTAAATAGTATAAATTGCATCAATACATAAGTAAGCGTACTTGCGTAATTGATTTGTTTTTTCTTCCCTTATCTGATTCAAGAAAAAAGGCAAATCCCCACCTAGGTTATAAATATCTTTATGATGTGATCCCGAAACAATATATTTTAAAGGTCTTAATGGACTAGAAAAATATTCTTTAACCCAACATGCAAATTCCTTAAATTCCTCTAGCCCTTTAATACAAAAATTAGGCATTCCTGTATTTTTAATTTTCCATATTAACAACTCTTGTTCTGGAAAATAATCTACGGTCACACTATTAAAAGTTCTCATTAGTTTTTATACTTTATGCCTTATACCAATTAAATTTCAAGGAGCTCATAGGTAAATTGAATTATTTTAGATTTAGTTGAGTTTAAAAAGATAAGCATTCCCGATAGCTATCGGGATTAGTTACGGTTATCTTTTTAAGCGACAAATAGATTTAAAAGAAACTATTTAATTGTGCATTTTGAATTTTAATTGGTATTACATATTTAAGGCGTTAGTTTTTATTATTTAAGCTAGTTAATTTTGTCTACTCATCCAGGCTTCAGAACGAAAATATTCCGATCTTTTCCCTCCATCAATGTGGTTCCACCCGGGAGGTTTTAGCATGTATTTTATTTTATCAGATACCTTAGGAGCGTTTTTCACATCAAACCATAAGTCCTTCCATAATTGGAATTGTACCTGCCAAATATTTTTACTATTTAATTTATCATGCATAATTCCATATAGAATTTTTTCATCGTGTAACTGCGTTTGAAATGTTTTAAAAAATCGGTCCCAAATACAAAACGTTTCTCCAAAGTTTCTATCCAAATAAATATGATTTTTTGCATGATGTACTCTATGTACAGATGGTGTTACAAATATTTTTTCTAACAAATAATGCTTCCCTACAAATTTTTCACTCAAATGAGTATAGGTAGCATAAAGGCGACCTACTGGTTCAATTATAAAAAGCATGAGCGGATGAAACCCTATAACAGGTAACCATATAAAATTTTGTGGTGTCAGAAAAAAATCAAAGATAGATCCCCTTGCTACTACACTTAAATTCATTTCTTCTGCAGTATGATGTACACCATGAATACACCATAGAAATCTTACCTTATGTCCTAAAAAATGAACGAAAAACACGATAAAATCATACAATAAATATGCAATTACCCATACATACCATTGAAAACCAAATGTGAAAATCCGATGTTCATATAACCAGAACATAGTACCCACTATCATAATTCTTGATAATAATATATATGGTATGCTTTCTACTAAATAGGAAACCACACTTACAAGACTTTCTTTATTACTTTCTATCTGATTGGTTATGAAAAGAAATCCCCATTCAACAACTATCAAACAGAGTACAACTATACTTGAATAATCAGCAAGTTGTTGCGCTAAAAACTCAATTGATTTCTCCATTTATTTTCTTTTTATAATAAAATATATTACGAATAGCATTTGTTGCTTCATCTATTGCTTTTTTAGATATTTCTGTATCAGCCAAATAATTTAGCATTACAAAATCATGTATTGTTCCCATATATCTTGTTGTTTTTACAACAACCCCAGCAGCTTTCATTTTTTTAGCATAAGCCTCTCCTTGATTTCTTAATACATCATATTCAGCTGTAATTACTAAGGCTGGTGGTAAACCAGATAATTGTTTTTTACTTGCTTTTAAAGGTGCAATTTTATAAGAATTTACATTTTGACTTTTTGGTAAATATGCTTCCCAAAACCATTTCATTGCAGATTTAGTTAGATAATATCTACTCCCGTATTTTTGAAAGGATTCGTCGTTTAAAGAAGTATTTGTAACCGGGTAAAAAAGTAATTGAAACCCTATTTTAGGGCCTTTCCTTTCCTTAGCCAATATACTTATTACTGTAGCCATATTCCCCCCTACACTATCTCCTCCAATTGCTATTTTTTTAGAATCAACTCCTACTTCCTTTCCATTCATGGCTAGCCAATCTGTTACTGCATAGCCTTGTTCTAATGCAATTGGATATTTTGATTCAGGAGAAAGTGAATAATGTACAAAAACAACAGCCACTTGAGCTTTTACTGCTATAGTTTTAATTAATCGTTCATGAGTATCTAACCCTCCTAAAACCCAACCTCCTCCATGAAAATATATCAAAGCTGGTAATAGCTCTGTACTATTTTTAGGCTTTACAATTGTAACTTTAACTTTTTGCCCCAAATGTGTTATCTGATGACTCTCCATTAAACAATCAGGTTTTAGTATTTCTCCAGCCTGTAAGTCAATATAACTTTGTCTAGCATCCTTTAAAGACAAAGTTTCTATAGGTGGGCCTGTGTATCCGTTTATTGCTTCAAGAAAAACCTCAACTTCTTTATCTATTTGATTATTTGAGACATTAACACTTTTTACTTTAATTA
>JABSPO010000162.1 GCA_013214625.1 Flavobacteriaceae bacterium
AATTATACAGTTACAACGGTAGGTTGTACTCCTAATTTATCTTTAAATGGAACTATAACTGTAAATGCAGTACCAGCAGCACCAACTATCAATACTATAGCACCAACATGTGCTGCGGATGGATATAGTACGATTACAAATTACAATGCTGCTTTAACTTATAACTTCACACCAGTAGGTCCAACAGCAGGAGCTGGAGGAGCGATTAGTGGTATGACTTTAGGGACTGCTTATACAGTAACTGCAGGAAACGGAAGTTGTACTTCGGTTGCTTCAGCCTCGTTTACAAACTTAGCGATGTTAGTAACACCAGCAGTACCAACAATAACAACGGTAGCATCAACATGTACTGCTGATGGAAATAGTACGATTACCAATTACAATGCTGGGTTTACGTATTCCTTTACACCAGTAGGTCCAACAACAGGAGTTGGAGGAGCAATTGGCGGAATGACTTTAGGAACTAGTTATACTGTTATTGCAAGTAACGGAGCTTGTGTTTCAATTACTTCAGCATCATTTACCAATGTAGCGATGTTATTAACGCCTATTACACCTACAGGAAGCGTTACTATTCAGCCCAACTGTACTAATTTATTGGGAACAATAGAAGTTACTGCTCCTGTATTAAATACAAATGAAGAATTTGTACTTGTTGGTCCAGATCCTATAGGTTTAATACAAACCAATTCTACGGATGGAGTTTTTTTAAATTTAGATGCCGGTGATTATACACTCCATGTGAATAATTTATCTTCTGGATGCATTTCTAACGCTATTAGCCTAACAGTAAATCCTGCTATAGTTATTCCAAACTTTAATTTAACTAAAGGCTGTGATGGAGTAGATTATTTAGTTTCAGTTGAATCACCTAATGGTAACTATACATACAATTGGTTTGATTCATCAGGTACACAAATCGGTATAGGTTCTCAGATAGTAGTTACGGAATCAGACACTTATGAACTTCAAACCTCTTCAGGACCATGTGTAGCATCAGAATTTATCACAATTGGTAATACTTTTTGTTTTATACCTAAAGGTCTATCTCCAAATGAAGATGGTTTAAATGATACATGGGAATTATCCAATTTAAATGTACGTCAGGTTAAAGTATTCAACAGATATGGTACAGAAATTTACTCAAAAGAAAATTATACCAATGAATGGGACGGTACATCCGATAAAGGCAAAGAATTACCTTCTGCTACTTATTACTACGTAATATGGTTTAGCAACGGAAAATCGACTACTGGCTGGGTATATTTAAATAGATAAAAGAAGCTAATACTATGAAACAAATTATAACAATAGCACTACTAGTTTTTATAACATATACTAGTATGGCACAACAAGACCCACATTATACACAATACATGTACAATATGAGTTTGATGAACCCTGCGTATGCGGGAAGTAAAGAAACCTTATCAACAGGACTTTTATACCGAAAACAATGGGTGCAAATAGAAGATGCTCCAACAACAGCTACATTTTTCGGACACCTGCCTGTTGGTAAAAATATAGGAGCAGGATTATCTTTAAGTTCTGATAAAATTGGGCCTGTAGATGAAACCAATATTTATGGTGATATTTCATACACCTTAAAACTAGGAGGAGAACATAAGCTTTCTTTAGGGATAAAAACAGGTTTAACTTTCCATAAAGTAGGCTTGTATAGTGATATCTATAGCACATTACCTGATGCAAATGACCCTGCTTTTTCTGAGAACACAAGCAGCACCTATTTTAATTTAGGTTCAGGATTATTTTACCATACCAAAAAATACTATGTCGCCTTTTCTATACCAAATTTTATGAAATCAAAACATTTAGATTTTAATGGTCAAGAATACGGATCTGAGTTTTCTCATTATTTCTTAACAGCAGGATATGTCTTTGATGTCAGTGAATCTTTAAAACTAAAACCATTTTTTATGATGAAATCTGCATTTGAAGCACCTACTTCAGTAGACTTTTCTACGAACCTACTCTACAAAGAAAAGGTTGAATTTGGAGTTACCTATAGATTTGATGATAGTTTTGGCGCCATGGTTAATTTTGCTATTACACCAGAATTAAGAATCGGATATGCATATGATCATATCATTTCTGATTTAAATGTGACTACATCTGCATCACATGAATTCATTTTATTATATGATATTAGATTTGCTAAAAAAGTATCTGAATCACCAAGATTTTTCTAATACCTAAACTGACTAACACATGAAATATATATATATAATTTTAAGCTACATTTTTATAAGCAACGCTATAACAGCTCAGCATAAAGGCACTATGGTTATAGATAACTTATTTACTTTAACCAAAACAGATTTAAACTCTGAAAACACTGAATTTGGAGCTGTTTTGACCAATGACAATCTCGTTTATTTTACACGTACAAATAACAATTTAAAAGCTGAAGATAAAAATGAGTCAGACCTAGATATCTATCAAGCAAAACTTAATTCTGATAATTCAATAACAGACATTAAAACCTTAGATGGGATTAATACCAAATGGCACGATGGTCCCTCTACCGTAACCACAGACGGTAATACCATGTATTTTGCTAGTGAAAGCTTTAATGTAAAAAAAGGGTTCGAGAAAGAAAAAACTCCGGCGAAAATTTACAAAAAAGGTAAAATTTATTTATTCAAGGCATCAAAAACAGATAATAAATGGAGTAACATTACACCGCTTCCTTTTAATCAAATTAATTACTCTGTTAGAAACCCTAGTATTAGTGAGGATGGTAAAACGTTATATTTTTCTTCAAACATGCCTGGTGGTTTTGGAGGAGAAGATATTTGGAAAGTTTCAATTAGCCAAAACTCTTACGGTAAGCCAGAAAATTTAGGAGCGACTATAAACTCCAATAATGATGAAAGTTTCCCGTTTATTACTAGCAAAAATGTATTATATTTTTCTTCTAATAAAGAAGCAGGCTTTGGGGGCTTAGATGTTTATAAGGTTGACTTCAACAAAGCTCATAAAATTATTAATGTAGGTGCTCCGATAAATTCTGAAAAAGATGATTTTTCATTTACATTAAATGATACTAAAAAAACAGGGTTCCTTTCTAGTAATAGAGAAGGAAGCGATGATATTTATATCATTAATGAAATATGTCGTCTGTATGCAAATATCACGGTATCTGATAAAGAAACTGGTGTATTAATTACTGATGCTCAATTAAACTTAACAGAAAACACTTCTGCACCTAAAAACATTAGTTCTTTAGAAGAAGTAACTCGCATTAAACTTGAATGTGAACAACAATACGGTTTATTTGCTTCTAAAGTAGGATATGAAAACAATAGCCATGTGATTGAAAAATCAGTTGATGGAGGTGAACTAAACATCAACATCAAATTACAACTTATTGCTAAACCAATTATAACGGAAACTGAAGTTATTTTAAACCCTATCTATTTTGTGTTTGACACTAGCTACATAACTAACGAGTCAGCTGCTGAATTAGATAAATTAGTAACTGTTATGAAGGAAAACCCAAGCATGAATATATTCGTAAAATCACATACTGATAATTATGGATCTGCTTCCTACAATTTAATTTTATCAAATAAAAGAGCAAACTCTACAGTAAACTACATTACATCAAAAGGTATTGCTGTAGATAGAATTAATGGGAAAGGTTTTGGTAAATCTGAACCAAAAAACAGCTGTAAAAAATGTACACTAGAACAAAATAGCATTAACAGAAGATCTGAATTTATAATTGCGACAAAATAATATATTAACTAATCTTTCTGAATCACATAAAAAATATCTTAAAAAAATTATGGTAACTTCGACTGTATCAATGTATCCGAAATGCAAACAATTGGAGTTTATGGAGTACCTGATGACTTTAATACCAGTGTAATTACCAATGCATTTTCGAATTCACATCAAGTAGTAGGAACAGCAACATCAAGTATTTCAGGTGTAGTATTCGAATATGCATTAGATGTGGCTGATGGAGGAGAATTTAGTACAAGTGGAATATTTGATAATGTATTACCAGGGATACATTATGTAAGTATTACAGATGAAGAAGTATGTAGGACATATACTGTAGCAGTAAAATTAATCGATTATCCACATTTCTTTACACCAAATTGTGATGGTATAAATGACACATGGGCAATCATAGGTCAAGAAGGAATCCCAATTTATCAGATATATATCTTTGATCGATTTGGGAAGTTATTAAAACAACTAAACCCTGAACGAAAAGTTTGGGAATAGTGTTTATAATGGTAATATCATGTTTTTACTAGACTATTGGTTGATGGTAATCTGCATATAGAATTACTGTAATTGTATACCAAAGCAATACTATAGTATTTGTTTAGTATCATTTATTTTAGGTGTTTTTTTTTGTTTTAAAGTAATTTGAAAATCCAAACTAATGAAGATTAAATAATGATATTACTATTGATACTGTTGTGTATTTTATTGTTCTTATTGATAACAATCTATAGAATAGATAAAATAAAGAAAATGAGATATTATGGTCATGACCTATCAAAAAGAAGTAAATCGGACAGTTTTTTAACTAAGGTATTTATTAAAAAGTTACCTGATTAAAGTATGAGGATGCATTTAATACAAAAATCAGCCCCGAAGAACTTTTATTTTTTATTTGTTTTTTGGTTAAGCGCCTCAATTTAATGAGGCGCTTTTTTATTTATCACTATCAGTGAAGGTAATTATCAGAAACTTGTCTCGAACATTATTTTAATCATAGTTTGTATGCCTATATAGAGATGTGAAGATAAAAAAAACAGTCTTAAAATCACAAATACATATGATTTTAAGACTGTTTAATACTTATTATAGTATAGAGTATTTTTTTAATTCTTGTTTTTAGGCCTTTACCTTAACTAAATTCCCTTTCAGTTCTCTTATTTTTAATCCTAAAGCTGCAAAAAGTAAGGTCATAAACGGACTTAACCAGTTGAAAATAGCATAAATAAAGTAATCAGCTACGGATACTCCTAGTACACCTGATTGGTATGCTCCACAAGTATTCCAAGGGATTAAAACCGAAGTTACAGTACCTGCGTCTTCTAAAGTTCTACTTAAATTTTCAGGAGCCAATCCTTTATCTTCATAAGCTTGTTTGAACATTTTACCAGGAATTACTAAAGCCAAGTATTGATCAGAAGCGATAGTGTTTAATCCTAAACAACTGATTACTGTAGTTGCAAATAAGCCAAAAACTGAATCAGCTAACTTTAATAATGAACGTGTAATTCTTGCTAAAGCACCAATACCGTCCATAATACCTCCAAAAACCATAGCGGAAATGATAAGGTAAATAGTCCAAAGCATTCCATTGATACCGCCAGAAGAGAATAATTTATTTAATTTTTCATTATCTGTTACAATAGCAGTGTCAGTTAGCATTGAGTTGTAAATAGCTTCAAAATTAGAAGAAGCTAAATTTGACAATACATCAGATTGAAAGATGATAGAAAATATAGCTGCTAAACCAACTCCAGTACCTAAGGCAATTAGTGGTTTCGTTTTAAATAAAATAAGTACTATAACAACTAACGGAACAATAAATAAATATGGAGTAATATTAAAAGTTGTTTTGATTGTATTCAGTAAGCCACTAACATCTGTGATACCAGTAGTATCAATAGTCATACTCATAATTGAAAAAGCAATTAAGGTAATGATAATAGTAGGAATGGTAGTATATGCCATATATTTAATATGGGTAAACAAATCGGTTCCAGCCATAGCGGGAGCAAGGTTTGTAGTGTCACTTAAAGGCGACATTTTATCACCAAAATATGCGCCTGAAATTACAGCTCCAGCAATCATTCCTGTAGGAATACCTAAGGCAGATCCAATACCAATTAAAGCGATACCTACCGTAGCAGATGTGGTCCATGAACTTCCCGTGGCAATAGATATAATAGCTGCAATAATAACTGTTGCTGGTAAAAATATTGCTGGACTCAATACTTGTAAGCCGTAATATACCATTGCTGGTATGATTCCGCTAATTAACCAAGTACCTGCTAAAGCTCCAACTAAAAATAATATCATAATGGGAACAAAAACACTCTTCAGATTTTCCCAAACCTCCATGATCATTGTATTAAAAGTAACGTTATTCTTTAATCCAACAATTGCAGTAATCCCACCAGCAATTAGTAATATATACTGATTTGAATAATCCCCCATCCAAGCACCATCTTTAACAAAAATATTATAAGCTAGCATCCCCATTAAAATAACAACAGGAATTAGTGCTTCCAATATGTTTAGTTCTTTGTTGTCAATTATTTTCTGATCTTCAATTTCAATTTCTGAAAGATTCTTGTTCTCTTGCATTTTGCTGCTTTTTTTAAGTGGCGTAATGTTACGATTTTATTAAACCTTGTGCAAAAAAAAAGCCTGATTCTACTTAAATCAGGCTTTTAATAAAACAATATATTTTACCCAATTAAATCCAAAGCCCAATCAGAAGAGTTTATAGCTCCTTCAATAAAACCAGTATAATCAGAATATGCTTCCCCAACAATATGTACATTTTTCACGTCGTTCGCTAATGAAAAACCTTTGAACTTCTCTTGAACTTCCCATGATTTTACTCCTGGACGCCAACAGTGGTTTCCTGCGCCATACGGAGTGCATGACCAATCTCTAATACCATAAGAGACTATTGATGCGTAAATATCTTCTTTAATGTCTTTTAATGACATATCAGAATATTGAATTAAAGCTTCTTTAGTCAATTTTAGTCCTACTTTAGAGATAGCTTCGTTACCATGTAAAGATCTAAATACCTCTTTAGACATAAAATTAGCAAACTGTATTTTTATATTATCGTTTTCATTTATTTCTGCTCTATCATGTTTACTTTTGTCCTTTATATAACAGTTCCAAAATTCAGTTGCTGGTTTATCAGTATATAAAAGTATCATTCCTTGATTGTCGGAGTCTTGACCTTCTTCTCTTCTAAAATAATGAACTTCTCGTGTAGGCATTCTATCTGCTCTAGATTGTGGAGTTTGATCATAACCCCACCATGGATTATTTAAAACAAAAAATATTTTAGTCATAGAAAAACCATTAACAGCATCTAATGAAAAAGCGATCTCTTTTGGAAGTGAAGCGGAAAGTTTTTTAAGAGGATGTTGTGGCATCGCTAGTATTAAATGATCAGTTGTAGCTTTTTGAGTTTCATTATTTTTTAAATAATTAATAGCCAATGTACCACCATCATCTTGGAATGAAGTTATTTTGGCATCATTTATTAAAGTTACATTAGGGGATTCTTCCAGTCGTTTTAACATTTGAACTGTGATTTCCTCAGTTCCCTTTTTGATAGTAGCCAAAATTTGACCATCAGTTTTAAAAGCTCTTAACCACCAAATTGCCCACTCTATGGCATTCAAGTTATCAGGAATCATGTGGTAAAAAGTTCCAGTGTCTCTAATTTTCATTAAAGCTTGGTGACTTAATATATTTTCTTCACTTAAAGCATTCCAGAAACCAATATCCCACATTGGCCTTCCGTTTAACAAAGCTTCTTTTCGGAATATTCTATAATCAACTTCTGTTAAGCTGTCTATCCATTTTTGACAGCCATAATCCATAGGGTTATTAGGCCTTTTCCCCATCATTAATAATATTCCTCTACGTAAAAGTTCTAAGGAATCTAAGTTTTGTTCCTCTAAGGGTAAATCGTATTGTGGGTAATTTGATGGGTTTGCTTTTGGTCCAGTGAACGGAATTGTTTCAATATTTAAATCTTTGATGAGCTTTCCGAATTTTGGTTGAAGTTCAGTTTCAAAACGCATTGGTCCCCATTCTGTTATAAAGCCATTCATTTTACTGGTTTCTATACGCCCTCCCCAACGATCTGGCGAAGCTTCTATTAAGGTAACTTTATGTCCCTTTTCACTTAGTTTTATAGCGCTGTATAATCCAGAAAAACCACCTCCAGCAATAAATATATTTTTTTTCATTTTCTTGACAATAGTTAAAATCAAATTTTTAATCGGACAAAGCTAGTAATCATTAATTTTAAAAACTAGATAATTTCGTATATTAAGAAAATAAAACTACTATCCTCCGATATTGTGATTTTTAATCTAATTTAATAATGAAAGAGGGAGGGAAACAGGAAATTAAACTATCATTGAAAAGGAGTTAATTGTTCTTTGGCCTTCTATAAAAGGGGGTAAGAGGTATTATATGTTTCTTAATAGGTATTAATTTAACGATTTTATAGGACTTTGTTTAAGAAAAAACACCAAAGGGAGCGCTTTGGTGTTTTTAATAAATTTTTAAAAATCAATATAGGTACTCCAAGGATATCTTTCCATAAAAAAATAGGGTATTGGTCTTACTTATTTGATACTAATCTTTTTTGTAACCATTTGTTGTTGTTTATTAACAAATTGAATAAAATATATTCCTGAAGGAAGTTTACTCAAATCTATCACTTGCTTGTTTTGGCTTTTTGATGACAATAGTGTATTTACTTTCTGTCCAACTAAATTGTAGATGCTTATTTCTTGATTAACCATTGAAGAATCATTAAATTCAATAGTTATTTTATCAGTAGCAGGGTTAGGGTAAATACGAGTTATATTATTATTATTATTATTATTATTATTGTTTACATCTGAAACTGCTAAAACATTGTTTTGTAAGTTTCCTGTTTCTATTGTTCCAAGACCATTTGTTGCTTCCCAAAAGTTATAACTAGACCAACCATCCGAAGCATTTCTTCCAAATTCTTCAGAAAAAACATCTGCTGCATCAAATTCAGCAGGTGTTAATGGAGTGTCTGTAAGAGTGATGGTTAATAATTTAAAATCTTTTTGAGTAATAGCAACATTGGGTACTCGCGCTCCTAATAATGCTACTAATGAAGCTGGGGTATAGGTTGTTCTAGTTGAATCTTCAAAATCAAAAGTAGGTAGATTTATAGACAAAGAAGTGATGTCTGTAAAAACATCAAAATTGCTTACAGATGAAACAGGAGTCATCCCCATTAAGTATAATTCTAGCTCATTGTAAGGTATAGCGTTTCCGCCATTTGCATTAGGTCCGAACTCATTTACGGTATAAGAACCACCTCCATTATCAATTAAAGAAGCTTGAGCAAATCCGCCTAGTTGTCCAGGAGTGTTTCCGCCAGTAAACCCCCAATGTGGTTGGAAGTTAAAAGAGTTTAAGTTCGTTCCAGGGGCATTTACAGATTCGGTTGGGATACCAAAGTTCCCCCAATTGTGCATTAACTCATGTAAAGAAGGGCCATTTCTTAAGTAGTCTTTTTGAGTAAGGTGCATTACAGCCTGTAACTTTCCTGCAGACCCATAATTAGCAGTTTCATCATATATACTAATACCAATACCCGTTACGGTATTGGATACTTGCATGAGTTGCCCGAAAGGCAAGTTGTTAGGTCGAGTGTCTTCGTTTAAAATCAAGAAAATAAAATCGAAATCGTCATCAAATTTCTGATAGACATCCTGGAATAGTGCTTCTCGAATTACTGAATTATTAAAGTCATCGTTGTTTTTCCAACTAGCATATTCTGCAGGAGACATTAGTAAGGAAGCGGTTCTGTTTTGAGAGTGAATTTCTATTGTATGGGTTTGAGCTTTTATTTGGATAAAAAATAAAGCGGCTACAATGAATAGTAATAATTTTTTCATAATGAATTATAGGTTAATAATTGAAAACCAAAAATCACTAAAAAAACTCCAAATAGTCTTAAAGTACTTACATTTAAGTACTTTAAGACTACTCTTTAATTACTAAAATTTAATACTAC
>JABSPO010000163.1 GCA_013214625.1 Flavobacteriaceae bacterium
AAATGCAACAGTATTTCTTTGATTTAAACAAAATCACCAATAATGACCAACAACAACCAACAGTAAATAATATGTAATAAGCGTAGCCCTTTTTTTATAGGGGTTTTAGTGCTTTGTCAACAGTTTTGAGATTACCAACAGTAATGAAACACACAAATGAAATAATAATTGGAGTATTAAAGGAAACG
The DNA here is from genome assembly GCA_013214625.1 of Flavobacteriaceae bacterium. GTDB lineage: Bacteria > Bacteroidota > Bacteroidia > Flavobacteriales > Flavobacteriaceae. Next base: position 189 of record JABSPO010000163.1, read on the forward strand.
CATAGTGACTATACAATGATTGAGAAAGCTATTAATAAGGCGCTCAGTCAACCAGTTCAAGAAAAAGACACCTATGTACTCCAACTTTAAAAAACATAAACACGCTCTATTTTAGGAGATTAACTAAAAAGGATAGGAAATACATGTTTGATGCAGCTTGTAATTTACCTGACAAAGAAAAAAGACTTACTAAAAATCAGCTCAAAGCTCTCAGAAGCCTTTGGGGGTTGCCGAAAGGGTATATTGAAGAATATTTTTAGAATCGCCAACAATAACTCTAAAAAAACACTTACAACGTTTAGTTATGAATAGTACGGGGCAGAAAATAAGCGGATTTCCGTGTCACCATAAGCCGTAAAATTTTTAATTTTGTTTTTAATTTTGTCGTTTTATAAAAGCCAAATTAAAAGTTTGACGAAAAACTAAAACAAAACAGACTTTAGCGATAATCACTAAAGTCCGAATTATTTATAGGTTTTATTATGGGTTATCTTTATTGTTTGATCAACATCATTTCCAAAGGCATTTTGTAAATGTTTACTTGTTGATTAGTAACATAGTCGTATGCTTTACTAATCACATTGTTCCAATTTAACTTTTCAGTACCTGAATCATTTTCATATACTACAGTTAAATCAGAAGACCCTAATAATTCTAAAAAATCAGGTTCAACAATATTCAAATGATAACGATTAATACTTGGCGGGTTTTCTATAGTACTTCCGTCAGATAAATATTGACGTTCTACATAAAAACCACCTGTAATTATCATTTTACCATAATTATTAATATAGGTGTTATATTGTTCAGTTCCGTTGATGCTTAACTTAAAATTAGCATTAAGCTTGTCAAAAGTACAATCTCTTAAACCATCTATATTTTCTTCTTTGTAAAAAGTAATTTCAAAAATAGTATTGGTTACTGCATCTTCATATTTCCAAGTTCCTATAAATTTATCTAACTCGTCATTAACATCTTTAAAATATGTGTTTGAAGCTAAGAAATTTGTAGACCACTTTGTTTCTAAAGGCTCTATGGTTTGCGCTAAACTTGTTAAAGTAAATAATACGATAAAGCTGTTTATAATTATATTTTTCATTTTTATTTATTTTAAAGTTTAACCCAATTAATAATTTCACCCGCTTGATTGTATACGGCTACATAAATAGATAAACCAGGGAAATTTTCACTTAAATAATTAGCAATTGCAACTTCTTGAAGCTGATTTGTATTACTCTGACCAGCAGGAATAGCTAGTATTATTTTACCTAATTCCTCTGCTATTTCTTTTCTTTTCTGTCCACCAATTTCAAAATCACCCTGAAGATTAACAATACCCTCTTCATCATTTGTTCTTATAGCATAAGTTTTACCGCCATTACCTTTTGAAACTACAAAATTAGTAACTTGATTAATATCTGGTGGTGTAGTTGGATTAGTTTCTGCTATTTTTTTAACCATTACAATATGTTCAGCAATATCTGTACCACTAGGAACTTTACGTATAGGTTTTGGAGGAGAACTATCATCTATATCTGGATGAAAATGAGCGCCAATTAATGTGTTATTTTCTAATGGAGGGAAATACAAAGCATCAGATTCTTTTATACTAGGAGACTGCTCATTAAAATTACTATCATTATATGTAGTTATATCATTTATGTTACTACCTGTATAAATATAGCGCTTACCATCTTCTTGAGTAGAAAACCCCATATTAAATTTAAGCCTGTTTAATTCTATTTTAATTTCGGGAACATTCATCATTTTATTTAAACTAATAATATGAGGATCGGTTAGAGGTGGTTCATAATTAGTATTAGTTAAAATTGGTTGATTTCCATGAATACTTGGATCTGTTGGGTCATAATCTGATTCTTCTTGGTCATCCGAGGAGCTTCCACCGCCACCGCCTCCTGATGAAGTGTTATTTATGACATAGCTATACCCAGTATTATTACCGCCAATTATTGTACAAGTGGTGTCATTTATTTCTTGGGTATATTGAAAGTCACAATTTTCAGGAGTCTGTTCAACACCTGGGTCACACAAGTAGTGGTTAATATAAGTTGTAACAGTAACACATACTGTTGTTTTTTGACTTGATGGGTTAATATTTACATCAGTGTCTATAGGAGCAATTTCTCGAACTCCTTGAAAAGGAGAGTTAATATCATAGATTCCTTCAGGAATATATTTTATAATAAAAGCATTTGTTTCTTGTAAAGCATTTGTTTGAATTATTAAATTCTCAAAAAACGCAGTATTAATAGTATCTGGAATAATCCTAAAAGTATATGAAACAGTTCCGTTTTTAATTATTTGATTAATAGAAGAAAAATCAATTGTAATAGTTCGAGGTTCTTCACTAGAGTTTTTATTGCTATTAAAAGAAGTTTTAAAACCCTTTTTATTTAGTTTGTTTAATTTTTCAATAGTGATTCCTGAAGTTTTTTGATTTAAGAATTCTTTGAAGTTTATCGTTTTAACAAATGGAGTAGGCTTTGAAAATGACATATTTGAATCCTCAAAATCATCATCTTTTTGACAGTTAGTAAAAAAAAGTGAAATACCAAAGAGTAGTATTCCAAGTTTTAGGCAGTTTTTAAATTTGTTTTTCATATCGTTTTTGCATTAAATGTTAGTTAGTTTAATCAATAGTTTATTTTGAGTAACGAGTTCAATATACTTTAATTATGCTATGATTTTTTTTCCAATTCGAAAAATTAATTCAATTCCACCTAACATTGAAGCCAAGATCATATTTCTTGTGTCAGTTACATTAAGATTATGACTTTCCTCATTTCTGAAATCTCTTAAAATACAAGCTGTATTGTATTCCTTTTGGTTAAAAAAATCCTTTTCTTTTGCATAATCAATTAGCCTTGCTAAAGGCACAAAATTTTTCTTCTTAAATTCATTTTCCTCCTTATATTTTTCTTTTAATAAGTTTTCAATAATTTTAGTTAAATCTTTAATTGCTTTTATTTCTTGTCCAATTTCAATTAAAGCTAAAACTCCAATTAACTCATTACAAATATTTTCTTCAACACCATCATAATTATCTATTAGTTCTGCTATTTGAGTTTTAATTTCATTAGGAATCTGATTTTTATCGTTTAACGATTTTAGAAGTAAATCTTTATTTTTCTTTTTTAAATATTTAATTTCTCTATCTTTTAGTTTGTTTAGATTCTTCTCTCCAATAAGTAAATAAATTAGTATTCCAGCTATAACAGTAACTGTTCCTAATGCAATATCTTTTCCTTTCATTTTTTTATTTTGTATGAAACCCAACGGTTAGCTATGAATAATACGGAGCAGAAAATCCGCGGTAACGAGTAAAAATAACTAACTATTTGTATGTCGAAGATCTAATTATTTTCAATTCTGAATAAAAATTCATTCTCTGATATTATAAATCCTTTGTATGCACCTATATCATCCACAATAGTTCTTAAGGCTAGTATGTGAAGTTTCGATACTTTTTCTTTCCATTTTTTCACCTCAATAACCCATAATAAATCTTCTCCCAAAAATTTAGTTTTAACCAATATATCAATATCATGATGAGAGCGAACTCCTTTTATTCTAACATTTGTTTCTGCACTTGCTCCGATAAATTTAAAATGTTCACATATCTCTTCTTGGAAATTATACCATTCCTTCTTGTTTTCTTTCTTCATTATAATTTCTCTAAATGAACCACAACGTTTAGTATATGGCAAGTAGGGCAGTAGAAATCGATAAACTTTCAAGATTGCTCTGAGTCACATTGTTATATTTTGTTTTTATTTTTTCTACTTTAAAAGCCAAATTAAAAATTTGGCGGAACTTTGTAAATAAACACAAACCTTTGAATTTAGCACTTAATAGTTATGTTTTATATACTTTGTTGTGCTTTCGTGCTTTTAATTTTGTTCATTAATATAAACTCTCATCAGTCCAATAGACTCACTAAGTTGGACCTCAGAAAACCTCAAATTATGTGTGTTTTCTGGGTGATGTATTTGATGTCGAATATATTCTGTTAGAATTTTTTGTTCAGTTAGAGTTGGACGGTTTCTTCTTTGCCTAATATATTCAATTGTATCCTTTCCATTCTTATAGTCATTTATTAAGCCTTCACTTTCTAAAAAACCATATAATTCATTATGATATTCTTCTGTTATTTCCTCAAAAGCAGTATAATTAACTTCATTTAGTGATGGGTAGGGTAATTGTCCAGATAGTATTGAATTAACAACTTTATTCCCATCTTCTAAAAGTATCAACCTGAGATGGTTAAAAGCTAATTCTTTTATAATTACAGGACTATGTGTTGTTAAAATAATTTGTGTGTTATCAGATTCTGATAATTCAAGTAGAGCTCTAATTAGCATTTTTTGATGAGCAGTATGTTGAGAAGTTTCGGGTTCCTCAATAGCATAAATCACACTTGGTACGTTCCTATCTCTTCGTCTTCGTTCTGCTTCCGCTCTAAAAAAGCTTAAAAGAATCAGTCTTTTAACTCCACTACCTCTTTTATTAATTGGAATGTCTTCGTCACCAGCTATAGAAACCTTTTTAAAAACATCACTCCACTTTAGGCTATCAGATGGCGGTATAACAGGATTTAAACTATCAGCAATTTCAGGATTCATCTCACGGAGTTTTTCTAGTGTCAATCCAGCTACTTCCTGTAATTTTTCGGCTACGATTCTTGCTACATTTGCTAATGTCTCTTGGATTTCTCCATTATTCATTATTTGTTTTACAGCTTCATTAAGAGGGTCTTGTATTTCATTGTCACCGTCACTATTTTTTCTGTCTGATTGGAAAAGTGAATAAAGAGGCAAATAACTTTCTAATTTGTCCCAAATAGATTTAGTTTCTCCTTTTGTAACATCAATTTCAAATTCTTGTAGGTCAAGATTCTCTGAATTATGAGACCATATGGAAGTTCTCATAACTGCATTTATTGTCCGATTTTCGCATTCTATCCCTTCATTATTTATTATTTTCTGAAGTGCATTTTGTGTTTTGAGTAGTAATTCAGAACAATTTTCATTAGTTGGATGGTTTGCTTTTATAAATACTTTTTCGCTACCTCCATTACTATATCTTTTAATTATTTCTAAATGACCATTGGTATTTAAAAGATATTCAGCTTCTAATGATGTTTCGTTTGTACTATCTATAACAATGGTAGAGGGGATCTGGTCAAATGTGAGTGCTATTTCGGTGATTTTATTTCCTGCTGAGAGATTAGCTTTATTCACATCATCCTTATCTATTTTTATTGTGCCTTTTCCTTTATTAAAGAAAATATCAAGGGCTTCTAAAATTGATGATTTTCCAATGTCATTCTTTCCGACTAAAGTTGTCAAGTTTTCAGTAGAAATTTCAATTTGTTCGCTATAACTTCTGAAATTCTTAATTTTAATTGTTAGTAGTCTCATTTTTGTTTATTCGGTTGGTTTTTTTTGCATGAAGCACAACGTTTAGCTATGAATAGTACGGGGCAGAAAATCCACAGATTTAGCGTCAGCACAAGACAGAGCTTTTCGATTTTGTTTTTAGTTTGTTGTTTTATAAAGGCCAAATTAAAAGGTTTGGCGATGAATGTAAATATACACAAGCTTTAGTTTTAAATCATTAAAAACGTATTGTTTATAGGTTTTTCCAGCTTTATTTTTTTCCCAGTTTCTTCCATTTCTTTGTCTGATTGCTCCTTAGTTATCAATTCATCAGCCCAAAAAATGTCTGGATCTAATGTTGATCCTTGGCTTTTTACATATAAACTTAGTGATAGATATGTTGGCGTTATATCGCCAATTAATTCTTGAGAACCAGCGTTAAATCCTCCTCCTAATTCAAGTCCAATAAGCCCCAATGTTCTAAGATGATCTAATTCACGATCAATTCTAAAAAAATTGTTAATACCTGTAAGTTCGAATAACTTGTCACAATGAACTTCAAAATGTTCGGACAATACTAGGCCATTTGGATAAATTACTTTACGACTGTTCTCGACACCGTATTTTAAAATTTGAGCTTGAGTGGTCGTTAATTGTTTTAGCAAATTTGTAAAAATTAAATTGCCATCATCATTCCCCTCTTCTGTGCAGGATGACGCGAATAATCCTGCCCACATTTCTTGGACTTCTTCGTTGTCAATTAAAGAGCTATTTTCAATAATAGATAAACCTACCCTAGGATGTGATTTAAGTTCTAGTTTGTCATTATTGAATTGTAGTTTGTCTTGCGCTTTTTCTAGCATTTTAAGAACATTGTTTAAACGCCAATATCTTACTTTGTCTTGCATTAATAGTCCAATTTCACCTAATGCTGGTTTACAAGTTAATTGTAAAAAACCCTCAATTCCTTCAAGTGATTTTTGTACTGTTTTGTCTATTGCATTCGCAACTGGTTTAATTCCTAAAATATCAATTCCTTTATTATCACTCATTTAATTTCTTGGTGTTAATTGCATATAACAATTGGATATGCATCATTAATGTTACATATCCAACATAGATTTCATTCCAAATTTAATAATTCAATAGTACTCATTTTGCTTCAATAAAAAGTAAGCTATTGTATTGAAAATAGTAAGGAAAACCCTTACCATTAATAAAAATAAATTAGTTATATTCCCGTTTTTTACAATAACAAAGCTACTGCTTACGGCTAGTTGCTGAAATACCCAACAAATGGTATTTTACCCCTCACTAATTATAGTGAGGTAAAATAACCACTGTTAGGTACTTAAAAATAACCACGAAAATTTAACTTAAAAAAGGAGACGTTTTTTTTAGTTAGGGAACTTTACAATAAGATGTCTCAAATCATTTTACCAATTAGTACATTTTTTCAAGTAAAAATTACACCATGATTTAAAAGTATAACGTAAAATGTACCTCTGTAAGTGCTTCATTGTCATATTGTTTATGTGTAGGGATTACACTATTACACAAATAGTGTTGAAATCCTTCCTTTTTTTATTTAAAACTTAATTCCGCTATTTTGAATATGTGCATCTGCTTTTTTCATTCCTCGGGGTGTGTACTCATCAGTTTGTTTTATATTTTGGTGTCTCGCTTGATCTCTGACCGATAATAAAGGAACTCCAGCTCCTGAAAAAATAGGAAAACAAATATATCCAGTAGTAACCAACAAAACAACATAGGGGTGTATGATAGGATTAAGGAAATGCAACAGTATTTCTTTGATTTAAACAAAATCACCAATAATGACCAACAACAACCAACAGTAAATAATATGTAATAAGCGTAGCCCTTTGTTTATAGGGGTTTTAGTACTCTGTCAACAGTTTTGAGATTACCAACAGTTACCAACAACATCCAACAATGACCAACAATGACCAACAGTCTAATTATGAAAGATTATATAAGTCCTTTTTCAGTATCTATTGTTAATCGAAATTTTCTAATTAGATATAAATATGATTCCGAGAATAAAACAAAGCTTATTGGAGCTGGTAAATACTATACTCTGGTCGGCGATGTTATCGAAAACACTCACTTTACAAAGGTCTTAGATGGTACTTTAGATAGATACACCTTTAAACTTAGAAGAGGTATTAAAATTAAATTTGTATCAAAATAACCTTTTATAGGTAATACAACAACCAACAATTTCACCAACATTGTTGCCAACAAGTACCAACAGTGCTAGGTATATGAGTAATCCCTTTGTTTGTAAGTGTTGGTATATAAAAAAAACGGTTCTTTACACCAACCACTTAGAGTGTAAAAAACCGCTTATGATAGAGTCTCTATTAAATAAATTACCTTTCTTTTAATATCTTCAATAAAGGCGTATTTATATAGTAGTAACTTTTACCTATTTTATGTTTGTATAATAGTCCTGATTTACTAAGTTGGTTTAAATAACTACTTGCAGTATGTCTATGAACACCTAACTCTCTTTCAACAAAATCTATTTTAGTATATGGGTGTTTGAATATTATATTAATTAAATCATGACTATAAAAACTATATTCTTCACGAATCGTTGTTTTATAATGATCCATAAGTTCTTTAATTTTATTTACAACAATTATCGTTTCTTTAGCTGTTTGTTCAACACCACTAAGCATCCAAATAATCCATTCTTCCCAAGAGCCTTTTGTACGAACTTCTTGAAGCAGTCTATAATAATCACTTTTATTTCTTATTATATAGCTACTTAAATATAACACCGGTATATCTAACAAATTTTGTTGTACTAAATAAAGCATGTTTATCAATCTACCAGTCCTACCATTCCCGTCATAAAACGGATGAATACTTTCAAATTGATAATGAATTATTGGCATTTTAATAAGACTATCAATATCATGAAAATCAGAATCATTAATATATTTTTCTAAATTACCAAACAGCCTTATAATTTCATCATGTGACTGGGGAGGGGTATAAACAATTTCTCCAGTTCTTGGGTTTTTTAAATTGGTACCTGGAGTTTTTCTTACTGGGTGGCCTGGAGATATTAAACTTTGTATCTTTATGATATCATTAATCGTTAATATTTTTCTTTTTTTGATGCGATCCCATCCGATTTTTAAAGCGCTAGCATAATTTACAGCCTCTTTTGCGGTAATAGATGATATGTCATCATCCACAGATGCTTTATAAATATCATCATCTGTTGTTACTATATTTTCTATTTCATTACTATCTTTTGCTTCCTGCAAAGAGAGTGTATCTATTAATATTTGTGAATTAGGTATTTTTGAAACTTCGCCTTTCAGCTCTCCTAGTGCTCTACTTGCCTTATTTAAGGCTTTTAATATATTTATGGTCTCACAGTCAACAGCTGGAGGGAGTAATGGGACTTTAAATTCCTGCATTATTAGTTTTTTATTATGTTTTTCACAAAAGCGAATATTATTAGCGTGTATAAATATACTATATTTTTATACATGTACATGATTTCATGTATAAAAAAATACAAATATTATACATGTACTCTTGAACATGTATAATAAGACCAATACTTTTATACATGTTATTTTGTTGTGTACAACAAAAGCTATCTTTTTATACATGTTATTTTGTTATGTATAATAAAATCAGTTATTCTATACATAAAGAAACAATAACAACACCAACAGCTCATTGTTGCTTGTTGTTGGTTTACTGTTGGTTGTTTTCCGATAGTTATCAATTATTACACTTTTAAAGTTGAAATTACATTTTATTTAAAAGTGTAATGCAAAGTGTAATGACGCAAATAGTTGATAGTCATACTATTTACATGTAAAAATTACACTATTACACAAATAGTGCTGAAATCCTTACTTTTTTTATTTGTTCTCGTAGTAATTACCTTTTTATAGAGGATAAAAAAGTGTAATGCTAAGTGTAATGCAAGTGTAATGAAAAGTGTAACGACGCAACTATCTGATAATCATATTGTTTACGTGTAAAAATTACACTATTACACAAATAGTGCTGAAATCCTTCCTTTTTTTTTTTTTAAAACTTGATTCCGCTATTTTGAATATGTGCATCTGCTTTTTTCATTCCTCGGGGTGTGTACTCGTCAGTTTGTTTTATATTTTGGTGTCTCGCTTGATCTCTGACCGATAAT
>JABSPO010000164.1 GCA_013214625.1 Flavobacteriaceae bacterium
AAAATCTCCTGAGGGAATTTGTCCTAATTGTTGGGGGAAAGAAGAGTGGGATGGGAATTACTATGCCTTTATGAAAGGGAACGATGGAAACCCATCTACAGAAACATATAATACATTCATCCAAGATGTTGCTAGAAAATTAGATAAAATAACTTTAGACAAAAACACGTACTTGTGTACCACATGTAAGCTTAAATATGAGTAGTTATTCGGAATATAGAGCAAAACAAAACCAGTTTGTAACAATAGCAGGAAGTATTTCTTTTATTGATGAAGGACAGGGCCCAGTATTGTTATTACTGCATGGTATCCCTACATCTGGTTGGTTGTATCGAAAAATGATTCCTTTACTGGTGTCAGCAGGATATAGAGTAATAGTCCCTGATATGTTAGGTTTTGGTTCTAGTAGTTCTCCAAAGGGATATGAGTTGTATTCAGAAGACAAACAAGCTGACCGGATAATAGCTTTAATGGATTATTTGAAAATTGATAAATGGACTCATGTTTTTCATGATGCCGCAGGTTTGTGGACATGGGAACTTTGTAAACAACACGCTAATAGAATCGAAAATTTGGTGATATTGAATACGGTTATTTATGCAGCAGGATTTAAGCCTCCAATGCGTTTCGGAAATAATGTATTCACGAAAATTATCATGAAATTATATAGCTATAAATTGCTAAACAGGATTCTTTTAAAACAGCTGTTTAATGGTGGGTTAATTGAAAATAAGCTATCCGAAGAAGACTTAAACGGATATAAAACGCCATTGTTAGAAGGAAAGGTAAAAGGAATGTATTATTTCTTTTCACGTACTTGTCATAACCTCCCAGATTATAAAAAAGTGATTTCGGAATTAAATATCCCCACGATGGTCATTTGGGGGAAAGAAGACCCTTTTTTACATTGGAAGCCACAAAGTAAAGCTGTTATAAAAGAGTTGAAAATAGCTCCAGAAAATATTCATTTATTAGATGCAAAACATTTTATTCAAGAAGAACAACCTGATAGAATTTGTGAACTAATACAGAACTTCATAAAATAAGAGTATTAAATTAATTTCTAACCACACACCACATAATTAGTAGGTTTTGTATATAATTTTATAATAATCAAATAAGATTTATTAATTTGCAGAACTTTCAGGGATGATTTCTCTCCCACGCTGAATTTTCGAGTCTTCGAAAGGATAAAGGTAGAGAAGGAATGGTTATTTTATTTATTTTAAATTATTTAAAAAATGGCTGTTTTAGAACAACAAGTAACATCACAACAAGCAATTGAATTAGAGGACAAGCATGGTGCTCACAACTACCACCCATTACCAGTAGTATTAACTAAAGGTGAAGGAGTATTTGTATGGGATGTAGAAGGAAAAAAATACTACGATTTTTTATCGGCGTATTCTGCAGTAAACCAAGGACACTGTCACCCGAAAATTGTTAACGCAATGGTTGATCAGGCAAAGAGATTAGCATTAACTTCAAGAGCATTCTATAATGATGTGTTAGGGAAGTATGAAAAATATGCTACTGAACTTTTTGGATTTGATAAAATCTTACCAATGAACACTGGAGCTGAGGCTGTTGAAACTGCATTGAAATTATGTAGAAAATGGGCTTATGAGGTAAAAGGTATTGCTGAAAATAAAGCAGAAATAGTAGTTTGCGAAAATAACTTTCACGGAAGAACAACTACAATTATCTCTTTCTCAAATGATCCTATAGCAAGAAAAAACTTTGGACCTTTTACAAATGGGTTTATTAAAATTGCATATGACGATTTAGATGCTTTAGAGGAAGTTTTTAAAGGCAATAAAAATATTGCAGGATTCATGGTAGAACCTATTCAAGGGGAAGCTGGAGTTTTTGTGCCAAAAGAAGGATACTTAGCAGGAGTAAAAACATTGTGTAACAAATACAATGTATTGTTTATTGCTGATGAAGTGCAAACAGGTATTGCACGTACAGGTAAATTAGTTTGTGTAGATCATGAGGATGCGAAACCAGATATTTTAATATTAGGAAAAGCAATAAGTGGGGGAGTATATCCTGTATCTGCAGTATTTGCTAACAATAATATTATGAATGTTATTCAACCAGGAAACCACGGAAGTACTTTTGGTGGTAACCCAGTTGCTGCTGCAGTTGCAATAGCTGCTTTAGAAGTTGTTAAAGACGAAAAATTAGCTGAAAACGCTGAAGAGTTAGGACAACTATTCAGAGCTGAAATGAACAAGTTTATTGAAACAAGTTCTATAGCTACTTTAGTAAGAGGTAAAGGATTATTAAACGCTGTATTAATTAACGATACAGAGGATAGTGATACGGCTTGGAACATATGTATGAAGTTACGTGATAACGGTTTACTAGCAAAACCAACGCATGGTAACATCATCCGTTTTGCACCACCTTTAGTAATGACCAGAGAACAATTATTAGATTGTGTAGCGATCATTACAAAGACTTTTAAAGAGTTTGAATAAACAGCATTGCTGTTTTTAGTATACAAAAAGCCACTCAATTTGAGTGGCTTTTTTAGTTTTCACCCTTATTATTTTAGTAACTTTTATTCTAATTCAATCTTTTTAGATTCAGTAAAATACTTTTTTATAATTTCTTCTTCTTCATTTGGAATTAATCTAACATTAATCAAATTTGATTTTGCTCTTGAGCAGGCTACATAAAACAGTTTTAAAGTTTTGTCATACTTTTTGTCTGATGTTTCATTATTGAAAATAGTTTTAAAGTCATATTTTGACCAAAAATACTCATCTAATACTACAATAACATTCTCTATACTAGAGCCTTTTGTTTTGTGCATTGTCATGAATTCTATCTTTTCTTTTTCTTCAATATTCTCTTCTAGCTCTGTTATGTATTTATAATAATTGATAACTTCACTAAAACTCAGCTTTTCAGAGAATATGTCAGTATAAAAGTTTTCTTCTTTTAGTAAATATTCAAGTTCTTCAAACTTTTCTTTGTGAAAATCTGATTTCTCTTTTGACATTTTACTAAAAGTATTATGTCCTTCATTGAAAAGTTTCTTGAAGCCTTGATATTCTTTATTGTTTTTAAATTCTTTTAGCCTTTCATCTTTTCTATTTTCGTAATTTGAAAAAGCTTCTGACTTTTTAATAAGTTTATTTTCAAAAGCAATTTCAATAGCCTCTATTGCACTACAGTCAGGTTTTAATATTTTTTCAAAACACTCTTTAATTCGAGCTTTATCTGTTATAGATTTTATGACAAATCCTGCGTTTTTTAATTCGGAAATAACAAAATTGTATCTGTTGTTTTTATAGGCACAAAAAAGTTCTGCTAAATCAATCATTTGTATGCGAGATAAAACCTTTTCTATTTCATCTTTTACGTCTAAATATCTGTCATCAAATATTCTATATAATTCTCTAAAGCCAACTTCAATTGAAATTGATTTATTCGTAAGCATCAATTTTTTAAACCCTTTGTTTTCTTTCTCTACTTCTTTTATTAATGAGTTTAAAATAGATAAATACTTTTCTTTATCATCAGAATTACTGTGTGAGTTTGGTTTTTTATCATTATATATTGAATAATATAATTTCCCAAAACCTTGTCTATGCTCAATTGTTTCATCTTTTTTTAATGCAACTATTTGTTTTAAATCATCATTTCTAAATTGATTGATAAAGCTAATTACTTGTTCAGAACATCTAAAATTATCTTCTTTTTCAATTTTAATTAATTGCCCTGACGAAATATAAGAATTCACATCACCTATGCCGTCATCGTAAATCCCCTGCATAGAATCACCAAAAAAACCAACAATAGTTTTGTTTGTATTAGGGATACTGTTTAAAAAAACATCTATTATTTGCTCATTAGTATCTTGATACTCATCAATAAAAATAAAATCAAATTTATCATTTAATATTTTTCCCAATAAATCATATTTCCCAAATAATAAATGCGAAATAGTTAGCAAACTATCATGCCCAAAAGTCAAATTCTTTAAGCTGTCAAATTTTGTTTCATTATATTTGACTTTGTTTTTATCTTTATAATCTGTCTTTGCAATTATACCTTCTATTTCAAGATTGAGATTTTCTATTTTAGTATTAAGTTTATCATTGAAACTTACTGGCTTTTTATCATATTCAGGCTTTCCAACTACTTTACCAATGCTTTCTTTTTTTATCTTGAACAGTTGTTTACCATATTTTTCATAAAGTTTTTTATAATTTTTATGCTCTTCTTTTTTCTGCAATCTCTCATCACCGTCATAAAAACTTAATTCTTTACGTTCTACTTTATTTAGTTTGAATATTTCAAAAACAACTTGATGAATATTAATTTTAAAATCCTTAATCAAATCATTTAGAAATGAATGTATTGTTGAAATAGTATAACTTTTACCAACTCTTGATGCAATTTCTGCAGCGGCTAAATTAGTATGAGTAATACATGCAGCTTTTTTATCAGGATATTTTTGAGATATAAATCCCAAAGTTTGTTTTAATGTTTCCGTTTTTCCGCTACCTGCACCACCTTGAAGAACAAAATTTTGTTTTTCCTTAATGCATTTTTCTATTTCTTCTCTTGGTGTTAATTTTTTGCTATCCATTCCAATCCTTTTTTTATGTATAGCGGAATATTCCATTCTGTATCTTCTGTTAATGCTAAATACAAAATAGAAGAGGCAAAGTTTGATTTGTCAAATTCTTTTAAAACTTTCTTTGTTAGTTCATAAATATCTGCATCACTTTTAAAGTCAAAATCTTGAAGTTTGACTTTGTGTTTTTCTAAATTATTAATATTAGCTTTTATAAATGCATCTTCAAGACTTCTTGCATGATAACTATTTTCTTCAATTTGATAAGATAATTTTATAAAAGAAGTATCATCATGTAATTTATCTGCTTTCAATTTTGTAAACCATTCATTAAACTCAACTTCATTTTTAATTTCAGGTGCATCAAGATAATATTTTAAAGAATAATTACTTGTATGAGTTGCACTTTCAACACAATGTGCAGGATACGTTGTTCTTGTTTTTGTTGAGTCTTTCTTTTGGGGTATAATTGTTTTCTTTGTTGTATCAATATCAGTAATAATTAAGGTTTTGATTCCTAGAAATTCAAGAAAATATTTGAAAACTCTAGAATTTGCACCAACTTCAAGAATTGAAATATTTTGTGAAGACAAATTTAATTCACTCTCTTTATCAAATTTATCTATAAAATATGGCAATAATAAACTTTCTGATATTCCTTCAATAAATATTATTTTTTCAGCAAAAAATAATTCAGATGAGCTTATTGTTAAATATTGTTTTAGAAAATTAAAATTATCTTTTTCATCACCATATCTGCTTTCTAATGTAGTATAGAAGTTTTTAATTTCAATATTTTTCTCATTAACAATTTGTTTAAAGTAGTGAATGTCTTTAAAATCACATCTTTTAACAATATGTGAAGAGTGTGAAGAAAGAAACATTTGTAAATTTTCAGGGGATTTCAATATTTCTCGGATATTGTCAATTTCGCTCTTTTCAAGGCTTAAAAAATTAGATTTTAACTTGCTAACATCAAGAATTAATCCGTCATCATTTATTACCTGCTCAGATATTAAAGTTTCAAATATTTTCTTCGTATCAAAATCATTTTCTTTTACAAATCCTTTATTTATGTCTTTGAGGGTTTGTTTTATTTTCTCAATAAAAACATACTGCATTTGTGGATGTGTATGAGCTTCTGGTTCTTCGATAAACAAAAGGTTAATATCTTTTTTATTATTGATGAAATGGTCTTTTTTGATTTCGATATTTAACAATAGATACAAAATATTCATATACCCTAATCCATTAAGATGTTCAGGTAAATAATTATCATTTTCACCATAAACAATCTTTGAATGGTTTTTTAGAATCTCTTGTGATTGCAGATCTGAAACAACTTTTAGATTTTTTAAACCCAGAAAGTTTTTAGAATTATTCAGAAAAGACGAGAAGTAATTTTCATATTGATCATTTAAAGTTTTATCCATTTCCAATATTGATGAATTGATTTTGTTCAGTTCATCAAATGAAATTTTATTGTCTTGGTCGAAATATTTTGCAGATAAATATGATAAAACTTTTTTTCCTTGACTACTATCTTCGGAACTTGCAACTTCTCTTTTTGCGTGTATTACTTCATAATTTATTATGCTTTTTGCAATGTTGTATTCCTTGTTAACTAATAAGTTTCTTTCATTTACTATATTGTCATAGTTTTCAAAAGCATATACATCATAGTTCAGGTAGTTTTGTAGATATTTCTCAATAAATCGTTCTTTATTTTCTGATATTGTTGACAATTCGTCGAGTAACTTTCTTTTATCAACGGTGCATTCAAATAGAATTTTAACAAAATTGTTATCTGTGTCTAAATCTAGCATGAAATTAGATAAGTTTTCCAGATTGTCTTCTTTCGTATATTTTATTTCAAGTATTAATCTAATCGCAAAGTCATTTACGTTGGTTTCATCATCTATATTGAGTAATTTACTTCGCAAATCCATTGAAAAGTCATTAAAATCAATGTTTTTATTTTTGAAAAATTTATCAAAAGCCATTATAAAAGATGTTTTCCCACTATTATTTCTTCCAATTAATAGAGTTAAATCCTTTTTCTCCTTTTCGCCTAATTCAAGAGTTGTTTCTTTGAGTAATCGAAAATTTTGAATTTTTATTTTAGTTATATACATGGTTCACTCCTTTGATTTTATAATTTAATTTTATGCAATTTTTCTCTAATTTTTGCCAACGTTTAGCAATGAATAGTGCGGGGTAGAAAATCAGCGGATTTTTGTGTCGACACATACTAAGAGCTTTTGTTTTAGCTTGTCGTTTTATAAAAGTCAAATAAAAAAGATTTGGCGAAAGTTTAAATATAAACAAACCTCTCGTAAAGCCTATAATAGCTATGTTTTATACACGTTGTTGTGCATGGTGTTTCACCTTCAGCTTGGTTTCCAAATGTTTGTTATTTAGTTCGGAATTGAGCGTTGACAAGACATACTCTTTTGTGATTTTTGGCGTAGCGTTGGCTGTAGCGAATTACAAATGTGTATGGGTTTTTAGCGTTGGTCTCTTTTTTCAATCAGCTTTATTATTGCCTTAAATTCTTTTTTATCAGTTTCGTTTAATGATTCCATAAAATTTTCAATCCGTTCTTTTGATTTGTAATCCAAATTAAGTCCATCCCATAAGTTTACTTCCTTTTCCAAACTCTCGGTAAATAATTCAGCTTTATTTTCTTTTTCTATGCTTAATAATTTCGCAAATCGACAAAACTGTCCAACTTCAAATTCGACATCTAAAATAAGATTGTACTTGCCTCTAGTTAATGTTTTTTGTCTATCGATAGCTTTTATTGTTCCTTCTCCTAAAGTTTCAAGATATACTTTGTCCTTAATTTCATAACTATCATTTTCAATATCTGAAATAGATTTAAGGTTTTCATTTTTTAATGACTTTTTAGATTCTGCTCGACTTTCTGAAATTTCAAGTAAGCGAATTGAAATTGCATCAATATAATCGAGGTCTTGCGCGTTTTTCCATTTTGAAGGAATAATTGATTGTCCGTGTAAAGCTCCAATTAAACCACCTGCAAATGCTGCAATACTATCTGTATCTGTTCCAATTGAATTTACAGCTTGTTCAATTCCTTTTAGAGGTTCATTAGAATACTTACAAGCCAAATAAATACCTGCGATTACAGTAGAAGTACCTGAACCTTTTGTCTCTTTTTTGTAACAACCAAGTTTAGTTAAGGCATCAAAATCAGATGAGTTATTGGTAATTAATTTATAAGCTGTTCTTAAATACTCTTGGGTTTCATCAATGATTGATTTGAATAGTAATCTAAAAGGTTGTTTTGATGTTCTATTCCATTCGGTTTCCCAACTTTTTAATTTAGGGTTATCTAAAAATCCGATGGAAAATTTTTGATGAATATCTTTTCCTAGTTCAGTTAGGAAGTTTTTGTAATTGAAATTCTCTGGATTAAATCTTAAAATAGTGTCAATTGAATATCCATATAACATTGCTCCTAAAATTGCTCTAGGATGTCCGTGAGTTATAATACTATTCCCGAAAATTTCTTCTTTAATTTTATCTGGCTCTCCAAAATTTGCTAATGCAATTGGTAGTATTCGCATTGCAGCACCATTTGCTCCGCTTTCTCGATAATCGATTGTTGTTTTTCCTGCTTTAAATGTGAAAAAGTTATTATTCCAACTTGCAGATTTTCTTTCTATTTTTCGTGCTGCATTTTTAATAGTTCTTCCTGCACCTCTGGAATAAAGCAACCAATTTGGCAGTTCTTTTTTCGCAAAATATTGTTGGTCTAAAAAACCGTCTTTATTAATTGAGCGGGCAACTGAAAGTAACAATTGAGTATCATCAGAATACGAACCTGAATTGAGTTTATCTACATAGCCGTAAAATCTACCACCAACATTTTTTTCCCAATCGTGAAAAGAGTTGATGTAATCAGTTCCGAACTTTTTCTTTAATGTTTCTTGACTTTTTTCAAATTCAGTCATCCAACCTAAAGCATCTCCTATAGCTGCAAGTTTTAAGCTGCCTTTATATTTTGTTTCTGCTTTCATATAGAACGATTTGGTGAAAATATTTCTTTATCAACAACAAATTTACTCGTATCAAAAGAAGACATAGCTGCTTTTGCTTCTGCCATTTTTTCTTCCGATTCAAAGCAAACAGACAATATACTATCTGACGAAATTTTATCTTTGACTAATATTTCTGCTTGTACATCAGTTGGATATTTTGAGTGAGCTGAATTTCTGGAAATAGTGCGAACTCCATTATAAGCATTAATGTTTAATTGTTCTGTAAAAAGAATTTTGAATTTATCCAAATCTCCCGAAATTCCGTATTGTCTTTTAGCTGCATTTGAAGCTGCGTTTGTAATTGCGAAAAGAGTTTCACTATCGTAAATGTGTTTTGGATTTATTTTAATTACACACCAATTTATAGTAAAGTCTTCTTTAGTTTTTTGTCTAAATTTTGAAAATAAAAAGGTATTTGGACCTGAAAGAGAAAGGTTAATATAATTTTTGTCGTCATACCTTACATCATCTGTAAATTGTACATAATCTAAAATGTCAAATTGCTCAATATCTAAATTTTCCAATTTCGCTCTACTCATTAATTCATTATTTTCTAAAATACTGAATAAATTAATGGTTGGCGTAAAATGAATTAAACACTCGATTTCTCTTTGTTTTATTTCATTCTGAAATTCTATATAGTTTGGTTTTAAACTCATAGTTAATTTTTAAAAAGGTAAGTCATCATTATAAGTTCTTTTTGAAGAACTTTTTGGGCTTATATCATCTAATAAACTTTCGTTTATTTCTTTTAAGTATCTTGATGGATTGTCTTTGTCGCTAGAAAAAAGATAAAGTTTGTTTCTAGCTCTAGTCATACAAGTATAAAGTAACCTTCTTTCTGTTGAAATGTGAAATTCATCATCATCTTCGATAAATCCTGCTGGAAAAGGAATAATATCATCATTAAGGTCAAGAATGATAACTTTATTA
>JABSPO010000165.1 GCA_013214625.1 Flavobacteriaceae bacterium
TGTTGAGATTTCTTTCTCAAAAGCAAGACTTAAGTCTCAATTGATTGATCATATTTTAAAAGCAGTTTAGAACTTAATAAAGGAGAATTTGAATGAGTACAAAGATTCAAGCAGATGAAATCTCTTCGATCATAAAAGAGCGAATTGATAATTTTGAATTAAATGTAGACGTTAACGAAACTGGTAAAATCATCTCTTATGCAGATGGTATTGCTCAAGTTTACGGACTTAAAAATGTAATGGCTGGAGAAATTGTTGAGTTTGATAATGGCGAAAGAGGACTTGCTTCTAACTTAGAAGAGTCTTCAGTTGGTATTGTTGTTCTTGGTAAAGGAACTGGACTTAGAGAAGGTAGTTCTTGTAAACGACTTGGTAAGATTTTAGAAACTCCAGTTGGAGATGCTATGATTGGTCGAGTTGTAAATGCACTTGGTGAACCAATTGATGGTAAAGGTACTATTACTGCAACTGAACATAGAGTAGTTGAAGAAAAAGCACCTGGTATTATGGCTAGAAAATCAGTTCATGAACCATTACAAACGGGTATCAAAGCTATTGATGCACTTGTTCCTATTGGAAGAGGTCAAAGAGAGCTTATTATTGGTGATAGACAAACTGGTAAAACAACTGTTGCTATTGATACTATTCTTAATCAACATGATCAAGATGTAATTTGTATTTATGTTGCAATTGGGCAAAAAGCTTCAACAGTAGCTACTGTTGTTAGAACACTTGAAGAAGCTGGAGCAATGGATTATTCTATTGTTGTAAATGCATCTGCATCTGATTCAGCTGCTTTACAATTTTTATCACCATATACTGCTGTAACTATTGGAGAATTCTTTAGAGATAATGGTAAACACGTTTTAATCGTTTATGATGATTTAACAAAACATGCCGTAGCTTATAGAGAAATGTCTTTATTATTACGAAGACCTCCAGGTCGAGAGGCATTCCCAGGGGATGTATTTTACCTTCACTCAAGATTACTTGAGAGAGCTGCTAAGTTAAATGATGAATTAGGTGGTGGTTCTATGACTGCATTACCTATTATTGAAACTCAAGCGGGAGATGTTGCTGCATATATTCCTACAAATGTTATTTCTATTACAGATGGTCAAATCTTCTTAGAAACTAACCTTTTTAACTCTGGAATTAGACCTGCTATTAATGTTGGTTTATCTGTTTCAAGAGTTGGTGGAGCTGCACAAATTAAAGCTACTAAACAAGTTGCTGGTACGTTAAAATTAACACTTGCACAATTTAGAGAGCTTGAAGCATTTGCACAGTTTGCTTCTGATCTTGATGAAAATACAAGAAAAGAACTTGAACTTGGTCAAAGAATGGTCGAAGTACTTAAACAAGGTGTTAACGCTCCTTTAGTAATCGAAAAACAAATTTGTATTATTTATGCTGGAACTAGAGGGTATTTAAATGACGTAGCTGTAGCTGATGTTGTTAGATACGAATCAGAATTACACCCTTTTATTGAGCAAAAATATCCAAATGTTTTAGAAGATATTAAATCTAAGAAAAAATTAGATGACGATACTGAATCAGCATTAAAAGCGGCATTAGAAGAGTTTAATACTATATTCAGTGCAAAATAAGGATAGTCAATGGCTAACTTAAAAGATATAAAAACTAAAATTGGAAGTGTTAAGAATACTCAGAAAACTACTAATGCAATGAAATTAGTATCGTCTGCTAAATTAACTAGAACAAGACAATTGTCTCAACAGGCAAGAGCTTATTCTGTTAAAATTAATGATGTATTAAGTGAAATTGCAAATAGAGTTAACAAAGTTCAAGATGGAGGAAATACGTCAAAATCTTTTCTTCAAAATGACAATCCTAAAACAGTAGATATCGTTTTCGTAACTGCTGATAAAGGTCTTTGTGGTGGTTTTAATATGGTTACTATTAAAACTGTTGTAAAACTTATGGAAGAGTATGCAAATAAAGGTGTTACTGTAAGACTAAGAGCTTCTGGAAGAAAAGGTGTTGATTACTTTACTTTCCAAAAGATTGATTTATTACAAAAAATTTCAACTTTATCTGCTGCACCTGATTACGATAAAGCTTCTGATTTTATAAAAGATGTTGTAGAAGATTTTACTTCTGGGAAAACAGATAAAGTTATATTAGTATATAACGGTTTTAAAAATATGTTAACTCAAGAGTTAAAAGTAAGAACTTTATTGCCTATTTCTTTAGACGATGTTGAAGCGAATGAAGAATCAAGCTCAATGTTAGAAATTGAACCAGATGATGATGAAGAAGTGTTAAATGAATTAACTGGAAAATACATTGATTTTAATATGTATTATTCTCTTATAGATTCTTTAGCAGCAGAACATAGTTCGCGTATGCAAGCTATGGATGCAGCTACTAAGAATGCAAAAGAAAAAGTTGACGCGTTAACAATTGAATATAATAAAGCTAGACAAGCTGCGATTACAACAGAGTTAATTGAAATTATCTCTGGTGTTGAATCACTAAAATAATATAAAGGAGCCGTGCATATGAAAGGTAAAATTATTCAGGTAATGGGACCAGTTGTTGATGTTGAATTCGACGGGTACTTACCAGAAATTAATGAAGCAATTGAAGTTACACTTGCTGATAAAACACAAGATAGATTAGTTCTTGAAGTTGCTGCTCACTTAGGTGACAGTAGAGTTAGAACGATTGCTATGGACATGACTGAGGGATTAACTAGAGGTCAAGAATGTATTGCTAGTGGAGGACCTATTAAAGTTCCTGTTGGGGATGCTGTATTAGGTAGAATTTTTAATGTTATTGGAGAGCCCGTTGATGGTGGTGAACCAGTTCCAGAAGATACTCCTAGATGGTCAATTCACAGAGATGCTCCAGAATTTGAAGAATTAACAACTAAAACTGAAATGTTTGAAACTGGTATCAAAGTAGTTGATTTACTTGCTCCTTATTCTAAAGGTGGAAAAGTAGGACTATTCGGTGGTGCTGGTGTTGGTAAAACAGTTATTATTATGGAATTAATTCACAATGTTGCATTTAAACATTCTGGTTATTCTGTATTTGCTGGTGTTGGTGAAAGAACTAGAGAAGGAAATGACCTTTATTACGAGATGAAAGATTCTAACGTTTTAAATAAAGTTGCACTGTGCTACGGTCAAATGTCTGAGCCTCCAGGTGCTAGAAATAGAATTGCTTTAACAGGTCTTACTATGGCTGAGTACTTTAGAGATGAAAAAGGTCTAGATGTATTAATGTTTATTGATAATATTTTTAGATTTGCACAATCAGGTTCTGAAATGTCTGCATTATTAGGAAGAATTCCTTCAGCTGTTGGTTACCAACCAACACTTGCTTCAGAAATGGGTAAGTTACAAGAAAGAATTACGTCTACTAATAAAGGTTCTATTACTTCTGTTCAAGCGGTATATGTACCTGCGGATGACTTGACAGATCCAGCTCCTGCTTCTGTTTTTGCTCACCTTGATGCAACAACAGTTCTTAACCGTAAAATTGCTGAAAAAGGTATTTATCCTGCAGTTGATCCATTGGATTCATCTTCAAGAATATTATCTGCAGATATTTTAGGTCAAGAGCATTATGATACTGCAAGAGGGGTACAATCTGTACTTCAAAAATATAAAGATTTACAAGATATTATTGCAATTCTTGGTATGGATGAATTATCTGAAGAAGATAAAATGGTAGTTACACGAGCAAGAAAAATCGAAAGATTTTTATCTCAACCATTCTTCGTTGCAGAAATCTTTACAGGAACTCCTGGTAAATATGTTGAATTAAAAGACACAATTGCTGGGTTTAAAGGAATTTTAGACGGTAAATACGATGAGCTTCCAGAAGCTGCTTTCTACATGGTTGGTTCTATGGAAGAAGCTCTTGTTAAAGCTGAAGGTATGAAATAACCATTAAGGTAACAATATGAATACAATTAGATTATCAATTGTTACACCTAATGGAGAAATTTTTAACGATGACGTTAAAACAGTAACTCTTCCTGGAAAAGAGGGAGAGTTTGGTGTTTTACCAGGTCATGCGTCATTGGTTTCTTCTTTAAGCGTAGGTGTAATTATTATTGAAAAAGCAGATGCTACTGAAGCAGTTGCTATTAACTGGGGACATGTTAAAGTTTCTGAATCTGCTGTTGACGTTTTAGTTGACGGTGCAGTTTCTTTAACTCACGGTGAAGATTCATCAGCTGCCAAAGCAATTGAAGATGCGAAGAAATTAGTTAATTCTGTTTCTGATGCTAATATTTCAATAGCTGCTGTTGAAGCTAGAATCAATTCATTCGCGTAAGCTAATGATAGATACTATTTTTAATTATTTTAGTAATAGTACAGCAATCACATTTATTGTGTTTGCTGTCCTATCTACTTATTTGATACTTGTTTTTTGGATATTTATTTACAGATTCCAAGCAGTCACTTCTATGATTTCTAATGAAAAAAAATCTTTAGAAATGTTAACCTCAAGAGATTCCTCTTTGAGTCCTTTTTCTGCTTTAACAAAATGTACAAATAATATAACCAATTCAAAACCCATTTTACATGCTTGTGAAATATCAATTATTAGAGATGCCTCAAAAGGTATATCTTGGTTGTCCATAATATCTTCTACCTCACCCTTTATTGGTTTATTTGGTACTGTTGTTGGTATTTTAGAATCATTTGCACTTCTTTCTTCTCAAGCTAAAGTTGCTTTTTCTGTTATTGCACCTGCTATTTCTGAAGCGTTAGTTGCTACTGCTGCTGGAATATTTGTGGCTGTATTTGCTTATACTTTCCATCAAATTATGGTTAGAAAAGTGTATGAGTTAAATATTTATTTAAAGGCACAATGTGATATTTTAGTAGCAAAAGGTTAGTCATGTATGATTATAATAATAAACCAGAATTAAACGTAACACCCTTAGTTGATGTTATGTTGGTTTTGCTTGCTATTTTAATGGTAACTGCACCTGTTATTGAATTTGAAGAAAGTGTTAATTTACCTCGTGGAAGTAAATCCAGACAAGTAAGTGAGAGTACAAAAATCAATATCATTGTAACAAAAGAGCGTATAGTACGCGTTAATAAAAACAAATACCCAATAGAGAGTTTTGCAGATAATTTTATTTTATTTTCGCAAAACAAAGATAAAAATACTCCCATTCATATACGTGCAGAAAAAACGCTTATGTATGATGATGTTATTTTTATTTTAAAATCTGTTAAAGAAGCTGGTTTTACTAAAGTTTCTTTAATTACTGATGGTTAAAATGCCAAGACTGAACCTTCATACTAGTGAAAAAAGTTATTTTCTTTCGGGCCTTATTTCTTTTATCATTTATTTATTTTGCATAGTTTCAATTCTTTTTTATTTAAGTGAAAATGAAAGTAAAAAAATTGATGCAATGCAAAAAAATACTGTTTTACAGTTAGAAATAATTGTAGACAATACACAAAAAATTCAAAAATCTACCTCCAAACCTGTTAAAAAAGTTATCAAAAAAGAAGAAAAAATTGTCGAAAAGTCTAAATCTGTAAGTATTACAAAAACTGCTGATTTAAAATCCTTATTTTCAAACGTAAAAACAAAAGCCAAAAAAGTAGAGAAAAAAGAAGTCATTAATGTCAAAAAATCTTTGGTTTCAAGCCGTTTTAGAAGTAATTTTGAAAAACAAAAAAAATCTGAAAATATTAAAGTAAGTAATATCTTAGATGATGTGACTGTTAAATCACGCGCGAATGTATCTATGGATTCTAAGTACGACAAAGACCCTTATTATTCAAAAATTTATGAAATGTTAGGACAGCGTTGGAACAATGTCATTACATTTGATGAATTATATGCAAGTGTACTTATTACAATTACCAGTTCTGGGAGTTTTGATTACCGTATTATTAAAGGATCTGGAGATGAAACGTTTGATCTAGCCTTAAAAGAATTTTTACAAAATCAAAAACTTGAGCTTTATCCTGCTTATACTAAGGGAAGTAAAACCCAAATTGAAGTAATATTTAAATCAAAGAACTAAAAACACTTAAACAATCATTTAAAGGACAAAAATGAAAAAAATAATATTAATTTTACTCTTCATGTTTTCTTGCGTATTTTCAGCAGACGTAAGTATGGAAATTGTTAAAAAATCAAACTCTAAACCCAGCATACTTATTTCTTCTGCACAAGGTGCCTTAAATGAGTCTATGTTATATAAAATCACTAAAATCATTCAAAAAGATTTAGATGTTAGTGGGCATTTTGATGTAATAGATGATACGTATAAAGTAAGCATGACAAATAATGCGGATTACATTTATTTGGGACGAAAAAAGGTTGATTTGTTTTTAAATGTTAATTTTGAAGAATCTGCTTTTGGTGGAATTGTTTTAAAAACAAAATTATATGACGTAAATGCAAAGAACTTAGTTTTAAGCAAAACCTTTACTACTTCTAATATCAACAGACACGTCTTTTTAGCGCACAGAGTAGCAATTGCTACGAATGCTTATATGAATGCACCCTCAATTGCATGGATGGATAAGTTTGTTATTTATTCTGTTTATAAAAAAGCAAAACAAAGTGATATAATAATTTCTGATTATACTTTAAGTTATAAAAAAACAATTATTACAGGGGGACTTAATATCTTTCCTAAGTGGGCAAATAAAAAACAAGATTCTTTTTATTTTACGCGATATGTAAATTCAAAACCTACCTTATACAAAATTAATATTTATACGAAAAGAATGGTAAAAATACTTGACAGTGATGGAATGATTGTAGCTTCTGATGTAAGTTCTGATGGAAATAAACTCTTAATCACAGCAGCCCCAGATGGCCAGCCTGATGTATATATCTTGGATTTAAGAACAAAAAAACAAATTAAAGTTACTTCTTATAAAGGAATTGATGTAGGAGCTCATTTTATTGATAATGATAAAAAAATTGTATTTGTAAGTGACAGATTAAGCAGACCTAATATTTTCTCAAAAACCATTGGAAGACGAGGGGTTGAACGTTTGGTTTATCATGGAAGCAATAACTCATCTGTAAGTACGTTTAATGATAAAGTTGTTTATACAAGCAGAGATAGAAATTCTCAGTTTAATAAGAGAAGTTTTAATCTGTTTTTAATTTCAACCAGAAGTGATTATATTAAAAAACTTACAGTAACAGGAGTGAATCAATTTCCTAAATTTTCAAGTGATGGAGAAAGTATTTTATTTATAAAAAACTTTAAAGACAAAAGTTCTGTGGGGATAATACGGTTAAATTTTGACAAAGTGCACCTATTTTCATTGGATAAAGGGCGAATTCAGTCAATTGATTGGTAATAGGCCTACGATAATAAATTATTAAGTTTGTTTTTAGTAGAATTATTAATATTTTAACGAAGGATTATTTTATGAAAAAATTTTTAGCGTATTCTGTTTTGGCATCAGTACTATTATTTACTGGGTGTTCTCAAAAATCTACAGAAATGAATGAAGCAAAGATGAATAAAACAGAAAAGTCTTCAGAATCTAACTTGGATGCAATGAATGCAAACAATATGAATCAAGACTCTATGTCAGATTCAGAATCAATGACTGCAAATGCAATCAAAAACTTACTAATTGATGTAGTTTACTTTGATTTCGATAAATTTACATTAAATGAAGAAAACAGAGATGTTGCTAAGTCTAATGCAAACAAGTTATCAGTATTAGCTGGTAAAATCAAGATTAAACTTGAAGGTAATTCAGATGAGTGGGGAACGGATGAGTATAATTATGCTTTAGGTTTAAAAAGAGCTTTATCTGTTAAAACATCATTAATTGATGATGGTATTTCTGCTGATGATATTTCTATGATTTCATTTGGTGAAAGTAACCCAGTTTGTTCAGATAAAAATTCTACTTGTTGGAAACAAAACAGAAGAGTTGAATACAAAATCTTACCATAATTAATTTATGCGAAAAATATTCTTATTAACGTTATTACTAGTTACATATTCATTAGCTGAACAAGTTTCAGCTTTTGGAGCTGGTAATTTAAACTCAAAAAACCCATACGGTCTTACCAATACTGAAAAACACATTTTAACCAATAAAAAAAAACTGGGATCAATTGATTCAAAAGTAAAAGATGTTAAATCTACTGTTACTTCTGTAAATCAACGTTTAGATGGTTTAGAATCTATTTATGAAGGTGATAGTGCCAAATTAAATAGAACAGTTATAAAATTAAACAATTTAGTATTGGATTTAAATACAACAAAAGAAGTATCCCAACAAATTTTAACGATACAAGAAGAAATGTCCGCAGAAAATTTAAAAAATATTGAAGCACTTAAATTAGCAATTTCAGAACTTACCAAATCGGTAAACAAAATCAATGCAAATTATATTTCTGAGCGTGAGTTTAGAAAAAATATGAAACAATTTATTACAAAAAAAGAATTTACAGCCTTTAAGAAAAGCTTAAACAAAAAAACTAATAGTAAAATTAAAGCTAAAACTTTGAATACTAATGATAAAAAAGGGATGATGGTTAAAGCAAAAGCTTTATTTAAAATAGATCACTTTACAAAAGCGATTCCAATGTTTGAAAGCTTAGTTGCTGCTAAGTATAAACCGGCGGAAAACAACTTTTATCTCGGTGAGATTTGGTACTATCGTAAAAAATATGATGACGCAATAAGGCATTATAAAATTTCGGCAACCTTATACGATAAAGCATCGTATATGCCTAAATTACTTTTACATAGTGCTATTTCATTTGAGAAAGTAAATGACTTAGATAATGCTGCTAATTTTTATAGTACACTTATAGATGTGTACCCAGAGTCAAAAGAAGCGAAAATAGCTTATAAAAATCTATCTACAATAAATTAATAAAAAGGAGACTTATGTCAAAAGTTATAAGTATAGAATATACTTTAAAAGATGCGAATACTAATGAGCAACTCGATACAAATGTCGGTGCTGCACCATTAGAATTTATCATTGGAAAAGGTCAAATTATTCCAGGATTAGAGAAAAAAGTAATCGAAATGAATGTGAATGATGAAGCAGACGTTTTAGTTCAACCAGAAGAAGCGTATGGAGAAATCAAAGATGATGCAATCCAAACTTTACCTAAAGAACAATTCGCAGGAATTGAAATTGCTGAAGGTATGAGCTTATATGGAACAGGTGAACAAGGTGAAACTGTACAAGTTATGGTTAAATCTTTCACTGACGATGAAGTAATCATTGATTACAATCATCCTATGGCTGGAAAAACATTAATGTTTTCAGTATCTGTTTTATCTATTAGAGTTGCAACAGAAGAAGAACTACAAACTGGTGTTGTAGGTGGAATGACTGCTATGGGTGGCG
>JABSPO010000166.1 GCA_013214625.1 Flavobacteriaceae bacterium
AAATCTTCGTAAAACTCCGTTTTCACCTCACTTCTTTCAAAATCAAAACCTGTTAAACCAGATTCTTCTATTTTATTTTTTAAGCGTTCGGAAATTAAAATTTTATAGTCTAATTCAGACTGAAACAAATCTGTTTCCTTATTTAAAATAACTGTTATTGGTTC
Organism: Flavobacteriaceae bacterium; assembly: GCA_013214625.1. Classification (GTDB taxonomy): domain Bacteria; phylum Bacteroidota; class Bacteroidia; order Flavobacteriales; family Flavobacteriaceae. Next base: position 165 of record JABSPO010000166.1, read on the forward strand.
TATTTTAAATTCTCCATCTGTTTCAAAATAAACTTCTCTTGTTTTATCTGCCAAACCTTCTAAAGAATTAAATTTAACTCCAGTTTCTTTTATCTCAGGATTAGAAACTAAATCCTCAATTATTCTAAATATTGATTTTTCAAGGTTTATATTTTCTGCAGTAGCTACAACGCTTAATATTTTATAATTGTATGTTTTTTCTTTATTTGTAATAACACAATCTAATACTTTACTTTCTTCGATATTAAATTTTTCTAATAATTCTACAAAACGATCACTTACAAAACACCCTTGCTTGCGAAAAAAAGAGCTACTCATTAAGTCAGTCATTATTGCATTGTTATGAGTTTTAAACTTAGTCATATCTAATTCATTACTAATATGACTAGAATCTCCACCTCCATATAAATTAAATCTTTCTTCATCTGTATTTTCAGCATCAACAAATTCTTGTATCTGATAGTTCAATTCTTTTCGGTATATCTTACCTACTACATTTAAATCTATAGAATAATTTAATTTATAAAAATTTATCTTTTTCATATTTTAGAAAACTCAGTAGAATCTTTAAAAGTCAATCCAGTAGTACCTTTTAATAGCTCTTTAATGTTGGAGCTTATAAAAGTTTCTCTTTTTATTTTTTCTACACTAAAAATCTCATTACTACTTACTGTATTATTCAATATCAATTTTGACATTGAGTTAATTATATCCGTCTCTGGATAAAATTCAATTTTTGACTTTTCATAGTCTATAGCATTAATATTATTAAGTATATTAATTATAAAATAGCCTGTTTTTTTTACTTTACTTTTCTTTCCTTTTAAAAGTATATCGAAAAACTCCATTGAAACTCCAGTAGCTTCAATAATATTTTTTGTTTTTTCATTTACAATTAAAGGACTGACACTTAATACGTCAGCAAACCCCTCTGATTCAGTAGTATAAATCGCTTCAAAAAATGGTTCTTTGAATTTAATTTTTTCTCCTTTAGAAAATTCTTTCCCTACTTTTGACATATTTGATTGAATTTCTTCAATAAAAGCAGTAGAGTTATTTGCATCTAAATTAATTGTATAGTATTTCATATTATTCTAGTATTTTTCCCGAGTTTAAATCATTCGATAAAACTTATTATAAAGAAATCAAGCTATAAGTCTACTGTACAAAAAACCTGCAAATTAGAAGATTTATAGGTTAAAGACTATAACTCTTTAAAAATTACCACATTTTTTTACTATCATAAATTCCTTTCTTATAATATTCTGTTGGCGTTAATTTAAGTCCTTTTGAATTTAAAAATTATTATTTGAATCCGAAATTTATAAGGTCACTTTTAAAACCTTAAAAAAGAGCTACCACTTATTTTTAAGTGCCAATGAACTCATTTGTAACAACTGCATTAATTACCTGAAAAAGAACCTCGGAATTGAAATTTTTGGTGATGGTTCTTTTTTTGAAATATTAAATTACAGCTGTGATTTTAAAATTATTTTTGACACCGAAAACACCTCTTTTATAAATACCAATACTGTTACTAATGGTGTTATCAATTTCCATAAAAAACAATATTAATATCTCAGTATAATTGACTTCTAAATAATTGGGATTGTTTAATCACAGTCCCAATAAATGTAAGTATTGTCGAAATTCAGGTTGCATAGATCCTTATAAGGAATAAAAAGAGGTACATCCGTATAGTCATCAAACTCAACATATTCATCATCCATTTGTAGTAATTGAAATTCTAAATGTCCATTTTCGTCTCTTGATCGATGGTCCGATTGGATAAACTCAGCATAACCACCAGTTTTATTTCCTGAACAATCTAAATACTCTGTTAAGTCATCATAGTCCGATTCATTTTCATTCATTACTCAAGTAAGTATTCATCAGCTCGTTCACCATTAAATAGAACATCAAAATCATCTTCTTTTGCTCCTCCATTTTCTGTATCTAATTCCGAAATGGTTCTATTACAACTATAACAAACAAAAAAACAGTTTTCTAGATTGCTTCAAAAAACTGTTTTTAAACTACTTAAATAATATATAAAATTATACTTCTGCTAATTTATTTTTTTCTTCAATAATCCATTCTTCAAATCCATCTTCTGCAATCCTCTCCTCATGGTTTAAGTAATTAAACTCATAACTTATATCATTATTAAACTCACCCGTTTTCGGATTATAAAACATTTTCAGTAACGTAGGAATGTTTCTTTCTGACTTTTTAAATAGTTTTTCAATGTTTTCTAAATAACCACTACCTAGCTCTAACATCCCAAAACATCTTTCATCAGAGACATCGTACTGTTCCTCTGATACCAAATTTACTTCATGGCTTTCAACTATATTATTATTAATTTTATAAAATACATTATAACAATATTCCCCACCTTCCATTGCGTTATATATGTATATTCCTTCGACTTCTTTTACATTTCTATTTACATATTCAAACGATATTTCTACCATTTTAGTAAATAGTTCTTGAAATTTTTTATCTAAACTCATTATATATTATTCAATATTTGAAATTTTTAATCGCTTAGGCTCTCCATTGATTTTCCATAAAACTTCAAAACTAGAAGGCCTAACATCATTTCCTTTATAATTTACTTTTACATCTACTTTAACTGACTTAGGAGGTCTTAAAAAGTCATGTTATTCAATAATACTTTTTTGTTCTAAAGGTAATTATTTATTAGGCCAAACGCTCTAAAGCAAAAAAGCCATAGTACCTATACTATGGCTTTTCTTTACTATTTTTAATTTTAAAAATCTTCCAGAAATTCTGTTATCTTTCTTACACCCATTGAGCTTCTTTGTATGTTACATCTTTTACTTTAGATTCTTTTAACACATTTATAAAATTCTCCGTAAAAATTGGATCAGCAGGGTCTTCTAACTTAAAAGCATCTTCATTATTCCAAGAATCTCTATAAACTTGCCTCGGAATAACATCCTGATTATCCTGTGATTTTACCATAGCTTTGATTCCTTCAGTAGAAATTGCCCATGATGGTTTATTACATTCATTACAAATATCTCCCTTTTTAAACCAAGTATCAGGCCCCTTAGAGGTTCCAACTATTACTATTTCAAAAAAACTGGGGATTTCTTCCTGATAAGCTTTTGATTTGAATTTGAAATAATCTCCTTTTGTTACTATAATTTCCTTAAAACTAATCCCCTTTAATTTTTTATCCTCTAAGATTCTTTTTAATCTATCAGAAACTAAATAACAACCTATTCCTTTTACTAAATCTTCCCCATTCCAATCATCAAAAACATATTCAATTTTTTTATAAAAATTACTCTCTAATAAACTATTACATGTTTTACACTTAGATTCATTCACTTCTGTTTTTGGTCCAATTTCTCCTTTAATAGGAGGAAATAAAGATGTATATATTTTCATAATAAAAATTTAATTCTGAATAAAGCTTATCGTTATCCGAATGTACTGAATATTCCTTTAAGGATTCTAATTCTTAAAGGACTCTATTATACCTATTATTAACAAAAAACAGCTTTCTAGATTACTCTAAAAAACTGTTTATTAAAATTATATTTCAAACTAAATTAAATCCAACTAGTCGGTCTAACAAAAAATTCTTTTGAATGTATCTCTAAAACTATATCTAAAAATTTTTTAGTTATTATTGGAGTCTTATCAGGGTCATTCAAAGTAAACATATCTTCCCCTTTCCAATCTTTTTTATTAACTCTTCTTAAAGGTGGGTTTTCATCATCCTTTCCTCCATTTAACGAAGGTCTAGATGTTGCAAATAATGACATTTCATTCATTTCCCAACGTGATCTTCCACAATTACTACAATCCTCAAGTTTATCCCACCATAAATCTGTTGTCTTTAATTCATTCTTATAAATTAACTTATAAACACGAGGCATTTCTTTCTGATATGCTCCTTCTCTAAATTCAAAATAATCTCCAGTTTGAACCTTTACCTCTTCATATTCTACTCCTTTGATTCCTTTTTCTTGAAAAGCTATTTTTAACCGTTCAGTAATAAAATGCATGTTAAAGATTATAAAATAATCTTCTCCTCCCCAAGAGTCTACAACAATAGACAGATCAGTAAATTCTAATTTTCTTTGTTTGCATTTTGAACAAAGTTCTTCATCTATTTTAATAGATGATTTATGTACTTCCCCAATTACCGGGGCATCGAGTATTAAAAAAAGTGTATTATCCATCTTACACCCATTGGGCTTCTTTATAATCAAAATTTTTTACTTTTAAATCTATTAAAATATTTAAAAATCTTTCAGTAAAAATTGGATCACCAGGGTCTTCTAATTTAAATATATCGTCCGAATTCCAAGTATTTTTATACACTGCTCTTGGAATAGCCTCGTTACTCCTATGAGATTTCACCATTGACTTCCTACCAAGTGGAGAAACTTTCCATTTAGTGTTCTTACAATATGAGCATTCAGATAATTTAATAAACCAACCTTCTGGCCCTTTTGCTCTACCTTCTATTTGAATCTCATAAAATTTAGGTAATCCTACTTGGTATGCACCTTTCTTAGTTTTAAAATAATCACCTTTTGAAACAATAATCTCTTTAAAACTAAAGCCTTTCATTTCTTCTGAAATAATTCTCTCTTTTAATCTTTGACTTACAATTAAACAGCTTACTCCTTTTATAAGATCTTCTCCATTCCAATCATCAAAAACATATTCAATTTTTTTGTATCGATTAGTATTTAAAAGATGTTCACATTTATCACACGATTCTTTATTTATTTCACTTTGTTTACCTATTTCCCCTTTTATTGGAGGAAATAAAGATGTATATATTTTCATGATCAAAAATTAATTCCGAATAAAGTTTATGGTTACCCGAATGTACTGAATATTCCTTTAAGGATTCTGAAATGACTCTATAACAAACAAAAAACAGCTTTCTAGATTACTCCAAAAAACTGTTTTACACTATTTAAATAATATACAAAATTATACTTCTGCTAATTTATTCTTTTCTTCTTTGAACCAATCTTCAAACCCATCATCAGCTGTCCTTTCTTTATGGTTAGAATAATTTAATTCATAACTTATATTATTATCAAACTCCCCACTTTTAGGGTTATAATACATTTTCATTAAAGTTGGTATTTCTCTATTGTGTTCGGTAAACAACTCTTCTATTTCTTCTAAAGTATCTCCTCCTAGGCATAACATCCCAAAAGATCGATCATCAGAAATGTCATATTGATCTACAGAGACCTGATTAACTTCATGACTCTTAACAAGTGAATTATTTATTTTATAAAAAACATTGTAATAATACTCACCATCTTCCATTGCATTATATATATATATACTATCAACTTCTTTTACATTCCTGTTTACATATTCAAACGATATTTCTACCATCTTAGTAAATAGTTCTTGAAATTTTTTATCTAAACTCATTATATATTATTTAATATTTGAAATTTTTAATCGTTTAGGCTCTCCATTGATTTTCCATAAAACTTCAAAACTAGAAGGCCTAACATCATTTCCTTTATAATTTACTTTTACATCTACTTTAACTGACTTAGGCGGAACTTCTTTTAAAGCTTTTGCCCATTGGTTTTCAATTTTCTTAAACTTACTTAAGTTTACGCTACTCAGCTGAGAAACTATATTATCAAGATCAGCAGAGCCTCCAAATCTATCTCCAAATATATGTCCTGCATGATCTCCTTTTAATTTACCTGGGGTCTTTGCTTTATGTGGCAGTCTGTCTTTTGTACTAATCTTTAAATCATCAGTATGAGATCTACTTAATCGACCTAACTCGTCTGTCTCTCCATGATAACCAAATTCTCCAGTTTTATATTTTACATTAGGTTTAAGTTTTCCTGTTTTATCAAAAGCACTATCACTAATTTTTTTATCTGGTTTCAAAGATACATTATTTTCAATTTTCTTAGTGCTTGTTTTTGACTGATCAGCATATTTTTTAACAAGCTCACTTCTTGTAATATCTTTCCCATCAATACTTTTACCACTTCCTACAGGAATGTCTTTTTTACCAATTAAAATGGCTTCTTCTCCGTTAAAATCAACTTTCTGCCCTACTTTTTTACCTTTTACACTTTTAGCATCTACATGTTTTACTTCACCACTAGCTAACAACACCCAAGGATTCACATGTCCTTCTAGTTTAAAGCGTTTTCCTTTACGAGTAATTCTAAAACGGTCGAAGCCTAATTGTTTTAATAAGGTTTTACCAGCCGCCTTTATGCTCTTGGCTCCTTTTACACTACCGCCTTTAATACCTTGCATGGCAATTTTACCTTTTTTAAAGGTTGTTCTAGCGCCGTCTTTAGTAACTGTAAGTAATTGTTTGGCATTCTTAGCTTGTCCTTTTACAAATCCTTTTGCGCCTTTTACTACTGCTTTTTGAGTGGCCTTAATACCACCTTTAGCAGTTTTCATTCCTGCTTTTACGGCTTTAAATACTCCTTTAGCACCAAACATCAGGGCAAATACCAATTCTATCGCTAAGGCCGCTAAACCACGTGCCATACTTTTAGAGCCTCCTTTAATATCGCCATCCCAAGTTTTGCTTAAATAGCTTTTAAAGTGTTTCCCTAATTGGTATAAGGCATCGGCTGCAAAGAATATGGATAGTAAATTTAAGAGTAACGGTAAGGCTGCCATAATAGCGCCTCCTGTTAAAATATTAGCGGCTATTAAACCTGCAATACCTAATACTAACGCAGCAATAATACCTATTTTATTTTCTCCCCACCATTGTTTAACGGCGTCTAACATCGCGCCTGCTGCTCCTTGAGCTCTGTCCATTACAGAATGATACGGACCTACCCAACCACTTTCTTCTTTGTCTTTTGGGGTTAAGGATTCTATATATTCCGTAGTAATTAATGGTGCTTGCTCAGTTGATACTGAAGTTTCCGTAGTGGTTGCTGCTGCATCGGGTGTTATTCCTGCTTTTACTGCTGCAATACCATGTATTTCATCTGTAGCGGCACCAATTTCTACAGGTACGCCTTCTGGCATACTGGCTATTTCTGCTAACATCCCATCGTTTAATTGTAAATTTTCTTGTACAGGCACGTCAAAGTCTGAAGCTACATAGCTCTCTTTTTCTAACACGCTATTATCTACTCCTTCCGCAGATGGCATCCCTGTTTCAACCGCTCCTCCTTGAGCAGCTAAAGCATCGTTTTTCTTCACATCGTCCATCGTCAACCCAAATACTTTAGGTATTTCGTTGTCTAATGGTTCTTCTACATCTTGCCCTAACAATTCACTTGCCATTTGTGGGAAGAAATGATCGGGTGATTCTTTAGCAGCACTTCCTAACCAACCAATTTTCTGTATCAGTATTAAAGCACCTACCGTAATAGCTTCTAGTACATCGAGTACCATATTAATCGCTTTTTGATATACGGCTAATACCGCATCTATAACTTTACCTACTACATCCAATAACGCATGTACGGTTTTTTCTAGTACCTCAGCTACTTTGTTAATTACTTTTACGGTATTGGCAACTTGCTTGTCAATAAACGCATTGAATTTTTTGGCCGCTTCAGGGAAAGCTGCTAAGGCTACATTCACTACTGCTTTGGCTATTTCGCCAAATACTTGTACGGCTTTTATAGCAAAGTCTCTAACGGAATTAATAATGCTTGATGCTTTTTCTTTTGCCCAACTGACTAGGCTTTTCACCGCTGCTCGTAACATGTCAAAAATAGCGTTTACGGCATTTTTAATTTTATCAAATTGTTCTCCTACCCAGTCAATAGCACTATCCAACCAGCCTTTTTCTTCTTTCTGAGCGCCTTCTTTTTCTTTCTCGACTACTTGTTTATCTGCTTCCTTGGTTTTGGCATCAATATCCTTATCTGCCTTGGCATAAGTATCGGTTATCTGCTGGTTTCCGTCTGTTTGTTTTTTAGTAATGTCTGCTTCGTTTTTCAATTGCTCTTTAGTCAATTGTGCTTCGGCATCTAATTTGATTTTTTGATTTTCTGTTTGCCAATTCTCTTTTTGGTTGGCTACATCTTGCTGTCCTTTACCACGCTCCAAACGTTGTTTCGTTTTGGCTTCTTCCGTAGCAGTAGCCATTTCTTGTTGTTGCTTGTCTTTTTCAGCAACAATACCAGCGTCTTTACTCGTACCCGCTACTTGCATGTCGTTTTCTGCAGTAGTTATTTCGTTTTGGTAACGCCCAGAAAGTTCTTGATTTAAATTAGCTGTTTCTGCCCCATCAAAACTAGGCATAGCCATTTCTTCTGTAAGTAAACTTTCCCGTTGTGCTGTCAGCTCCGTATTCAAATTAACTTTTGCCTTTTTATGTGCTTGCTCTGGGAACATGCCACTTTCTCCAAAATCTTGGGTAGTTGTTTGTTGTGCTTTTCCTAATTCATTCCCCACACTTTGTTGGGCTTGCAGATTGTTGGCTTGTATTTGTGCTGGATTCCCCGCAGCATCCAAACTAGCAGTTGGTTGTGCTCCTAAATCTGATTGAGCCGCCGATTGTACATTGCTTAGATTCCCTCTAGATTGTTGTATGGAACCTACAAAAGCGCCCTTAGCAGTACTTACTCCTGTAATAGGAGCTACTGCAGTGGCCTTATCTACTGCAGTAGTTGTTTTATCTGCGCTTACTTTTTTAGCTGCACTTGAAGTTTTAAAGGCTGGCAACTTTCCTCTAGCAAAAGGTTTTATGGTAGGTGTTGCCACTTCTGAAGCTGCATTTATACCTGTAGGAATGGTGATTTCTTCCATTCCTTCCTGCGCTGCTATTACTTGGTTTTGTTGTGCCTGCCTCACTGCTGTACTAGCCGTTTTCATTTTACCAAACATTTGTAAGGGCTGCATTTTAGTTATGCTTGCAATGGCTGCTTCTGGTGAGCTTATAGCTACTTGCTCCTCGCCTTCATTTTGCGGAGTAGCTGTGTTTTTAGCTGCTATGGCAGTAACCGAATTTCCTGTACGGTTTCCTACTGTAGTAGCTGAGATATCCGTTGCTGTATTCTCTTCTGTAACTTCCTCTTTTACTGCTCTAGGCTGATTAACCAATTGTACAAACGGATCATTAGCCATTTGCTGTTTTAATGGATCATTGGCTTGCATTTGAGCAAACGGATCGC
>JABSPO010000167.1 GCA_013214625.1 Flavobacteriaceae bacterium
TTTTCTCAAGACTTAATAATGGTTGTGATAAATCCGTTACAGTTACATCATCTGGTTCGCCATCACCATTGCTATCTACATCGGTTGCATCCGTTGGATCATCCGAAGTATCTGTTGCTACCACAGTTCCTCCAGAAGCTAAATCTTCACCTGTAGCTATCGCTTGGTTTGTTACCCCTGCAGCTACTACATCAGCACCGGTTATTATATATGTAGCACTATAAGTAGTGTTATCGTTTGCGCCTACGACTAAAGTGGTTATCGGACTACCAGTAATAGCAATTCCTATTAAAGGATCTGTAACCGTAATATTAAATAAATCAGTATTTCCTGTATTGATTACATTAAACACATAATCTATTCTATCTCCTGCGTCAATAGTTCCATTTCCGTTTAAATCTACATAAGTCCCCGTTTTTTCTAAACTTAAATTTGGCTGTGTTAAGTCCGTTAATGTGATATCATCTGGCTCTCCATCACCATTTGTATCATTGTCTGTTGCATTAGTTGAATCGTCTGAGGTATCTGTCGCAGTCCCTGCTCCTATTGAAGAATCAGCTGTAGCTGTTGCTTGATTACTTAAGCTTCCAGTAGTAACATCTCCAGTTGTAATTACATAACTTCCAGTAACACTTGCATCTGTTGCTCCAGGAGCTAATGGACCGCCTATTGGACTTCCTGTTATTATTACACCAACCAGTGGATCAGTAATCACTATATTAGTTAAATTTATATTTCCAGTATTTTCGACACTAAAAGCATAATTAACCGTGTCTCCTGCATCAATAATTCCATTTCCATTGGTATCTACATAAGCACTCGTTTTTTCTAAACTTAAGCTAGGTTGACCTGCATTCACCAATACAGTTACTTGAGCACTAGCACTAGGACAAGATCCAGATGCCGGAATTGTATATGTATATATTCCATCAGAATTCGTTGTTGGATCAAATGTTCCTAAATTACCTCCTGTTAAACCACTTGGTCCCGACCAACTACCTGTTACATCAGCCCCTCCACCTAAAAGAGAAAATAAATTTGATGCGCTATCCGTTGGTTCGAAAGAAATAAAATTATCAACTCCAGCAACTGGAGCAACTTGCGCAGTGATTTGCACAACATCCTCTGAAATACAACCGACTCCATTGTCTGCTTGAATCCTAAACCAGGAAGTTTCATTAACAATTATTGACGGAGTTAATGAATTATTTTCAAAAGGCCCTGTCCAAGGTCCTGTAGCACTAGCAGTACTCATAGACCATTCATAACCACCTAAACCTCCAACTCCAACTCCACTACTCAGGGATATTGAACTATCAATACCAGGTGTTGGAGGTGAAAATGGCACCACATATATAGAGGCAGTTAAAGGTGTACAAGAATTATCGTTTATAGCAACACTAATTGCTCCACTGGTATACGTTGCTACATTACCAAATCCATCATCAAAATTAATAACAGCACCTGTTAAGCTTCCAACATCTAAATTTACACAATCATAAATTTGTACTGCCCAACCACCGTCACGAGCATTCATACCATACCATGGAGACCAATCTATAGGTACATTTGATGTAGTTCCAATATCATAATACGCATCATAAGCACCTGTTAATGGAGCCACTATTGGCGCACAAAAATTAAATGTATTTGCCACCGGATTACTTGTAAATGAAAGTGCAGTGATATTATCACCCGCATTACAGAAATTCCCTTGGTTTAGACCTAAAGTTATTGTTGTTGTTGTATCAGGTGCAACTGCGAAAAAACCTAAATCAGAAACATAGGTGTGTGTACCATCAAATGTTACTGTAATTTGAGTTGTTGCATCTATAATTAATGGCCTTGCCACTGGATCATAATACGTAAACGTCGGATTTGTTATAGATCCAGACCCTGCTAAATTAACCGTATCTCCAGCACAAATTGTCTGCGGTGTTCCTGCATCTAAATTCAATGAAGAATTCCAAACCCAAGCTCTCCCCTCTTCAACTGTTCCTCCATCATTTCTAACCACTAAGTAACCACCATCTACTAATCCAGATTGAGTAGGTGTAGAGTTTAATGCATGTACATCATATGAATTTGTTGTTGAATTAAATACATACCAATCATATATAGTACCGACACCACCCAACTCACTTGTTAATTCTCCAGAACCTCCAGTGAACACATATATAGCATCATCTGAATTTCCTGAATACAAGGGATTTGTATATGATGTCATTAACTGAGCACATGAAGTAGCTGACGTCAAAGGAACTTCACTTCCATTCATTTTTATCACCACTACCGTTGTTGATGCATTTCCACAAGGAGCCGCTCCAGCTACTTCATATCTAAAAATACTTCCTCCTAAAGGCAATCCTGCTACACTTACTGTACTTGGTAACGTTAATGCTCCTGTAGCATTTACATCTATCCATGTTCCTCCCGCATCTTCTGTACCATCTAAACCGGTAAACAAATCAAATGCAGGGTCTCCTGTAAAAACAACAATAGCCCCATTAGAATCGCCAGAAACAGGCCCTTTAATTACGTTATATGAACATGTTGCTGTGTTAGAAATGTTCCCGAAAATATCTGTAAACGAAACATCTATCAATCTTGTTACCACTGTATTTGGGGCTAGCGCATTATCTACATAATAAATATCGTCTAATGCTGATCGAAAACTACTTATTGGCGCAGTTCCGTCACTTATAACAGTTATTGCTGTTGTATTATTTCCTGTGACAGTTATCCCTGCAAGGCCAGCTGCCATAGTTAATTCTTCTTGACCTATATCTTGAGGGTTTGTTAAAGTTACCGTCATTGAAGCAATGCCCTGTCCAGCTACTAATGAGCTAGTTGCTCCTGTATTAGTATTATCCATTATTTCCCAACCTGTAGAACAAGCTGATGAATTTATATTAATTCCTCCAGCGCCAGTTACATTTATATTATCCAATCTGATATAAGGTAATGGAGACAAATTCATTGTAAATGGTTCTGCATCCGCAACTTCAGCCCCATCTAACACATAGTATTCAATTGACATACTAGTCAATGCTATAGTACTTTTTACTTCCCAATAAGTTCCTCCTGCTATCATAGTAACATCAGAAGATCCAATATGTACAGAACTTGAGTTATTACCATTTAAAAAATGGCTACTCTGAGCTCCAGTAATTGACCCTGAAAAATTAGCTCCAACATTCAAGCTACTAATTTTCACATTTTCTGTTCTTACCAAATCACTATGTTCTAATGAGCTTAGTGTAACATATACTGGCTCACTAAAAGTGTACGTATATGTATTCCCTGAAGTCCCAACAGTGGTTCTAGTATTATTAAAACTATTAGTAAGAACTTGGCTGGGTGCAACAGCATTTATTACACCACCAACTGTTGCAGCATTTGACCTTGACACATCTACCGTAACGTAAGTGGTTCCATCTCCTATTGCAGAGAAACTACTTGTAGTATATCCAATTTCTGGAACTGTCCCTGATAATCCTCCCCAGTTTATCACCTGAGCATTAGTAGATGTGACAATTACAAATAATAGTAATAATAGTAGTTGCTTTTTCATACTTTAATACTGTTAGAATTAATAATTATGTTAGTTAAATAACTGTTTGTATTTCTAAAAACACACCAATTACCTATAGGACAGTGGCGTACATTTATTTGATTCTTATTTTAATATAGTTACTCATTGGTATGTTCCTTCATTTTAACATCTGTTACCCTAAAATAAAGAGTCTTTTTAAAGAATTCGATATATGTATTTATATAACCGACTAACAGTAAGTTATTTATTCAACTCTAAAAGACTCACCAATATGACTATCAATATTTAAAATATCATCCAATTATTTTTAATATGTAAACCTATGTTAAGTAGACAACAGATTTGAAGTTTATATCTTTATAATTAATAAACACGACATAATACATCATTGCATCGTTAAACGGTTTTATTTAAAAATCACTGTGAATTTATCTATACATTCGTAATAATATTTGGAAGAAAATAATAAAAGTACTATTTAACATTTTATACCTTCTAGCGAAGAGATACTTAAAACACATTAGTTAGTTAGCTAAATACATCTCAAGAATTATGTACCCAATACTCTGTTACTATTTATACATAAATGTTGTCCATCTATATATTATTTTTAAATCAATTTTTAAAAAATATTGAATAAATTTTATTCATTCACTTCGAAAATTATGCCTTGATTCAACTGTTTTGTAATTTCGACTAACTGTATTTAGTTAATAAAAAAATAGTTAATCATAAAATTCTTGTTAAATTTGTATTATCTAAACTACCCATTATGTCAAAAAAGAACGATCAAGAAGTTGTTGAAGAAACGACAAACAACTCCAAAATTGAAGCAATCAAAAATTTAATTTTTGGGGAAAACATTGCTGAATATAACGATGAGTTTGAAGCAATCAAAAGAGACATCAAAGCTAAAAAAAATGCATTAGAGGAATTAATTTCTAGTGTAAAACAGGAATTACATCAAACTATTGATAATCTTGGAACTGATGTTAATATTCGAATTACAGAATTAGAAGATACCCTTGAAGCCAAAGCTGATGAATTAAACGAACAGAAAGTTGATCGTAAACTCTTAGGTGATTTATTGGTAAAACTTGGAAATAAAATTAGTGAGTAAAAGCAGGTATTTTTCAATTACTCATTTGAAATTTCACATCCAGAACAATAATAAATAACAATGCCTGAAAGTAATAAACTTCGTCAATTAAAAGAACTCCTTTTACATGAGGATAGGGACGAGATTGCTTTATTACAAGCTAAAATTAAAACACTAGAGTCTATTCTTGAAAAACAAGAACAACTTGCTTCTCGTATTGATCCAATTATTGACAAAAAATTAGCTCAATATACCAAAGACATTCCAGAAAAACTTGGTCCTACTATAACGGAATCCTTAAAAAATGAAATTGCCAATTCGAAAGACGCTGTAGTAGATGCATTATTCCCTATTATTGGTAAAATGATAAAAAAATACATTCAACAAGAATTTAAAATTTTATCAGATAAAATAAATGCACAACTACAAAAAAGTTTCTCTTTAAAAAATTGGACCAGAAAATTTAAATCAAAAGTTTCAGGCATTGATGAAGAAAACTTGATTATTCAAGAGCTTGCAAAAACAGAAATTCACGAAATTTTTATTATTGAAAAAAACTCTGGTATTTTAATTGCAAATTTTTCCAAAGCCAAAACTATCGATAAGGATGTGATTTCTGCTATGTTAACTGCTATAAAGAGTTTCGTTGAAGATGCTTTTAAAACCGGAAATGACTCCTTAGAGTTAATTGAATACGGGCTTTATAACATACATATCCAAAATTTCAATTCATATTATTTTGCCGTCGTAGCACATGGTGTATTTGACAGTGCCTACAAAGGCAAATTAGAATATGAATTACTCAATTTTGCTGAAAAACACCTTGCCAAAGGACCAAAAAAAAACATCTCAATTAAACTCGCTGAATTTTTCAACAATGACGACCTCTAAAAAAATTGTTTTACTTGGGCATTTCGGTGTTGGTAAAACGTCAATAATTCGAAAATTTGTAACCAATGAATTTTCTTCTGACTATAAAGTAACTATTGGTGTACATATTTTAAAAAAAGAAATGCCTGTAACCAATGGTGAGGATGTTTCTTTAATTATCTGGGACCTAGAAGGAACCGATAATATTGATTTAATAAACAAAGCATACTTGTTAGGAACACATTGTTTCATTTATGTATATGATATTAGCCGACCACTTACTTTTTCAAATTTAGAAGAAAATGTACTAAAATTAAAAGAGAAGTTCCCAAAAACGCTACTAAAAACTGTTGCCAATAAAATTGATTTAATAGACGATGTAAACGACGAGAAATATAAAGATACTTTACAAAAAACAGACTATACAAGTAGTGCGAAAACTGGTGAAAATATAGCCGACTTATTTGATAGTATCACTAAAGCACTAGTAATATGAATTTAACAAGTATCAAATCTGCTCACCAAGCAAAAAACACACAATTTGTAATTTTCAATTCAAATGGGACAATTATAGAAAGTGATAATGTATTATTTTCTCTTAATCATGAAAAAAAAATAACTGAAATCCATCCGTTTTTTGAAAATGTATTAGACATTATTTCTACCGAGAGTATTGCATTCTCTTGTGTTCATTTAAATATTAATAACACTTTATTAACTTGTGATATTGAAATTTCTCTAATAGAAAATAACAACTATCTTTTAATTTTAACTGATTTTTCTAAGCACTACAAATCTTTTCAAAGTTTAGCGCAATCAAGAAATGAAACCGCTATAAAATCAGAAGTACTTGTTCTCAAAAATGAGATCCTTCGGGAAAAAGAAGCCTTTAAAAATAAATTCATTGATAATTTTAGTCATGAAATTACTAGTCCGATAACGAGTATAATTGCTTTTGCTAATTTGATGAAAAACTCAAAACTTAACAATGAGCAAAAAGAATATCTTGAAGTAATGACTTCCTCTAGTCTACATCTAAAATCAATGATAAATGATGTGTTGGATATTTCAAAAATAGAAATAGGGAAGCTAGAGATAAACAATGAACAGTTTAATTTCAGTAAATTACTCTCTCAAATAGAATCAGAATACAATCATAAATGCGCCAATAAACAACTTGATTTCAAGTTGTTTATTGATGAAAAAGTACCTACTTACATAGAAAGCGACAAAACAAAGGTCAGACAACTTATAAAAAACCTCTTAGATAATTCCCTGAAATTCACAAAAACAGGTAGCATTAGTTTAAGTGTAGAAACTGTTTTCACAAGAGCCCAGAAAATCACATTAGCAATAATTGTTGAAGACACGGGAATGGGTATTAAAGAGGAGGATCATGACAAAATATTTACTCGTTTTAACCGATTAGAAAACTCCAAAAACATTGATGGCGTTGGTTTAGGACTTAGTATAGTAAAAGAAATTACCGAGCTATTAGGGGGAACTATAAAATTAAAAAGTGACTACAAAAAAGGAAGTTGTTTTACCATCATCATTAAAGCAAAATATCCTCCTACACAAAAATTAGAAATACATAAAAATTCAAAGAAACTTTTTCAAAAAAACAAACAGAAACACCAAGTATTAGTTGTTGAAGACAATGAGCTACATCAATTAGCTATTTTTAAAATTCTTGCAAAAACCAATAACTTCTATCTAGATATTGTTAGCAATGGATCGGAAGCTTTAGAAGCCGTTAATTCAACTTTATACGATGTTATTTTAATGGATTATAAGATGCCTATATTAAATGGTCTAGAAACAGCGAAGGCAATTAGGAATCTATCTGATAAAAGACGTAAGAACATACCTATAATTATTGCAACTGGTGCACATATAGACACTGAACTACTTGGACAGAAAGGTAGAGATATTAATGATATTATCACCAAGCCATTTGATGAAGAAGAGTTTATTAGTGCTATAGAAAGCTGCTTGAGTAATAACTAGCTATCAAATCTCTTAATTTCAGCTCAACTTTGAAACAACGTAGTTGTTTTGTAAACAACTGAAAACAAACTACTTATGAGGTGTTCAGATATTACGCGTTATTTATAACTTAGATTCGTCTATTCAGGAACTGTATTTAAGAGAATCCAAAACATTTTCAAGCTCAACCAATCATCTATAAATAATTAAAATACATGAAGTTGCATTGGATGACAGAAGAGCCGAATGCCCCATTATGATAGCTCTAACTACATAAAAGCAGTTATTGACAAGAAAGCGTAGACAGATTGTATCGGCTCAAGTTCAAATATTACTGACTAGGTATAAATTTTGGCTAACCTGAATAAAAAGAACGCTAAATTTCTTACACCTCTAAATTGAGATTTGAATGCTTTGATTTTCGAATTAAAGGATTCTACAGATACATTTTGTACTTCTATTTTCAAAATAATTCAAAATTCCATCGTAATTGATTCTTATGGTATTCATCATTGTATTATAAAGCTTTAAAACTGACTGTTCAACTTTATTATACATTGTGTAAGTTTAGTGAATGCTACTCCTTTACCCTTTTTGGTATTAAAAAAGTCTCTAAGTTCTTCTGATAACCTGTAAGCCTTTTCTATATCAGGATATTCTTTAAACAGCACCTGCCATTAATACTTAGTTTGATGGTCCATTTTCAGGACTTTTTCACAAAGTATAACGACTTCTTACCAATAGTTGCTTCTTGGTAGCTCCTTTTAAAAGTATTTAAGGCTTGTTTTCTGGATTATTCCGCCTAACCAATAAAATAGCCTCATTTTCATTATCAATCACATTTATTCTAACTTCTTCTAAGGTTTATAGGGCTAATCTCTGAACATGGAACCTATTTTTTAACTGAACAGCTTTAGAAAAACTGGCATTAGTGATTAGTTACATGTTAGCACCCATAATTAAGGTGATGTATTTAACTTTTTTTAGTTTATCTTGAGGGAATTCGATTTAGGTACTTAATAACACTATCCACCTTTGTTTCTTATATAATAGCAACAATAGAACCCGCACGTCTTCACGCTTTTTTATTGGTGACAATACTGTATAGTTGACCTTGAGAAAGAGCTATTTCATCAATGGATAAATGAATACCAAATTGCTGGAAAAAGTAACCATTGATTTGCATGACATTAATTGACTCCACCCTTTAAAGTTACTCAAGTAATCTTTGTATTGACACTATAGTTTTTTAACTTAGAAACCAAATAAAAAAGCCTGTTATACGACAATCAACCGCTTTAATATTGACTATTTCTTTTAAAAAAGAGGTAAACTCCTTAGTCATCCGAGTGCCCTTAACAACTACATTCCAGTCTCTATCATCATTTGGACTTGATCCTTTACTATTTGTAGTACTACTGCACTAACAGATTGCTTAACCTCATTCTTAATGACGTTTTTTGTTGAAGATTTAATTATTTGAAAAAAATTACAGCTTTTTTTCAGTTTATCACAAAAAAAATCCTCAACATAATAAAATGTTGAGGATTAAAGAAGGCGACGACCTACTCTCCCACATAACTGCAGTACCATCGGCGCTAATGGGCTTAACTTCTC
>JABSPO010000168.1 GCA_013214625.1 Flavobacteriaceae bacterium
TAAACACCTTAAATCCGTTTGTTTTTGATGCGGTAAGAGGAACAACGGGAGCGATAGAGTGTGAAAATGCAATTAGCGATAGTACAACATATAATTATGTGGTACCGGATTTATTAAGTAGCGCAAATATTGTCTATAATGTAAATAGCGCGCCCTTACAATCAACCGTTTCATTTACGGTGAATAATAGCACTGGTTTAACTTTACAATACTCTATTGACAATGTAACTTTTCAAAGTTCAAATATTTTTGATTTAGTCCCTGGGGATTATACAATTTATATAAAAGATCAATATGGTTGTAGTGTAAATAAAACTTTTAATGTTTCTGAATTTGGAATACAAATACCGCATTTTTATTTATCAAAATCAAATTCAATACGTTTTGCAAACCGTATTACTTGGAATAATAACAACAATCACAAAACTCTAGATAATACATTGAGTTTTGAAGCGGAAGTTGATTTGCCAAAAATGGAAATTCAGCAGTTTCAAAGTAACGATGTTATTACTACACAATTTGAGTCTAATTTTGACACGATTACTGCAGTCGTAATAAATGAAGATTTAACAGAAGATGCGCTTTCAATAATTCAGAAGACCAATAACATAGGATTAAAGGATAAGCGTGACGCACGAATTATTAAAATAGATAGTGACCCAACTAAATCAGGTGTTTACTTCATGTCGGGTAATTTATACGACTTTGACACAGGTATTGACTCGGGTAATGATTATGCTTTAAACGGAGCGATTCCAAGTTGGGGAATACAAGGATATGATTTACAGTACAACGGCTCATGGTTTATAATTGAAGATGTTGTTTTTGATGAGGTACGAAATGTTGATTTATTAATTATATCAAACACTTACGCAGGAACAAATGATGCAACTATTCAAGTTGGCTCAATCTACAATTTAGAAAACTACGAGGTTTATGAATTTGACATAGATTTTGCTAATTATATTGATAAACAAGTAAGCGTCCGAATCGATAACAATGATACAAATTTTGTTGACCTAGTTCATTTGTCAGAATTAATAGATGTTAGAAACACTCAAAAAGGAACAGTTGAGATTCGATATAAAAACGAAACGAATACTGATATTTTATACAGTACTGGAATTGAGCATAAAATTAGAATTCCATTAAATAGAAGAGATTCAAAACCTAAATCAAGTTTAGAGTCTAACGATACAGACACAAGTACAATTTTATTGAATTCTCAATCAAGGGAATTGACGCAGTTTACTTTTCATCCAGTAACAGAGCAAAAAATGGAAACACTTGTACTCGCTTTATTACATGAAACTATTT
Source organism: Flavobacteriaceae bacterium (assembly GCA_013214625.1). Lineage (GTDB taxonomy): Bacteria > Bacteroidota > Bacteroidia > Flavobacteriales > Flavobacteriaceae. The sequence continues at coordinate 1,318 of JABSPO010000168.1, forward strand.
TAATTAATGGAGAATTTTTCGTGAGTGATTCCACGCCTGAAGTAGAAGGTGCGTTAGGCGATACTAACTGGTATATTGTAAAGGCGAAAATGACTAAAACAAATAGTGTTTACAACAGTCAATCAGGAGGAAACAACGGGTTTAACTCTGGGAATGCGGAAATACCAAACTTAATACAAGGAAGTAGTGGATTTATTAAGTACTAGTTTTTTTATCAGAGAGGGTTTTTAAATCCTCTTTAGATATGTGTAAATGATTTTCTGTTATGTAGTTATGATTGATGTATGTTGTTTTTGAAGAGGTTTCTTCATAAGATTCTTTAGGAACAAGCATATCAAAAATAGAAGTAAACAAAAACCAGCCACCTAGAGCAAAAGCGATAAACATTATGAAAACTACCATACTAAACAAAGATAATCTTTATATCAATTCTATTATTTAGAACCATTCTAAATAAGAAATATTTTCATACATTTGTTATAACAATCATACAATGAGTCAATACGATCAATTAGTAGAATTAGTTACCGCATTAACCGCTGAGGTTAACGATATTAAGACCAACGCAAAGACATTGCCGGAACTAGATCCGCAAACTGTTTTAGTAGCAACTTCATTGCTTCATGTGTTAAATGGCGCAACTTCTGAACGAATTACAATACAACAGATTATAGACGCGAGTACAGTTTCGAATTCTTTGTACAAGGGTTCTTATGACACACTAGCTCTATTAACTACAGCGCACCCAACACCATTACAAGGTAGTAGAGCTATTATTAAAGTTTCTTCTGGAAATGACCAAATTGCTAATTGGGATAATACGGAAAGTGTTTGGTTTGTGCCTAATTCCCTGAAATATATTCCTGTAACTGCATCAAGAGATTTTCTCCCATCAGATAACGGCAACGTTTTAGTTATTCAAAACTCAGGAGTTGTGTTAACAACAACAGTAGCGCTTCAATATGGCTTTAATTGTTGCGTAACATCACAAGCAGGTTTTGATGCAACATTAGAAGCTTTTTCAGGATCGGGATTAACTTTTGATGCCCCAAATGGTTTAGCGATTCCAGAGAACAAAATGATTTCAATTGGTAGAATGGGTAATAAATTTATTGTGCGACCATAATGAATACAGCTGTAATAAATACATATAGTCAAGGAGGTCAATCAGATGATAACTCATTTACTTATTACTGTAAATTTAATAACAACACATTTGACGAGGTAGGTAATTTAATACCTATAACTAACACATTAACTTTTGAAGCAAGTTCAAACGATCAAGCTGCAATATTTAATTCCGTTAATGATTTAGTTTTACCTTCAGATGACGCCTTTCTTTTTTCGGACGGAACAAACGATATTCCTTTTTCAATTGTAATACATTTAAAAAGGGATGCTACCGGGAATGTATATATTTTATCGCAAAGTGCCGAAAGCTATAGGGTTTACTTATTTGGAAACACTATTAGACTGGCAATTTTATCACAAAACTCTTGGTCAAACTTTATATATAGTATCGCAACTGTAACAACTCCAACTGGAACATATTTCACATCAATAATAACTTATGACGGAACTGGTATTGGTGGTATTAAAATATATCAAGATGGGGTTGGTGTCACAGGCACAAATGTAGAGGTCGGAACTTACGTTTCAATGAAAAGCACAATAGACACAACTTCTATTGGAGAAGCTTACACTGGAGGAAATTCTTTTATTGGTAAAATTGACACTATAGCTGTTCTTAAAAAAGAATTAACACCAACTGAAGTAACTGATATACATAGCAAATTAATTAACGGAGATAGTCTTATATAAATTATGAATCCAACAATAAAAAGTTTAGTAGAAGTAATCATTGTGAAGGAAGGGCGTTCAAGAAAAATTGTTTCTTCTGGAATCGTTGAAATCGAAATCACATCTGTAAAACATAACTTACTTGATGATAGTAGGGTTTTTAGAGTTGAAGATTTTTTAATAGTTCAGCAGCCTGAAACTTCTATTGATGAAACCGGAACGACTATTCCGGCCAGAGTAACACGTCCACGGATCCAACAAGGAGTGGTTAATAATAAGTCAATTTACTACAAGGAAATAACCAAGACCAAATCGGAATATGAAGGTTTGCTTTCTTATTTCAATACAGCGCATCCTGACTCTTCATACAATGAAATGGTTGCGTTTGCATTATTGAGTGATACTCAGAAAAACCCTATTTATGAGACTCTGGAAGGTGTTATTACAACATCAGAACAATGGCAAATAAAAGCAGCGGTTTAGTATGAAAGGTATTTACTATAAAGATTTGTCACCACAAGAACAAGCTTACGCATATAAAACAATGAAGACTGAATGTAGTTCTATTCAATGGGTTAACGATGTTTTTGTTTTGGCATGGAGTGATTATGTAGCTGGAAAATTCAAATATGACGGAGCAACCTTTGTTCAAGAAAACAACGGTGAGTTTTGGGAAACAGCTTCTTTTATACATGATTGGCTTAATATACTTGGTTATGTAGGAAAGCAAATTGACATGTATTTCGTTAAAATAATGATTGAATTGAAGTATGGCGAAAACATCATTTTTGAGCGTTGTAAATGGATGCAATGGACGTGGTTAAACGTATTGCTTCACAGAATAAAGAGAAACTTTAAAGGAGATAAACTTCCAGAATTTTTAATAAACTAGAAAATGAAAATCACATTATTATCCAAAATATTAAAATTTAGTGTTTTTAAAAAAGCAATCACTTTCAAGTGTGGTTCTTTGTTTCTGTTATCGGTGCCGTTATCATTTAGTTTTGTTGGTGTTATAAAACGTATAATAAAAGATGTTGAGGTATTTGATTTGATTTTACCAATACTTACAATTACAGTCTGTATTGGAGTGTATTTTCTTTTTTTTATTACAGATTTCTTCTGGGGTTTAATCGCGTCTAAACAAGAATCAAAGAACAATCCAGATTGGATAGAATCAGATAAATTATACTCTTCATTGGGAAAAATCGGAGGCGTTCTATTAATTGATATTTTATTCCTTGTATTACTATTGTTTTTAGTTGTTTTAGGGTTTGTGAGTACATCTATTGTGTTCTTGATTATTGCTGTAATGTTAAATGTTTTAGCAATGCTGTATGAGTTGCATTCAATTGGGGAAAACATAAAAAGGAAAACAGGGAAAAAACCACAATATTTAAAGTTCTTTGAAAAAATTACCAGCTTATTAGAAGAGAAAATAATGAGCAAGCTTAATGCTACGTTATGACTCCTATAATTGATACAGGGCACGGATATAATACTCCTGGTAAAAGGAGTGAGGGTTTCTACGATACTAAAGGGCGTGTTCTATTAAAAGAAAACTCAGTTAATGAGGCTGTAGGAAATAAGCTCTCGTTTCTGTTTTGGCAAAACTGTTTAGAAGCTCATTTTATTACTAATGAATGGTATGATGTGAGTCTTAAAGATCGTTGTAGTATTGAAAATAAAATAGCTAAATATATAAAATCTAAATCAGGAGATCCTGTTTTTATATCAATTCATGCGGATGCTTTTCATGTTAAAAACAAAGCCAAAGGAGGAACTTTTTTTTATAATTCAGAACGCGGAAAAGTTATCGCGGAAAAAATGACAAATTACTTTAGAAATAATGGCTATGGATTAAGTTTAAGAGATCCTAAAAAAGCAAATTTTAAAGTTTTGCGAGACACGAATAGTCCTGCAATTTTATTTGAAATGGGGTTTATGACAACTCAATCAGATTTAGAAAAGTTATTGAGTGATGAATTTAGAAACAAGACAGCTTTATTATTGTATGAGGCAATAATTAACTTATAAGTGAATTTAGAAATAAACAGCAACTAGCAGACGGTCATGATATTATTAAATTTTTGGAACAAATTAAACAAGACATCGAAACTATTATTAGTTGCTGTAATTTTTCTATTCTGTTTCGCTATTTACTACGGTAGCTCTAAAGCCTACTATAAATATAAGTACTTCAAAGAGGTTGAGAACAAATATAACACCTCGTTAAATGAGATAAAAAGTAAGGATATTCTAATTGATAGTATATTAAATACTTATAAAGAATCAACTAAAAAGGTTCGGAAAGCATCCAAGACAATAGATTCTAAACTTAAACAAGATGAAGAAATTATTAATACCTCTAGTATTTCTGATGATGAGCTTAACAAGTTTATCTCAAGACATACCAATTAAGAAGTCAGCGTTGATTTCAATGCTAAAAGAAAGCAAGGTTTGCGATTCTTTACGTGTAGCATATAATAAAAAAACAATCGTCTTAAACGGCTTAATTGATACTAATCTTATAATGTTTGACCAAATAGAAAAACAACGTAAGGAGCAGAAAACAATGCAAAAGGAAATTGATAAAGTGAATCTACAAAATCAAAAGCTTGCTAAAAAAAAAAAGCATACTAAAACATACATATTATCAAGCGCCGCAGCTGGATTGATTGTTGGTGTTCTGCTTGCTAAATAATATTGTTTAGTTATATTCGCAGCACTAAAAAAGATAAAAAGGAGTGATTGACGTGGGGGCGTTTATTACTCCTTTTTTCGCATCGTTTTTTATTTGATTAGAATACGGAAAAACAGAACAAATCTTCATAAAGTATTGAAAACACTACTTTTGTTTACTTGACTGGGTTTTGATTTACCTTATTGTTAAAGTCAACAGTATCGTTATGTATAAATTAATAGCCTAATAAAATACAGCAGCTCTCCATTTTTTTCACATATTTTATTAACTTGTCGCTATAATAGATATATACGCAATTGCGTATATATAATTGTTGACAATAATATTAGCGTAATGAATTCGATTAAGAACATAATAGACCTATTAAAATTAGAACCACATCCTGAAGGTGGTTATTTTAAAGAAACCTACAGAAGTCTTGGAGAAATAAATGAAGATAATTTAATAGAAGGTTATGAAGGTAATAGAAATTATTCTACTTGTATTTATTTTCTTTTAACTTCAGACAATTTTTCAGCATTACATAGAATAAAACAGGACGAAATTTGGCATTTTTATGATGGTTCTCCAATACTCTTACATATTATTTCGGAATTAGGAATTCACTCAAAGCATGTTATCGGACGTGATTTTAACAAAGGAGAAACTCCTCAATTTGTTGTTCCAGGTGGTTATTGGTTTGCTGCTGAAGTAATAAATAAAAATGACTATTCTTTAGTAGGTTGTACAGTATCTCCAGGGTTTAATTTTAAAGATTTTGAACTTAAAACTAGAAAAGAGCTTATTTCCATGTTTCCTGATAAAGAAGAAATAATATCAAAATTAACACATCAATAAAAAACTACTACCAACAACACCTATAAATAACACGAATTTATGTGCATAATTCGGGACGTAAGTGTATATTTACATAGTCGCCAAATCTTTTAATTTGGCTTTTATAAAACGACAAAATTAAAATCAAAACAAAAAGTTTATGGCTTGTACTAACACGAAAGGTCAACCCTTCTCTACTCCGTACTATTCATAGCTAAACGTTGGCAACCATTAAAGAAACTATGCGAAAAAAACTACACTTTGACGGAAGTTTTAACGTCAATCGTTCTTTATATATATTGATTGATAACGGTGAAATTCGAGAATATGAGGGTGCTGATTTTTCTCCTTTAATTATATTTGGAAAGCCACAACCTGAATTTAAAACTTTCTATTTAAAGCTAGATTTTAAGTTAATAAAAGTTTCGAAATACGACCAGAAAAAACTAAACATAAAAGCTAATTATAAAATTGAATGTAATTATTTTCTAAGTGTATTTTTAATAACTACCCCATATATAAAATTAAACTCTTTTGAAAAGTTTAGAATAGACTATTCTAAAAAAGAATCTATTCTTCATAAAATGAATTTTAATCAGAAACTTATTTCGGCTTTATCGTTCGTTACTATTCCGTTTCTGTTTTCTGTTTTATTGAGTTACTGTACAAATAATAACACTAAAGCCCTACAAATCCAAAGTCCAAATCCAGACTTAAAAACGATAAAGCAGAATAGAAATATTCCTATTATTATAGCCGACAGCGTTTCTGTCCAAACTGAAAAATTTGATCGTGACTCTTTACTTTTAGGTTCCATAAATAATAATGTTAAAATTAATAATCTGAATTATAAAACGGTTGCCAACAAAACCTATAAATAATACGGATTTTGGTCTTTAATCCGATGTATATTTTTACCTTTACATAGTCGCCAAATCTTTTAATTTGGCTTTTATAAAACGACAAAATTAAAATCAAAACAAAAAGCTCATGGCTTGTGTCGATACGAAAATCCGTGGATTTTCTGCCCCGTACTATTCATAGCTAAACGTTGGAATTCAATTACAGGACGCTCTTAATAATCGAATCTAAAACATAAAAATGAGTAAACATTTAGAGGATATAAAAAATATGCAGGATTTCAAAATTTATTTGAATTATCCTCGAATACCTGAAGGTGAAGATGGAGCTGGACTTTTTAAAACGATGAAATTTAATACTTGCAAAATAAATCCTGATGATGTGATTTCGTGGGTAAAAAAAGAAAACGAAACTGAATTATACCTTATAAGAGTTTCAAAAGAATGTGCTGAACACATAAAAAAGCCAAGATTTGGAATTGGTGATTTACCAATGATGTGCGATGACTTAAGATTTGTAAAAGGTGTAAATTCAGGATACACAAAAGAAGGAAACAAGTTTGTTTCTATTGAAATATTAATGCCAGGAGAATTTTCTGAACAAAGAGAATATAGAAATTCACATCCAACAAAGAGTGAAATTCACCAGCAAATTAGAGATGATGATTTTAACAGCCATTCTCAATATGATAGAAATGATACTGAAGAGGATTGGCAAAAAAATCCCGAAGAAGATTTTCAATGGGGAGGTTTAGATGGTGATGAAGCTCATGATGCAATGTGGAACTGCGATTAATAAGAGATAAAAATTTGAATTGATTACTTAAATCGAAACAAAACACCAACAACACCTATAAAATAATACAGGTTTAAAACTTTAAATCACCAAAAATAACGTGATTAATAATAGTATTGTTATTTGTATCAACTCGTTTAAATATATCTTTACTTACGGTATACGCTTCAAGTTCTTGTTGATTATAACTTGTATTAATTAGCTCTTTAATTTGGTCATCATTCAAATCATAATTTAACCAGTTATTTTCTATTGAAGTATTTAATATTACTGGCTGACGTAGTTTATTATTATGAACTTTAACCATTAAATCTTCTGCAGGTCGTGTTAAAATAGTAGTTGTTAAATGACCATCTTTAGTAATAGAGTACAGGCCAGCTAGTCCAAAGCTATCTTTGTCTTTTCTGTGAACATAACAAGGATATTTGTTTCCTTCAAAGTCATGAGGTTCAAAGAAACCATCGAACGGAATAATACAACGTTGCTCATAAATTGAGTTACTATAGATAAAGTGGTCAAATACTTTTTCTGCTCTGGCATTTAATCCGGCACCCCATTTAAAAGAGTTTTTATAATACTCTCTCTTATTACTTCCTAGTTCATTATTTGGCATTATTCCCCAGGTTGCAGATTCTAAAACATCAGAAGCTTGTTGTGTGATTATTGCTAGTTCTCTATGCTCAAATCCGTTGCTATGATAAAACGTAATATCATCCTCTCCAATAGAATTATTATCATCACGAATAACTTTAA
>JABSPO010000169.1 GCA_013214625.1 Flavobacteriaceae bacterium
AATTAGAATTTTCTACTTTTTTAGTTTCATAGATATTTACAGAATCAATCTCTTTAGCTATTGAATTAGCAAAGCTCATTAATTTTTTTCTAGTTTTATTAGATACACTTTTTGAAAAGAAAATTTTAATATCGTCTTTCCAATATTTCATTCTTGTTTTGTTATTTATACTATCTTATGGATGATTAAAAGCTAGATTTTTATAGTAATGTAAAAATGTAGAATCTTTATATTCATAAAGAACTTCTACTCCTTTAGGTTTCTTGTAGTTTTTATCTAACACTAAGGTGTCTTTTTTCCTAATAAACAGAAGTTGGGTGTCTATTTTCTCAAAACTTGTTTTATATTTTTTAGTGTAATTTTCTAAAGATATATAGACATCATTTTTGGGAGGAGCTTTGTGCTCTTGAGCATGGTTATTAACACTCAATAAAAACATAATAAGTAGTAGGTAATAATTTTTCATTAGTTAGAGTTTTGAATAAGCTTATTAAAAATCACACGATCTATCCTTTGATCATAAATATTATGATAATGTATCTTTAATAATGAAATATCTTTTTTAGATATATAATCTACTTTTTCGTATTTTTTACTAAGTAATGAGTTTTTATCAAGTCTATTACTGATACAAAAGCTTCCTAAACTCATAAAAAAGAGTTGTTTTATTTGTTTAAGTAACACTGAGTTTTTTTTATTAATCATGTTAACTGTTAATACGCCGCTATAAAGTATGTTATTTTCATCAGTGTTTATATTATAAGTTCCTCCTGTTAAAATGGAAGTTTTTCTTTCGTCTTCTGATTTAAATTCATAATCTTCAGAATAAGAATTGATTACTTCATTAGTTGATTTTATATAGTAATTAGCTTTTTCAATCTTTTTAGTGAAGCTTATTTTTAAGTTTTTAACTTGACTGAGTTGAGAATAAAATGTGATAAAATTTTCAATTACATTTTTAGGGATTTTTTTATCAAAATATATTATAATGGAACTATTCCATTGTCTTAATTCTCGTTCTTTTTTATTTTGGAATACTAAATTTTTGTAGACTTTTAATAATTTTAAATTTTTAAATACAGGGTTATTAAAGTTATATGGTTCTCTTTCTTTACCATAAAGAACTTTTCCTTCAAGAATAACTTTGTTTACGATAGAATTTGCAAATATTGAATCTGTTGTAAATGATAGCCTAGGTTTAATAATTTTGTTTTGAGATGATGCAAAACAAAATATAAACAAAAAAACAATTGACAATATTTTGTTCATAATTTTTTTTAAAAGAAGTTAAAATTAATTTCCGTCTCTATCTACTTTAATACGTTCATCACTATTAGCTAATTCCCATGCGGTGTGAAAAATTAGTTTCGTACGTTTGGTCATAAGCGGATAATCAATTTTGTCTGGAGTATCAGTAGGTTGGTGATAATCTTCATGAATACCACTAAAGAAAAACACTGCAGGAACTCCTTTTTTAGCAAAGTTATAATGATCAGAACGGTAATAAATACGTTCAGGATCATTTCTATCATTGTATTTGTAATCTAAATTAAAGTCGATTAAGTTTTTATTTGCTTTAGTAACCGCAGCATCTAAACCAGTACTTAATCTATCTGCACCAATAACATATACATAGTTAGGAGCATCTTTATGTTCAGGATCAACACGACCAATCATATCTACATTAATATTAGCAATAGTATTAGCTAATGGAAACACAGGGTTTTCTGCATAAAATCGTGAACCAAATAATCCCTTTTCTTCACCAGTAACATGTAAAATTAAAATAGAACGTTTTGGGCCATGACCAGCAATTTTTGCTTTATGAAAAGCTTCAGCAATTTCTAATAAAGCTACAGTTCCTGATCCATCATCATCGGCACCGCTATAAATTTCTCCATCATGTTGTCCTATGTGATCTAAATGAGCTGATAATACTAATATTTCATCTGGTTTTTCAGAACCTTCAATAAATGCTAATACATTTTCAGAATCATTTTTTGCTTTTCCTTCAAAGTATGCTACAGGAATATTCTGAAAATAATTATCCGTTCCATATGCTGAAGGGATCCCCATTTTCTGATATTCTTTCTTTAAAAACTCAACTGCTTTCTTTTGCCCAGGTTCACCAGTGTCTCTCCCTTCAAATTCATCAGAAGCATATATGTATAAATCAGTTTTCATTTCAGCTGCCGTTATGGTATTTGCATATATAGTAGCAATTGATTTGACAATGGTTTTTGTTGTTTCTTCCTTAGTAGGATTCGTTACTGTTTCTTTTTGTGAGCTACATGCGATAATGCAAACAGCAGGTATAGCTAATAATAAATTTCTCATAGGTTGTAATTATTTAAAGCGTGAATTTACTAAATTTTATCGTGCTTCATTATAAAAAAATATTAATATCATTTTAGCAAAAGAAAGTTTTTAAGTGTAACTTTACTTTTCAAAATTTAAGATAATGATAAAAGAGATTGAAAACTTACTGAATGATCAGGTTAGGTACGAAGCAAATGCATCAATGCACTATTTAGCAATGGCTTCATGGGCAGATGTGAATGGTTATAATGGTGTTTCTGAGTTCTTTTATGCGAATTCTGAAGAAGAGCGTGTGCACATGACTAAATTGGTGAAGTTTATTAATGAAAGAGGAGGAAATGCAATTATCCCAGCATTAGATGCGCCAAAAACCGATTTTAAATCTTTAAATGATTTGTTTGAAGATTTTTTATCAAGTGAGGTTTATGTAACTGAAAAAATTAATGGAGTAATTTTTGAATGCTTGAATCATAAAGATTACAATACACATAACTTCATGCAATGGTATGTGTCAGAACAGCTAGAAGAAGAGGCGCAAGCTAGAACAATGCTTGATAAATTAAATATTATCGGCGATGATAAAACTGGACATTATATGTTTGATAGGGATATCATGACTTTTGCTAAAGCAAGTGAAGGTAAGGTTTAATTAATTAGAATTAAATAAAAATGAGCTATTGATGTATTTTGATAGCTCATTTTTTATATATTTGCGCTTTATTTATAATTAGTTTAAATAAAGATAAGTATGTTGCACACCCCAATTATTATATCAAGCCCTTGTAGTTTTATAGCTACTGATTATTCTACTTGTATAGAAAAGAAAAGTAAATGTTGCAAGAAATATAAGAAAAAAGGAAAGAATAATTGTAAACGTTGTCCGAAGATATAAATATTTTTTATGAGAATAATCACATAAAAAATGACTATATTTGCATGCAATTATTACGAATTGCACTATGACAACACACAACACAAAAATTGTAGGAGAAGGGCTAACCTATGATGACGTACTATTAGTTCCTGCTTACTCTGAGATTCTACCAAGAGAAGTAAGTATAAAAACAAAATTCACAAAAAATATTACCATAAATATTCCTATTATTTCTGCAGCAATGGATACTGTTACAGAATCTGATATGGCAATCGCTATTGCTAGAGAAGGAGGAATAGGTGTGTTACATAAAAACATGACTATTCAAGCGCAAGCTAACGAAGTACGAAAAGTAAAGCGTTCAGAATCAGGAATGATTATTGATCCAATCACACTTCCAAAAGATGCTACTGTAGCTGATGCTAAGCAAAACATGAAAGAGCATAAAATTGGAGGGATACCAATTGTTGACGATAATGGATTGTTAATTGGTATTGTTACTAATAGAGATTTACGTTTCGAGAAAAATAATACAAGAAAAATTTCTGAAGTGATGACTACAGAAAATTTAGTAACTACTGCAGTTGGAACTTCATTAAAAGAAGCAGAAGGGATTTTACAAGAAAATAAAATTGAAAAATTACCAGTAGTAAATAAAGATAATAAACTAGTTGGTTTAATTACTTTTAGAGATATTACTAAAGTAACTTTAAAGCCTAATGCCAATAAAGATCAGTTTGGACGTTTACGTGTTGCGGCTGCTTTAGGAGTTACTGCTGATGTTGTAGAACGTACAGAAGCGCTAGTTAATGCAGGTGTTGATGCGGTAATTATTGATACCGCTCACGGACATACTAAAGGTGTGGTTGATGTTTTACAAAGTGTAAAGGCTAAGTTTCCTAAATTAGATGTTATTGTAGGAAATATTGCAACTGCAGAAGCTGCTAAATATTTAGTTGAAGCTGGAGCAGATGGGATAAAAGTAGGAATTGGTCCAGGATCAATTTGTACTACTCGTGTAGTAGCTGGTGTTGGTTACCCACAATTTTCTGCAGTATTAGAAGTTGCTGCGGCAATTAAAGGATCAGGAGTACCTGTTATCGCTGATGGAGGGATACGTTTTACGGGTGATATACCTAAAGCTATCGCTGCTGGAGCTGACAGTGTAATGCTAGGTTCATTATTAGCGGGAACACAAGAGTCTCCAGGAGAAACTATTTTATTACAAGGAAGAAAATTCAAGTCATATAGAGGAATGGGATCTGTAGAAGCGATGAAAAAAGGTTCAAAAGACAGGTATTTCCAAGATGTTGAAGATGATATTAAAAAATTAGTACCAGAAGGTATTGTTGGTCGTGTACCTTATAAAGGAGAATTACATGAAAGTATTCATCAATTTGTTGGTGGACTACGAGCAGGGATGGGGTACTGTGGGTCAAAAGACATTCAAACACTAAAGGATACAGGTAGATTTGTAAAAATTACTGCATCTGGAATAAATGAAAGTCATCCACACGATGTTACTATCACTAAAGAATCACCTAATTATTCTCGTTAATTAGTAAATTTGGGAAAAGCGAAAAGACAATAGTGATAATGTCTTTTCGGATTTACAACAATAGCTTATTGCGTAAAGCATGAAGCATAAAGCATAATGAAATGAGTTCAGAAATTTCAAAAAGATATAGTCAGCGTGGTGTTTCAGCTTCAAAAGAAGATGTACATAATGCAATAAAAAATGTTGATAAAGGAGTTTTTCCAAAAGCATTTTGTAAAATAGTACCTGATCATTTAACGGGTGATGATGACTATTGCTTAATCATGCATGCTGATGGTGCAGGAACTAAGTCTTCATTAGCATATATGTACTGGAAAGAAACGGGTGACGTTTCTGTTTGGAAAGGAATTGCTCAAGATGCCTTAATCATGAATATTGATGATTTACTGTGTGTTGGTGCTACCGATAATATCATGCTTTCTTCTACTATTGGAAGAAATAAAAATTTGATTACAGGTGAAGTACTTTCTGCTATTATTAACGGAACTGAAGAGTTAATTACTGAGCTAAAAGGCTTTGGTGTTACCATTCATTCTACAGGTGGTGAAACTGCTGATGTAGGAGATTTGGTGAGAACAATTATTGTAGATTCAACAGTTACAGCTCGTATGAAACGTTCAGATGTAATTGATAACGCAAATATTACTCCTGGTGATGTAATTGTAGGTTTAGAGTCATTCGGACAAGCTAGTTATGAAAAAGAGTACAACGGAGGAATGGGATCTAACGGATTAACATCTGCCCGTCATGATGTGTTTCATAAGTATTTAGCAACTAAATATCCAGAGAGTTTTGATGCTGCTGTACCAGAAGACTTAGTGTATTCTGGAAATATAAAATTAACAGATGCTGTTGCGGATTCTCCACTAGATGCTGGTAAACTAGTGTTGTCTCCAACACGTACCTATGCACCAATAATCAAAGCAATTTTATCAAAATATAAAAGTGATAGTTTGCATGGAATGATTCATTGCTCTGGTGGAGCTCAAACTAAAATATTACACTTTGTAGATAACTTACATATTATAAAAGACAATATGTTTCCAATCCCACCATTATTTAAGTTGATACAGGAACAATCAAAAACAGATTGGAAAGAAATGTATCAAGTGTTTAACTGTGGTCACAGAATGGAGTTATACGTAAAACCTGAAGTAGCTGATGATATTATAGCAATTTCAAAATCGTTTAATGTAGATGCTAGAATAGTTGGGAGGGTAGAAGCTTCTGAAGCTAAAAAATTAACTATTACAAGTGAATACGGTACGTTTGAGTATTAAACACTAAGCTAATTATAAAAACCAAAGTCTTACTAATTTTTAGTAGGGCTTTTTTTATGTGAATTAATCGGGTAAATAGTAACAAAAGGCTAAAATAAGGATATAACTAACTTGTTTTAAGATTGGTTAGGTTGAGTGAATTTTCCTGTTTTTATTGATTTTTTGCCATTCAATAAGGGAAACCCCCTTTAATGATTAACGCAAAGCAGATGAAAAGAATAATTATTTTTTTCTAGTGAGGCAGCTTATTTTTTAATAACCCGTAAAGCCAAGTTCCTAACAATGCCCCAATAATCACTATTAAAACTGAAAAATAGCCAGCTCCAATTAAAGTAAACATTGGTCCAGGACAAGCACCAACCAAAGCCCAGCCTAAACCAAAAATGATTCCTCCAAACAAGTACCTATATTGGCTTTTATTTTTCTCTTTGATAATAATAGGTTTTTTATCAATGTTTTTAAGTTTAAATCTTTTAATAAGTTGAATATATAGCGCACCTAAACAAACAGCCGTACCAATAATACCATACATATGAAACGATTTAAAGGTAAACATTTCATAGATTCGAAACCAAGAAGCAGCTTCAGACTTAATCATGATGATGCCAAAAAACACACCAACAAGTAGACAATATAAGTTTCTCATAACTAAAATATAAAAGGAAAAATTAAATGAATCATTAGTAGACCTCCAATAAAAAAACCTAAAACAGCAATTAATGAAGGCAATTGTAAGTTACTTAAACCTGAAATGGCATGACCAGAAGTGCATCCACCAGCATAACGAGCACCAAAACCAATTAAAATACCACCAATTAATAATATGCAAATAGCTTTTATAGAATATAGGTTGTCAAATAATTCTAGAGGTAAATAGTTATTACCTGCACTTTCAAAACCTAAAGTGTTTAATTCAGCAATCACATCCGGATTAATATCAGGAGGATTTAAACCAGACATATAATTAGCGGCAATAAAACCTCCAATTAAGGCTCCGAATATTACGAATAAATTCCACCGAGTGGTTTTCCAATTAAAGCAAAAGAAATCGCAAGTTTTTCCTGCGCCTAAAGCAGCACAAATAGTTCTTAAGTTTGACGATACACCAAAGGATTTTCCCATTAAAATAAGGAGAAGCATAATTAAGGAGATTAAAAATCCTGATACGTGCCATGGGAAGGGTTCATTTAAAAGTTCCATAAAATATAGTTATAATTTTTAAAGATAGTCAATATATAAAATAGAAACAGATTGAAAAACTTACATAAACATAACAATGAAATTATGAATTACTTTTTTACTACATATTTTTTTTTATTTTAGAGCTAACGTTAAAAAACGAACCTTATACAATGAACGAACTTAATACATCATTTATAACTTCTAATTTTATTTTTGGTTGTTTATTTATCCTTTTTTCCATTCACTTAATTCTTTATTTTTTTTACAGAAAGAACAAATACAACCTGTACTATGCAATAGCCATAATTATAATTTTAATAAAGTTTTCTCCAATAACAATTGGCAATACTGAGAGTCAAGAAATATTAAAATTTGTTATTGCACCTTATATATTAATAATGAATATGTTGTTCATTAATAGTTTTTTTGGTAATTTATTAAAGAAAAAAGAACTCAAAGCATATTATATAACAGGAATTTTTATTAGTATCTATTTATTTATCGATAGATGGTATGACCTAGACAGTTATTTATATGTGATTTTCTTTTATCAGTTCTTTACCGTTATTTTAACTGCTAAGATTTTTTTCTTAGCAATTAAAGCCAAACAAAAAATAGCGTATTATTTTTTGACAGTATTGTTCGTTTGGGTTGCTCTAACAGTTATAAATGCAACAGGTGAATCTTTTCAATTTGATGAGTTTGGAGAAGCTCAATATACAATAGTGTTATTTTACTTTAGTATGACCGTTATAACAACCTATCATTTTGCACAACAAATGAAATTAAATGAGTCGCTTACAGAGTCACTTCAAGAAATCAATACAAATTTAGATACTGAAGTTAAAAGACAAGTAAAAGAAATTATAGCAAATGAAGAAGAACTTTTTAATATAAAAACCGCTAAAATAACAGGTCAAATAGATAGCCTTAAAGCTACATTATTTATGAAAAGGAATTTAGCTAAAGGTTTTAAAGAGACACTAGTTGAATTATCAAAAAAAGAAGAGACAGCGTTAAAAAGAGAGTTGAAAATTGCAATTCAAGACTTAATCATTTTAGAAAAAAGCGAGGTAAGAATTGATATTAAACAATCTGACCTTGAAAAAGTAGACAACTCATTTTATAAGAAATTAGATGGTGAAACAAAATTAAGTAATACAGAAAGAGACATGTGTGTATATTTAAAAATAGGTCTTTCAAATGCAGAAATAGCAAACCTGTTCAATACTTCTGTAAATACCATTCATGTTACCCGTTCAAGATTAAGGAAAAAATTAAAACTCGAAAGAAAAGATAATCTTGAAAAATTTATCCAATCATTGTAGGTGTTTTACTTTGTTATGTTTTTGTAAGTGTGAATACAACACGGGTTCAAACGTATTATAATAGTTTTGTTGTTAGACAACCAAAACTTTATAATCATGAAAAATGTATACATTATAGTACTATTACTAACTACAAATTTATTTTCACAAACCCCAGAAGGATTTAATTACCAATCGGTAATACGTGATGCTGCAGGAGATCTAATTACAAACTCTGTAGTTGGTGTACAATTCGAAATTCACCAAACCACTGCTATAGGAATAGTTGTTTATTCCGAAACACATGCGCCAACAACAAACGCATATGGTTTGTTTAGTGTTGTTGTTGGTCAAGGAACTACTTCAGATACGTTTAGTACAATAGACTGGTCTTTAGATCTCTATTTTTTAGAAGTTAGAGTAGACTCAGTGGGAGGCACAAGCTATG
>JABSPO010000017.1 GCA_013214625.1 Flavobacteriaceae bacterium
AATTGCCTGGGACAAAAATTCCTTTACGAGCAACTTCCATCATTCCACTGGAAAACAATGCTCCACAAGCAATACCAATACTAGCAACTATCATGATGGTTTTAAAAGAAACTGCTTTAGAACCTATAGCAGAGTTTAAAAAATTTACGGCGTCATTACTAACCCCTACAACTAAATCGATTACCGCTAAAACACCAAGCGCAATCACCATTAAAAGATAAATATTATCCATAATTAAAACTTTTTTTATTGAAAGTAACTCGGCAAAACTACTTGAAATAAAAATTTCTAATGTTACCGTAATGTTATCAATTCGTAAAAATAATAGCATAGCAATTTGTACTTCATTAGAAAACAAAGTATGAATTGTAGTATTTGTCACTAGTGAGTAACAAATACTTTTAGGTAAGTTATTTTTTATTTTTGTGTTTTAAAACTTCTGCGTCAATGTAAAAAATGATTTCTTCAGCGATGTTTTTAATTAAATCGCCAACACGTTCCATTTTTTTTATAACGGAAAATAATAATAGTGCTTCTGGTATAATGTTATTGTCTTTTTTAATTTCAATTTCAAGAACAGCGAAAGAATCAACATTTATCTTGTCTAATACTTTGTCTTTTTTAAAGACTTTTCTTGCAGTCTTTACATCCTTGTTCTCATAAGCTTCAGTTATGTTATCAAGCATTTTTACAATAGTATCGTACATGGTATGAAATTGTAATACTTCAAATAAATGAGCAGGTATTTTTTTATCAACCTCAACTACGTATTTAGAAATGCTGTACGCATGATCTGCGATTCTTTCTAAATCAAAATTGATTTTCCTAATAGCCATGATAAACCTTAGGTCATTAGCTACGGGGTTGTAAAGCGCTAAAAATTTCTCGCAATTTTTTTCAATACGTAAATCTAATGCGTTTACACGTACTTCATTTAATATTACTTCTTCAGCTAAATCACTGTCGTGATTTAAAAATGCGTTTTTTGCTTTTTCTAATTGAGACGTACAAATAGCTAACATTTCTGCCCCTGATTCGTTTAGTAGATCTCTTTGGTATTGTGCGTTTGCCATAATATTTTATTTAGGTAACAGTGTTGCTTATCCGAAACGACCAGTAATGTAGTTTTCGGTTTGTTGTTTTTCTGGATTAGTAAAAATAGTTTTCGTTTTGTTATACTCAATCAATTCTCCTAAATAGAAAAAGGCTGTATAGTCGCTAATTCTACTTGCTTGCTGCATGTTGTGTGTAACAATAATGATAGTGTATTTTTCTTTTAATTTGAAAATTAACTCTTCTACTTTAGCTGTAGATATCGGGTCTAACGCAGAAGTAGGCTCATCCATTAATATAATAGAAGGTTGTACGGCCAAAGTACGTGCAATACATAAACGTTGTTGTTGTCCTCCAGATAAGGCCATCCCCGACTTTTTTAAGTCATCCTTTACTTCGTCCCATAAGGCAACTTGCTTTAAGCAATATATAACTCTTTCTTCAATTAATTGTTTGTCTGTTATCCCTTGAATTTTTAATCCATATGCAACATTGTCAAAAATTGATTTAGGAAAAGGGTTAGGCTTTTGGAAAACCATTCCTATTTCTTTACGTAATTCTTCAACGTTTACTTTTTTCTTGTAAATATTATCTCCATTTATTTTTATTTTCCCTTCCATTCTAAAGCCTTCAATATAATCATTCATTCTGTTGAATAAACGTAGAAAAGTAGATTTCCCACAGCCTGAAGGCCCTATGAATGCAGTTACTGTATTCGGTTTTATGTTCATGTCAATGCCTTTTATAGCATTAAAGTCGTCATACCAAACCTTTACGTCTTTAACTTCTATTTTGGACTTCTTTTTTAACGAAGGATCTATTAGTTTACCTGGAATTTGTTCTGTTATTGTTTCCATATTTATTTCAATTTCTTTTGCCATTTGTTTCTAAAATAAACGGCTATACCATTCATAATGAAGGTGATTAATAATAAAATGATAATTGCGGCTGCTGCGTTTTCAATAAACCCATGTTGTGGCCTGGAAATCCAATTGAATATTTGTATTGGTAATACAGAAAAGTCATCCATCGGACTTTCTGGTGCAAATGGTACATAGGCCAATGCTCCAACAACAATTAAAGGAGCGGTTTCCCCAACAGCTCTTGATAAAGCTAAAATCACACCGGTTAGTATTCCACCACTAGATGCTGGTAAAACTTGATTCCATATCGTTTGCCATTTCGAAGCTCCCAATGCATAAGAAGCGTCTTTAATAGATTTTGGCACTGCTTTTATAGCTTCACGAGTTGCAACAATGATAATTGGAAGAATTAAAAGAGATAAGGTTAAACTACCAGCTAAAACACTAGCGCCAAGTCCCATTATTCTAACAAAAACTTCTAGTCCTAATAATCCGTATATAATAGATGGTACACCGGCAAGATTTGAAATGTTGATTTCTAGAATAGCAGATAATCTGTTTTTCTTACTGTATTCTTCTAGATATACTCCAGCAGCTACTCCTATCGGAAAAGCAATAATAGTAGTTAAGAATAAAATCCATATACTTCCCATTAAAGCTGTATATATACCAGCTTTTTCAGGTTTTCTAGACGGTAAATCAATTATAAAAGCCCAGTCAATCCTCATGATTCCATCAATTAAAATGTCGCCAATAAAAAAAGCTAGTAAGATTAGAGCAAATAAAGTACAGCCGATCCCCCAAACTTTAAAGATCTGATCTTTAAGTCTGTTCTTTTGAATATTATTCATAGCGTTCTTGGTATTTTTTTCTGATTCTGTAACTTAATGTGTTCAGTAAAAAGGTTAACACAAACAGGGTAATTCCAGCGGCAAAAATAGTTCGGTATTCTACTGATCCGTGTTCTACATCTCCTAAGCTTACCTGAACGATATATGCGGTAATAGTTTCTACAGGAACTGTAGGGTCTAGTGTTAATCGCGGTTGCTGACCAGCAGCTATAGCAACAATCATAGTTTCCCCAATAGCTCGTGATATGGCTAATATTATAGATACTATAATTCCAGATGAAGCTGCAGGTACTACAACTTTAAAGGCAGTTTGTAGCTTTGTGGCTCCCATACCAAAAGAAGCCTCTCTTAGTGCATTGGGCACGGCATGTAAAGCGTCTTCAGAAATTGATGAGATGTAAGGGATTATCATGATTCCCATTACAAAACCTGCGGATAGGGAGTTAAATCCAGACAAGCCTGGAATGATTTGTTGTAAAATAGGGGTTACTACTATCAATGCAAAAAAACCATAAACTACAGTTGGTACTGCGGCCAGCAATTCTAATAAAGGTTTTACGGTTTTTCTAAAGCTTTTTGGTGCATATTCACTCAAGTAAATACTAATTGATAAACCAATTGGCAATGCTACTGAAATTGCTATAAACGATGTTAGTAGTGTTCCTGATAATAAAGGAAGTATACCGTAATGTTTATCAGTAAACAATGGAGTCCATTGAGTGTCGGTTAAAAAATCTATTATAGAAACTTCGCTAAAAAACTGAACAGCCTCAATAGCAAGTACCAATACAATACCGATGGTAATGGCAATAGTAATTAAGGCACTTGTTAAAAGTGATTTTTCAATTACAAGCTCTTTTATTTTACGCATTTTATTTTGTGAAAAAGGAAATCAGGCAACTATGTAGTTACCTGATTGTCCAGATTAAACTTCTGCTTATTTGTTACTTTCAACAAAAGTTTTAAATTTTTCTTTTTGTACTGTGTATTTTTCAGCTGGCAAAGGAATGTATCCAACATCTTTTGATAATTCTCCTGCGTTATCTAGATAGAAATTTACGAATTCAACTACTTCTGTTGATTTTACTGAAGTACTGTTTACGTATAGAAATAAAGGTCTTGATAAAGGTTTGTAAGTTCCGTTTTTAACAGTCTCTAAAGATGGTTTTACCACTTCAGTTCCGTTATGAACTCCAATAAGAGATAATTTGTCTTTGTTTTCAGCGTAGTATGCTAATCCGAAAAATCCTAAAGCATATTTATCACCTGCAATCCCTTGTACTAATACATGGTCGTCTTCACTGGCTGTATAATCTCCGCGAGTTCCTACTTTTTTACCACAAATAGCTTCTGAAAAGTAATCATAGGTTCCAGATGCTGTTCCAGGTCCGAATAAATGAATTTCCTCATTTGGCCACTCCGGACGAATTTGATTCCATTTCATAATTTTTCCTTGAGCAGTTGGCTCCCATATTTTTTTTAACTCTTCAACTGTAAAAGAATCTACCCAGTCGTTAGCAGGATTTATAGTTACTGCTAAACCGTCATAAGCTACTTCTAATTCTAAATAGTTAATGTTATTAGCTTCACATGCTGCTTTTTCTTTTGATTTTATTGGACGAGAGGCGTTTGATAAGTTGGTTTCTCCTCTTGAGAATTTCTTAAATCCTCCGCCAGTTCCAGAAATGCCTACAGTCACTTTTACTTTTGGCTCCACAGCTCTAAACTCTTCAGCTACAGCTTCTGTTATTGGAAATACTGTACTTGAACCATCTATTTTAATAGTTCCTGATAAAACAGTTTTTGTATTTTCTGCTAGTACTTTTTCTTCTTTCTTTTTCCCACATGCAACTAATACTATAGCTGCTGTTAACATGATTACAATTTTTTTCATCTTTTTGTTTGTATGTTTTTTGCATTACAAACTTACAGATGAATAATTGTTTAAAAGTTACCGTAAAATAAAGAAAAGGTTACTGTAATGTTACTAAAATAGCAAGGTGGTTAACATTAAAATAATATTGAATACAATGAATAAAAAAGAGCCCTACTTAGGGCTCTTTTTTATTCATTGTATTTATATTTCTACTAGAAATGAATATCGAATTGTAAACGGTATTCTAAACCTCCCGATTTACTACCAGTTACATCATTATACGTTATATCAGACTGTACTTTAAGCTTGTGACCTACTAAGTACTTTGAAGCACCTAATGTGTAATAGTTTGTAGCGTAACCAGCTCCGTTAAATTTAACAGTAGTATAACGACCAGCTACTTCCCAGTTCGATTTAAATAAATAACCTACCTGTGCGTTTATTGAGTTTCCTTTCTTTACAGCATCACCAGTAGGAGTGCCGTCAACGTCAGTTGCAGTAGCTTTATTCGCATCTCTATTTGCGTATTCTGCCATGAAAGAAATCCCTTTGTATTTGAACATGGCGTCAACAAATACAGTGTTTACGTTAGTTTCGTAGAATCCTTCAGCGCTATCATTTTCCATGTAACTCCCTTGGCTTCCTTTGTTTTTTACAGCTTTGTCGTTTAAGTTGTAAGTCGCTCCTATTGCTAATTTAGGAGAGTCTTCTCTTTTTAAATCACTTCCACTATAATCACCTTTTCCTTTAAATTCACCAAATGGTAATATTTCAACTCTTGCAGTATATTGGTGACCTCCTAAGTTCCCTGTAGTAATGTTTCTTCCTTCTCCTTGAGAAATTGAAAACATATCTCTTACTAAGAATTTGTCCGATAAGTTAAAGTGATGTCTTAATTGCAATCCTAAATCGCGGTCAAGATTAAAATTACTATTTAATTTAGAACGATCAACAAATTGTAAATTTCCAGAAGATATTACGCGTTCTCTGTTACCAGGTAATTTAGTTTGACCAGCCCATAAACTGAAGTTTTTGTAGAAATTCCATTTTACAACGGCATCTAAAATGTATCTAGGTGCATTATTTGTGTACTTAGAGGCTCCCCCAATATCTTTATTTGATAATCCTAATTCAAGTTTATAAGTAAGTTTAGGGCTGTAAGCAAAACCACTAAATTTCAATCGAGCTCTTCTTACTAAAAAAGTATTTTGTGCTTTTCCAAAGTCTCCATTTGCATCAAGATCCCAAGCATTTGTTGTTAAAAATTGCATTCTAGCGCCAATTTTCATGGTCCAAGTACTATCTTTTCCAACTAAATTAAAAAGTCCTTTTCCAAATTTCGGACTATTTGTTTCTTGAGCTACTGCTGATAATCCAACTAAGATTATAAATACAGATAAATAACTTCTTAAATTTTTCATTGTGCTGTGTCTTATTATTTTTTGCACTGCAAATAACCGCACTTAATGTTAACTTAGTGTTAAGTCAGGGTAAATAAATGAATAACTTTAAAGCGGTGATTTAAAATATTAAATTGTTTTAGGTTTAGTTTAACATGTATTCATAGTGTTGATTCTTGATTTCTACTATATTTGTGAAAATTTTAAAAATTAGTGTTTAAATCTTTTAGTTTGTTATCCTTTTTATTTGTCTTGACTTTATCAATTTTGACTCCGTCATCGATAGTGTCATCAAATGATGATTTCCATATTGTTACAGGAAGTGTTAATAATGAAGAAGGAGAAGGTAATCAAGAAAAAGATATTGAGGACATTGATGTAGAAGAAAGTGAAGACGAGAAAAAAGAACATTTTTTTTCATCATTAATTGGCTTAAATGAAGCACTTATAATTGATAAGACTACAGCTTCTATAGCTGTTATTGATGGGATATCTTCCTATTCATTTGAGATACAACTTCCCCCTCCAGAGTATATAATATAGTGTTTTGTTCATTGCAATATATTTGTAGAACAAATAATAAACAGATGATTCATTAAAATAATGAACATTGTAAATTCAATTTTATTTATTGGGATATATAAGTTACGTTAATTAAATATTGATGTAAAACATATAAAGCCAAAATTAATTCAATATAAAAAATGAAAAATTTATTTGATTTTAAACATTTTAAGGGCGACTTATTTGGTGGAATTACTGCTGGTATTGTTGCATTGCCATTAGCTTTAGCTTTTGGAGTTAGTTCGGGTTTAGGGCCTGAAGCAGGGCTTTATGGGGCTATTTTTGTTAGTTTCTTTGCGGCTCTTTTTGGAGGAACAAATACTCAAATTTCTGGGCCTACGGCACCTATGACAGCTGTAAGTATGGTTGTTATTGCAGGGATTGTTGCCACATTTGATGGGGATGTGTCTAAAGCATTACCAGCTATTTTAACCGTATTCTTGTTGGCTGGATTGATGCAGGTAGGACTTGGTTTATTAGGCTTAGGGAAATATATAAAATACATTCCTTACCCTGTAGTATCAGGATTTATGACTGCTATTGGGGTTATTATATTAGTAACACAAATATTACCTTCAATAGGGTATTATCCAAAAGAAGATGTTGATTTTGTTTCGGAATTTAAACCTCAAGCAAAGGAGGTTATTCTAAAGGATATTTTGAACAAAGAAGTAGGTGAAGGAATATTAGTTGTGGACGATTTTACAGAAACAATTAACAAAGATAAGATAACTACTCCCGATGATGTTCTAAGCAAATCAAAAACTTTGGCAGGATCAGAAGCTTCTGGCGTATTAGGTACTCTTAAAATATTACCAAGGGCTTTACAGCATATTAACTGGTTAGAATTACTACTTGCTTTAGGGACAATTATTATCATTTTTGGCTTTAAACGTATTACGACTAAAGTACCAAGTACATTGGTTGCGCTATTAGTAATGTCAGGTATTGCAGTAGGGTTTGGTTTGGATTATAGACCGATACAAGAAATACCAGGCGGGTTGCCAATTCCAAATTTCGAAATATTTTCTAGCTTTCAACTCAATAGTATTACTCCATATGTTTTTACAGCATTTACTTTAGCACTTTTAGGGGCAATAGATTCGTTGCTGACATCAGTAGTTGCTGATAACATGACAAAAACTAAACATAAGCCTAATAAAGAACTGATTGGGCAAGGAATTGGGAATAGTATCGCTGCGTTGTTTGGAGGTATTCCAGGAGCAGGAGCAACAATTAGAACAGTGGTGAATATTAATTCTGGAGGAAAAACAAGGCTCTCAGGAATGACAGCCGGTGTTTTATTGTTAATCATTTTATTGGCGTTAGGACCAGTAGCTTCTCAGATACCAGCTGCTGTTTTAGCAGGTATTTTAATTACAGTAGGTATTGGGGTAATGGATTATAAAGGACTTAAGGCAATACCATATATGCCCCGTCCAGAAGTAATTATTATGTTAGTAGTTTTGGTATTATCTTCAGTTTGGAATTTAGTGTATGCTGTAGGAATAGGGTTAGTGATAGCTTCGTTAATGTTTATGAAAAAAATGGGAGACCTTACAGCTGAACATTCAGTAGTGAAAAAACTTAAGAAAGAAAAAAGCTGGCCAGATGAAATTGATTTTCCAGAAAGTTTAAAAGAATCGGTGTTTATTAAACATATTAAAGGGCCGTTGTTTTTTGGTTCTACAAGTGATTTTCAGCAATTGGCAAAACAAATTCCAGACACTGCTTCAACCATTATAATAAGGTTAGATAAAATGCAGTATATAGATCAATCTGGACTGTATGCCATGGAAGATATACTAGTTGAATTGATTAAAGAAAATAAAAAAGTAGCATTAGTTGGAATATTAAATCAACCTAAATACATGTTAGAACGTATTGATATTATACCTGATTTAATACCGAAAGATCAATTATTTGAGAGTTTTAACGATTGTTTACTTTGGATTAAAAAAAATAATTAAATTAATGAGAACACAAAATAAAATAACTCAAGACAACCTTACGCCAAAAGATGCTCATAATATTTTAGTGGAAGGAAATAAAAGATTTACTCAAAATTTAAAAAAACAAAGAGATTTACAAGCTCAAGTTTTAGAAACTAGTAAAGGGCAATATCCTTTTGCAGTAATTCTGAGTTGTATAGATTCTAGAGTGCCAGCTGAATTGGTTTTTGATCAAGGAATTGGAGATGTTTTTAGTGCAAGGGTTGCTGGAAACATTATCAACGAAGACATATTAGGTTCAATGGAATATGCTTGTAAAGTTGCTGGGTCAAAAATAGTTGTTGTAATGGGACATTCCAAATGTGGGGCAGTAACTGCAGCGTGTGAGCATGTTGAATTGGGTAATATCACAGCTTTACTTAATAAAATTCAACCAGCGGTAAAAGCTATTGATGAAGAAATGAGTGATGCTAAAGTAGAAAAAGTAGCAGCTGTGAATGTGAAAATGTCTATTGAAAGAATCCGAAAAGAAAGTTCAATATTAGCTGAAATGGAAAAGGAAGGTAAAATAGAGATTGTTGGAGCTATGTATGATGTAAGTACTGGTGAGGTTAAATTTTATTAAACAGAAGTACTGTTTATAGAATACAAAAAAGGGGTAATGTAAATTACCCCTTTTTATAAAACTAAACGATTAACTCAACCTTGCAAAAATATAAAAAGACTACGTTTAGTTTAAAATAAACAACACTACAAGAATGTCTTTTTATATTTTTTGATAATATAATTATAAGCCTCTTGTCCATCCGTTTGCCCAAGTTGGTGCATCCGCTCCATTCCCCGCTCCAACATTTGTTCCTTCAATAATGTAGCTCGTGTTTACACCTTGGTACTGACTTTTTGTAGTAACACTTGAACTGAATTGAATGTTATTAAAAACAATGTTACCACCATCTACATTAGCATTTGCCGCAGGGTCTGTTGTAGCATCTTTAATTTTAATTCCTAATTCAAAACCAGAAATAAATATATTTGAAGCTGTCCAGTGTCCACCACCTTCTTTTATGTATAATGCCCCTTCAGAACCAGTATCAATTATAGAAATATCTTTTAAGGTTGCCGTTGTAGTTGGCGTAGCATTTCCGTTATCACCATTGTTAGATCCTTCAATACCTGCTTTAGTACCTTGGTTAATGTACCAGTATTGACCAGTTCCAGCCCATCCGTCAGCGAAATCAATTGAATCGTCTCCACTAGCTGTAGATACTAAATACGTTCCGTTTACAGTTCCTCCAAAAAATTCAATACCATCATCTCCTCCATTGTAAGATTGTACGTATTCAAATGTTGTACCCGCTCCAACAGCAAATAATGACACTCCATTAAATTCTTTCGTAGCGCTAAAGTTAGCACCAGTATATTCTACTCTTAAATATCTAATAATACCCGAGTTGTCATTTACATCAGAACCACCATATGTAAGGTCTGATACTTCTGCGGTTGCAGTTTCTCCATTTGACCCTGCTTTATTTGTTGGTGCGTGACCACAAATAACTAAACCACCCCAATCACCAGGTGCCGGGTTAGTACTTGCTGAAGTCATAACTACAGGTTCTGTAGCACTACCTAAAATATCTATTTTTGCTCCTTGAGCAACTGCAATATATGAACTGGTCCCTCCAGATGCCTCAATAGTTGTTCCAGCTGGGATTACTAATTTCGCACCGTTATTAACAATGAGAGCTCCAGTTAAATTGTAAATTTTTGATGGATCTAAAGTTACTGTCCCACTGTTAATGTCCCCTTTTAAGTTTGTTGGGTCAGCAGTAAAAGCATTAGTAGGAATTGGAACTACAATGTCATTAGAGTCGTCATCTGAACAACTTGTAAAGATTGTTGTTGCAGCAATAGCTAATAATAAAATTGATTTCTTCATTTTTTTATATTTTATATTTGTTGTTAATTACACTACAAATTAATAGTATTAATAAGGTTTAGGCTTTACCAAATCATTATCCATTTGTTAAGTATTATGGATAAATGTTAACTTAAAGTAAAGAGAGAAACAGCAAAAAAAAGACTAGCATTATGCTAGTCTTTTTTAATTGATATGATTTAAGTTTTAAAACAGATCGTATTTTAATGATAGACTTGCATTGACACCTTTTTTAAATGATTTCACGGATACTTTTCCTGTTTCATTATCTTGGTATCTTTTTATCTTTGAGTCTAAGATGTTTTTTATGGATACTCCTGCGCTTATACGTTTACTTATTTTTGATTTTAGAATAATATCCATTGTAAAAAATCCTTCATTTACAAGATTTCCTTTTCCTGCCGATCCAATTGCATATACGCTTTCAGAAGAATAATTTCCTACTATTGTAGTTGATAAATTTCCGTGTTTACTAAATTCTTTAAAAAAACTTATGTCGCCATTAAGTAAAACCTCAGATGCACCGGTTAACTTTCCGTTGTCATTTGTGAAGTTTACTGTTAAATCATTTTCTGTAGTAACTTTTTTTTTGTCAAAATCTTGATCTGAAACCATAAAAGCACCGTTGAATCCGAATGTTAATTTATTAGTTAATTCAAGTTCTTCTTTTGTTCTAGTTCTGTTTATTATGTCTTTTTTGAATTCAAGTTCCGCACCGTAAATAGTTGCTTGTTTTCCAGAGTTTACCCATGAAATATCATTGGCTGCAGAAGCAATAATAACTTCATTTATAGGATTCTGAATTAACTTTCCAAAACCAGTTATTGATATTACTTCTCCAGACTTTGGAAAGTATTCCCACCTTAAATCCGCATTATAATTAGTAGAAGGATATAAGTTAGGATTTCCATACTTTGACCCTTCAACATCTTCATATAAAAAAGGAGCTCTTTCTTTAAATTGTGGCAAGGTGTATGATTTACTTCCTGCAAGTTTTAAGTTTTGTTTTTCTGTTAATTCATATTTAAAAGAAGTGTTGGGCATAATTTCAACTTTATCAAAAGAGTTTTTATCACCTTCTGGATCAAGAGAAGTCATCCATTCAATTTCTTGAGTAACGTGCTCTGCTCTTAGTCCGATTATAGTAATTAATTTTGAGTTTATTGAATACTGAATATTTCCATAACCACTATTAATTGTTTGCGTACCGTTATATGTTTGAGGATCTAGGGCATTTTGAATATTAAGGCCTCCTCTAAAAGTTTTAATTTTGAAGTAACCTGCAGTTAAGTTTGCTTGATTAAAATAGGCGTCAAGATTGTTAACATCAACATTTGGTTGGTTAATGGTTCTGTTGATAGCAAAATTAAATTGAGTTGCTTCAAGATCTACGGTTTTAAATCTACCACTATATCCAAAAGAGAACTTCCCCTTATATTCATTATCTTCATTTTTAGAAAAACGATAGCTACTTTCAATGTTTGTAGCAAACTCATTTTCGTTTAATTCTTCAAAATAACGATGGCTGTTAGAATCTGAAATGTCAGAAACTGTTTTTGGTGATGTAAGTGGATTGTTATTATCGGTAGGAACCAACATTATTTGCCTTCTATCAGGAGTGTTGTTTAGAACATAATTATAACCTAAAGCCCAATTTAAGTTGATTCGGTCGTTAATTTTATGATCTCCTAAAAGTTGATTGACTATTAATTGTGTTTTATTAAAAGTGGAGCGTCTTATAAATCCGCCTCCATTTTCTGCATTATCAAAATTGTCTATCGTTCCAGAATAGTCACTTAAATTTTTATTTGAAGAGTTGATGAAAAGTGAATTGGTTTTAATTGTGTTGTTACGGTTAAACCTATATGCAAGATTTAACATTCCTGTAGTATTTGTTTTATAAGAAAATGATTCATATAAATAATCTGATCTGGCTACACCATCTGTGGTTACACCTCCTTTTGTTACACCTTCTACGTAGCTAAAGTTGTTAGAGAATGATGTTGTAGTGAATACACTTAATCTATGGTTGTTTTTAAAATCAAATTTAATACCTCCGGTTAGAGAAAAACTTTGGTTAAAAGGAGATTTTGTTTCTCTGTCCAAACTTGTTGTAAAATTGTAACCAGATAATGGGTTATTAGGCTGTTTTTGATTAGAAAACCCAAAATAATTTGGACCATCTTGTAAATAGAATTTATCTTCATTTATTGCATTAAAATTATAACCGCTTCCGTAACCAATTTTTAAAGATCCTTTGCCGTGATGATTTTTAGATATAATATTTACATTAGCTCCACCAAAATCGCCATATATTTTGTTATGATATATTTTATTGACATCTATATACTCCACAATATCTGTAGAGAATATATCTAGAGAAATATTTTTTCTTGAAGGATTGTTAGATGGTAACGGTAAGCCATTCAAGGTTGTTGAATTATAACGATCCCCTAGGCCTCTAACAAAAATGGCATTTGACCCTTCTTGTTTAGAAATACCAGAGACCTTTGTGATAGCTGTTGCAACATCTGAAATTCCTTTCTTGGCTAATTCTTGAGCTCCGATTTGTTGTTTAATTTCAATAGCTTTTTTTTGCGTAATTAACAAAGTGCTTTCTTTTTCCCTGTTAGTTTGTGCAACAATAACTATTTGCTCTAGAGAGTTTGCTTCTAAAGTTTTATTTATAGTTTTGTTTGCGCTTAGTATAATGTTTTCCTTTGTAGAGTTATATCCTACATAACTGTATTCTAAAGTATAGGTTCCTGGGTACACTTCTAATATATAATTACCATCAAAATCAGTTTGTGTACCGGTAGTTGTTCCGCTTATTAAAACTGTTGCTCCTAATAAAGGTTCATTATCCATTTCTCCATCTAAAACTTTTCCCGATATTTGAACCTTATCTTGTGCAAAAGCAATAGTTGTAAATAAGGAAATTAGTAATAAGAATTTTTTCATTTTTCGCTGTGTTTATTTTTTCGCAAAGAAAGAACAAGCTTATTGTTACAATGTTATTACTATATAACGTTTGTGTTATTGTATTGTAAAAAAAAAGAGCTTATATATTAAGCTAATGTTAATTGTAAAAATTGAATTTTGATGAATTGGGATCAATTATTGTCGCTGAAGCGATATGGAGACACGAATAAAAGACTACGTAAAGAGCAAGATGAGAACAGATTAGGTTTTGAAGTTGATTATGATAGAATAATATTTTCATCAGCTTTTAGAAGTTTACAAGATAAAACTCAGGTAATTCCTTTGTCAAAAACCGATTTTGTACACACCAGGTTAACGCACAGTTTGGAGGTTTCTGTTGTAGCTAGATCACTAGGTAGAATAGTTGGGAAAGAATTACTAAAAAAGTACCCGCACTTAGAACATGATCTTGGGTATAAGTCAAACGATTTTGGTGCAATTACTGCTACTGCTGCTTTGGCGCATGATATTGGTAATCCTCCCTTCGGACATTCTGGAGAAAAATCAATTGGTGAGTTTTTTAAAACAGGAGCAGGATTGGTCTTTAAAAAAGATTTGACCGATAAACAATACGAGGATTTAGTAAGTTTTGAAGGAAATGCAAATGGATTCAAAATTCTTTCCGAAAAGAAAGAGGCCTTACGATTATCCTATGCAACCTTAGGAGCTTTTATGAAGTATCCTAAAGAATCGTTGCCAGTAAGACCAACTGCTCATATTGCTGATAAAAAGTATGGTTTTTTTCAAGATGATAAAGAACTGTTTCAGGATGTAGCTGCCGATTTAGGCTTGTTGCAAACACGAAAAGGAGAAACAATTAGTTATTCACGTCATCCACTTACTTTTTTAGTAGAAGCAGCTGATGACATCTGTTATACTATAATTGATTTTGAAGATGGTATTAATCTAGGATTGATTGACGAAGAGTTTGCTTTAGAATACCTTATTAATCTGGTTAAGAAAACGATTAACATTGACACCTATAAATCATTAACAACTACCAAAACAAGAGTTGCATATTTAAGAGCTTTAGCGATAAGTTCATTAATTAGGGAAGCAGCAGCAGTTTTTATGAATAATGAGGAAGCTATTTTAAACGGAGAGTTCAGTCATGGCTTACTTGATAAATGTGTGTATGAACCTCAAATAAATGATATCATAAAAATAAGTATCGATAAAATTTACGAGAGTGATGAGGTTATCGAAAAAGAAATAGTTGGGTATAGTGTGCTGTCTAAGTTATTGGATATATATACAGCGGCCGTAAATAATAAAGCAACAGGAAAAGATACTAACTATGATAAGCTGATATTAAAAACCCTACCAGAAATTGAAGGGTTCCTTAGTGACGATTTGTATAAACGATTACTAAGTGTGTCAAGTTATGTAGCTTCATTAACGGATAGTAACGCCTTGTTACTGTACAGGAAACTATCAGGAATGACTATATAGGAAGGTTCAATTTATTGCATAAAAAAAGCGTAACAGTTATGTTACGCTTTTGCTTTTTGAAAAAGATAATAAATTATCCGATAATTGCTACATTAGTAGCTACTTTTCCTTTTTTTCCGTCTTCTTCAACATATTCTACTTTGTCTCCTTCGTTAAGAGAATCTCCTTCGATTGCTGTAACGTGAACAAAGATGTCTTGTCCTGATGCTTCGTCTGTAATGAATCCAAATCCTTTAGAGTCATTAAAAAATTTTACTGTACCTGTCATTTTAATTGTATTATGATAATAATAGGTGCAAATGTAGTCTTTATTTTCTAGCGTACAACTCGTTTAAAGGTTTAATCTAAAAAGGTTTCCGCCTCGTCTTTTATTTTCTTAATGGTTTCGTCGGTAATCATATACTTTTTTAAGTCATTGTCTTTGAACCGATGAAATATGAATAATGGCATCCATACCAAAAAGAAGCCTGCAACAGATAAACCGATAAATTGATGTCCTAAGAGCTCATTATCTGGTTTTATATAATATCCATAACTTATTGAGCTTAGGATTGCGATAAATATTATGTAAAGAATATATTTCATTTGATGGGTTTATTTATTTTTGAAACTCCAAAATTTCATCAATAGTGTTTGCAGTAACTGAATGATAATTAGCACGCGATTTTTTATAAATAGCTAATGCTTCATCTAGTTTGTTACTCTTTTTATAGGCTTTAAAAATGGTTGAAACATACCAACGACGCCCAACATTAATTAAAAACGCTTCAATTTTTTCATCTATATTGTTTCCTCTGTAATTATGTAGTATTGATTGCTCGTACCATACCATAGCGATGTACGAATTGGTAGAATTGGTTAAATTGTAAGCTTTATCTAACATTTCAAAATGCTTGATTTCCATGTTTTCAGGGAAGTTTCTAATGAAATGCACCCATTCTTGTGGAGTCCAGTCTTTAGTAACAGTGGTGTCTGCAGTGTTATTTTCGATACATTGTTGTAGTGTTTTTTCTACATTCTTAAATTTATCAGAAACAATTGTCACTTGATTACTTGGTATACCAGGATTGTAAATCCACTCGTTAGTGTTAAAAGTAATATTGTTTTTGTCTAGTAAGTTTTCATTTAGGTAGGCAATGAATTTCTCGGTGTACATTGTTGAAAATGCATGTGTTTGGAAATAGTTTTTCAAGAAGACATCAAACTTTTCACGTCCAACAGTTTTTTCTAAAGTTCGTAGAAAAAGGTATCCTTTGTCATATGCGATACTATTCATCCCGTCATCCGGATTTCTATCTTTTAAATCTAACTTTAGTTTGGTGTCATTCGGAGTGTCTTTAAACCCTTCTAATTCATCTTCTAAATCCTGACGACCAATTAAAGCTAACATCTCGGCTCTTTCTTTACCATAAAGAGCTTCCATAATTCTGATCTCAAAATAAACGGTAAAACCTTCATTCAACCAAAAATCTTCCCAGGTAGCATTGGTAACTAAATTCCCTGACCATGAATGAGCTAACTCATGCGCAATAAGCGATGTTAAGCTTTTATCACCTGCAATAACCGTAGGTGTAGCGAAAGTTAATCGAGGGTTTTCCATTCCTCCAAAAGGAAAACTAGGAGGCAGTACGATTACATCAAACTGATCCCAAGCGTACTTTCCGTATAGTTTTTCTGCAGCAACAACCATTTTTTCCATATCAGAAAATTCGGCATGTACTTTTGCTAGCATTGATTTTTCAGCATAAACACCAGTACGATTGCTGATAGCTTTATATTCAACATCACCAATTGCTAATGCTATTAAATAAGGCGATATAGGTTGTTTCATTTTAAAATGATACACACCATTTACAGATTTCTCTTTAGGGTTTTCTGCACTCATTACTGCCATTAGTTCTGAAGGAACTTTAACTGTAGCATCATAAGTAACTCTAATTTGCGGGCTATCTTGAATAGGAATCCAAGTTCTGGTTAATATAGCTTGACCTTGTGTAAATAAAAACGGGTGTTTTTTATCAGCGGTTTGTTGCGGATTTAACCATTGTAATGCTTCCGTTTTATCAGTTGTATTATAATGAATAGTTATGCTTTTTGTATTTGGTGTAATAGCTATTTTTAACGACTGTCCTAAGTTTTTGTCAAATTCACCTAATGTAAAAGTAGTTGTCTTTCCGTCTGCTTCAACTTTTAGTATATCTAAAAATTTAGAATCTAAAATAATTTCAGAAGCATTGTTGTTTTCTATAGTGTAACTAGCAGTTCCGCTAATGATTTCTTTTTCAAAATCGGCAGTAATATCTAAACTCAAATGCTTTACTACCGCATCATTTGGTTGTGCGTAAGAATGTGCTTCGACAACGTATTTAGGTGCTGCTGTTTCTTCTTTTTTGGTTTCTTTTGGTGAGTTACAACTTGTAGCAAATAAGATGATGCAACTTAGTATGATGGTAATTTTTTTCATTGTATTATTTTTTAGTCAAGCGTTCTTTTAGTAGTAATAAATCCTCCATGTAAATCTGACGAAGGGTTTCTACGTAGGGTCTGTTGTTATAATAGCCTTCTTTGTAATTAGTAATTGCCAAGTCTACAAGTTTTAGGGCTTCCTGGTTACGGTTTTGTTTTTCCAGAATTAAAGCTTTGTAGTAATTTCCGTCAGCATAATCATCATTGGTGTATTTTAATAATTTATTGATATTAAGGAGTGCTAAGGAGTCATTTTGGTTTTCGTAGTGTGCTATTCCAAGATATAAAAAACCTGTCATTTCTACCCAATCTTCACCGGTGTCCTTGGTTTCTTTTGCGATGTATTTGTCAAAATAATAAATAGAATTCTTATAGTCCTTCAATCCTAAATAGGCAATTCCTCTCCAGTAATCTACACTGTGTCCTTGAGGAGCATCTATAAAGTTTGGAGTAAGTACATCCGAAGCATCAAAATCTGCAATTGCTTTTTTATAATCTCTATAGAACCATAAATACAAATAACCTCTCCATGGTTGCCATCCAATTGAATCATGTAACACTGCTTTTTCAAATAAAGGTTTCCACTTGTGTGGCATTCCTCTTTTTAAGTAAGGAATTGATAATTCTCTCCAAGCATCAGCATTTTTTGGATTCAATGCAATGGCTTCTTCCGTATAGGTCATCATTCTTACGGAACCTTGAAAATGTGGGCCTAATATGGAGGTGTCATCTCCATTTATCATCTCGTTGGATTTCTTAATTTTTTCTTCAGGACTTATGCTTTTTTTGCAAGACACTAAAGAGCATAAAATTAAAATGCTAAGGAAGTATTTCAGTGATTTTACCATCTTCAATTCTATATAAAATGTACATATAATAATTTCTTGGAAGTTCTTTTGTATAAAAAATATTCCAGTGCTTTTCATCAGAAGTTAAGGTTAAAAGCTCTTCAACCATGTCATCGTTTAAATCTACTTTTTCAAGATCTAGATTTAGCTCATTTATTTCAAACCTACCTGCTTTTCCTTCACAGTTTACTAAAAAGCGAAAGTTTAAATAACCAGAGTCTGAATATTTACTGAAATTGTAACTAGCTAATACACTTTCTCTAAAATTCTTTTTGTTCGTTTTAAAGGAAAACTCTGGACTCCCATGGTGTTTTCCGAAAATTTTCTCATCATCACATAATGTAAAGCCATCATTTAAAACTGAAGTCGTTGGATTTATATAGCCTATGTAATGTGGGTATTTATTTTTGTCTTGCGGATATTTTCCAACATAATTATAATATGCTACTCCACCTATAGCAATTATTAGTAATATAATACTACCAAGTACAATTCCCGATATTTTTAATATTTTCTTTTTATTCATAAGTAGTAAAAGTAAACTAAAAAGCCCCTACATGTGTAGAGGCTTTTAGTTTTATGCTTTTATATCTAATTGTAAACTCAATTCTTTTAATTGCTCATTATTTAAAGGAGCTGGAGCGTCAATCATGACATCTCTACCAGAATTATTTTTTGGGAAAGCAATAAAATCTCTAATAGTTTCTTGTCCTCCTAAAATAGCAACTAACCTGTCTAGTCCGAAAGCTAATCCTCCGTGTGGTGGTGCTCCGTATTCAAAGGCATCCATTAAGAAACCGAATTGTGCTTTAGCTTCTTCATCCGAGAACCCTAAATGCCTTAACATGGTTGCTTGAATTTGTTTGTCGTGTATTCTGATTGAACCTCCACCAATTTCGTTTCCGTTCATTACTAAATCGTATGCGTTGGCTTTTACTTCTCCTGGATTAGTAGCTAGTAATTCCAACTGACCTGGTTTAGGCGATGTAAATGGATGGTGCATTGCATGGTAATGACCAGTTTCTTCATCCAATTCTAATAACGGGAAATCAATTACCCATAATGGAGCAAAAACTTTAGGGTCTCTTAATCCTAAACGCTCTGCCAATTCCATACGTAACGCACTTAATTGTGCGCGTACTTTAGTAGTAGCTCCTGATAAAATACAGATTAAATCACCTGCTTTAGCACCAGTTTTCTCAGCCCAATTTTTTAAATCCTCTTGATCATAAAACTTATCTACCGATGATTTGAACGACCCATCTGCATTACATTTTACATATACCATTCCAAGTGCGCCAACTTGCGGACGACGAACCCAGTCAATTAATTTATCAATTTCTTTTCTTGTGTATGTCGCTCCTCCAGGAACAGCAATACCAACAACTAATTCAGCATCGTTAAATACTTTGAATTCTTTATGTTGTGCTATTTCGTTTAATTCTCCAAATTCCATTCCGAAACGGATGTCTGGTTTGTCATTTCCGTAGATGCGCATTGCATCGTCATATAGCATTCTTGGAAATTTTTCTATTTCAACTCCGTTTATTTCCTTTAATAAGTGACGGGTTAACCCTTCAAAAACATTCAAGATATCTTCTTGCTCAACAAATGCCATTTCACAGTCAATTTGCGTGAATTCTGGTTGTCTGTCAGCACGTAAATCTTCATCTCTAAAGCATTTTACTATTTGGAAATATTTATCCATTCCACCAACCATCAACAATTGCTTGAATGTTTGAGGAGATTGTGGTAATGCGTAAAATTGCCCTTCATTCATACGAGAAGGCACTACGAAATCACGTGCTCCTTCTGGAGTAGATTTGATTAAGTATGGTGTTTCAACTTCAATAAATTCTTGATCAGACAAGTATTTACGAACTTCCATCGCTACTTTATGACGGAATATTAAGTTGTTCTTTACCGGATTACGACGAATATCCAAATAACGATATTTCATACGCAATTCCTCACCACCATCAGTTTCATCTTCAATAGTAAAAGGTGGTAGCTTAGCTTTATTTAGTATCTCTAGTTTGCTAACTAAAAGTTCTATGTCACCGGTAGCCATTTTAGCGTTTTTAGATTCACGCTCAATAACAGTTCCAGTAACTTTAATTACAAACTCTCTTCCTAAAGATTTTGCTTTTTCCATCATTTCAACTGGTGTACGTTCCTCATCAAAAATAAGTTGTGTAATTCCGTAACGATCACGTAAATCAACCCAAATCATAAATCCTTTATCTCTAGATTTTTGAACCCAACCTGATAAGGTAACCTCGGTATTTATGTGTGATGCTCTTAACTCACCATTTGTATGACTTCTGTACATTGTAACTGTTTTAAATAAAATTGAAATACTAAAGCGCAAATTTAAGAAGATTAACTAAAAAAGCACCGATAAATATCGATGCTTTTGAAATAATATAAGGAATTGTAATTTGTATTTATCCTCTTTTAGATATACGAACTTTAAGTTTGTGTACTAAATAGAATAATATTGGAACTACAATTAGTGTTAAAAATGTAGCAATAAACAGTCCATAAATAACGGTCCAAGCTAATGGACCCCAGAAAATAACATTGTCTCCTCCAAAATAAATATTAGCATCAAACTCACTAAATAAAGTAAAGAAATTAATATTTAATCCTATCGCTAATGGTATTAATCCAAGTATCGTAGTTATTGCCGTTAGTATTACTGGTCGTAAACGTGCTTTACCAGCTAAAATAATACTTTCATGTAAATTATCATGGTCCAAATAGGTGTCTTCGGGAAGCTTCAATTCTTCACGTTTTCTGTCGATTAATAGTTGAGTATAATCCAAGAGGACAACACCATTGTTCACTACAATACCTGCGAGGGAAATAATTCCCATCATTGTCATCATAATAACAAAGGCACTACCAGTAATTACAATACCTCCAAATACACCAATTAAACTCAAAAAGATGGCAAGCATGATAATTGCTGGCTTTGAAATAGAGTTGAATTGAAAAATTAGAATCAAAAAAATTAGTCCAAGTCCTGTGAAAAACGCTCCCATTAGGAAGGTCATTTGTTTGTTTTGCTCTTCAATTTGACCTGTATAATCAATTTTTATTTGACTAGATAGGTCAGTAAAGTTTTTCATTTCTTCTTGAATATTCGATACTATAATAGCAGGGTCAGTGAACCCTGGAGCTAAGGCGGAATATATAGTAACAACTCGTTTTGTTCCTTTGTGTTTAATAGCACTAAATCCAGAAGTATTTTTTTGTGTAGCCAAAACCGATACAGGTACTTCTTTTATTTTCCCAGAAGCCATATCTCTAAAAGTTATCTTCTGATTAAACAGCGCGCTTGTGTTGTACTTGTTGTCCTTGTTAAAACGAACATAAATATCATAATCTTCACCTGCTTCTTTATAGGTTCCTGCTTTAGCTCCGAAAATAGAATTACGTAATTGTTGTCCTACTTGTCCGGTACTAACACCTAATTCACCAGCTTTTTTTCTGTCAACAGTAACTTGCATTGATGGTTTCGATTTGTTTACATCAATTTTTAATTCGTCAATACCAGCAATGTTTTTAGAATTAATGAAGTCACGCATACGCTCAGCAGTAACTATTAATTCGGAATAATTTGGACCTTCTATTTCAATGTTAATAGGTGCCCCAGCAGGTGGTCCTGAAGCATCTTTTTCAACAGATATTGAAACACCTGGATATATTCCGGTTAAAGCGGTTTGTATTTTTTGTCTTAATACTTCACTGTCTTCTCCTTTTCTGAACTTGTATTCACGCATGGAGGCAGTGATTTTTCCTTTGTGTGGAATTTCAGCTGTAGATCCGCCATCAGTTTGTGGGTTTCCGGCTCCATCACCTACTTGAGCAACTGCAGATTCTACCATGAAGTTATGATCACCATCCATGTATTGGGAATCATTAATAACAGCATATACACGTTGTTCTATTTTCTTGGTAATTGTATTGGTTTTTTCAATAGCTGTACCTTGAGGGTATTCTATATAAACAATAATTTGATTCGGCTTATTGTCAGGAAAAAACTCAATTTTAGTACGTTGACTTGATACTGATGCATCAAACCCCATAAAAGCAAGGAACAATAGAGCGAAAGTTCCAACAACTATTACGTAAGGCCTCCGTCCTTTTAAAGCTCCTCTCAATACTTTTTCATAAAATCGTTCCCAACGTGTCAATATTTTTGTTTGGAAATGATTCGCCATTTTACGTAATATAAAACGATATGCCCATAGCATGATTGCGGTAAAAATCATGATGCTTCCTAGTGCTCTATATTCCCCTCCAAAAATTAAAATTAAAGCCCCTATTCCAGCTACAATACTGGAGATAGTGATTAATTTTTTGATAGGCATTTCTTTATCCTCAATTTTCATAAACTGTGATACTAAAACAGAGTTAAAGAAAATAGCAACAAACAATGATGACCCTAATACAACAGATAGTGTTATTGGGAAATAAACCATGAATTGCCCCATAACACCTGGCCACATTCCTAGCGGGATAAATGCCGCTACAGTTGTTGCTGTAGATATAATAATAGGAAAGGCAATTTCTCCAATTCCTTTTTTGGCAGCTTCAATTCTACTTAAGCCTTCGTCATCCATTAATCGATAAGCGTTTTCAACAACCACAATACCGTTGTCTACTAACATTCCAAGCCCCATAATTAATCCGAATAAAATCATGGTATTTAAAGTGTATCCTAAAGCGCTTAAAATCATCAAGGACATAAACATTGACATAGGAATTGCAAACCCAACAAACAATGCGTTTTTGAATCCTAAAAAGAACATTAACACTCCAACAACCAGTATAATTCCGAAAATGATGTTGTTTACTAAATCATCTACCTGACCAATAGTTTTTGAGGACTGGTCATTTGTAATTGTTACTTTTAAATTACTTGGGAACACATTCTCTTTTGCATCTTTAACAATTTGATGTACTTGTTCAGCAGCCGTTACCATGTTTTTTCCAGAACGTTTTTTTACATCAAGCATAACTACTCGCTCTCCAAATTCACGTGCATAAGTTGTTCTTTCTTTATCTTTAAAAGTGACTTTTGCAATGTCTTTTAAGTAAATAGGATTATTATGTTCCGACTTTACAACAAAGTTTTCTAAATCTTTTGGGGTACTAATTTCCCCAATAATTCTAACCGTACGGCGTTGTCCGCTAGACACTAAGTTACCGGCAGATATGGTTACGTTTCCGTTTCCGATAGCATTCTTAATGTCGTCAAAACTAACTTTGGCAGCCATCATCTTGTAAATATCTACAGCAACTACTACTTCTTTAGCTTGCGCTCCTCTAATATCTACTTGTTTAATTTCTTTTAACCCTTCTATTTTTCGTTCTAAGTAAACACCAAAATCTTTTAACCGTTCAACGGGATAGTCACCAGAAATATTAATATTTAAAATAGGCATCTCTTCTGACATACTTAAATTAAAAACGTTAGGCTCTACTTTAGCTCCATTAAAAGTTGGCCAATCTTCTCCGGAAGTTTCTGTGTCGATTTTATCTTTTACTTTTTGCTTAGCTTCAGCTATAGTAATACTCTCATCAAATTCAATGATTACCATTGACACATCTTCTTGGGAGGTAGATGTTAACTTTACTAAATTACTTACCGTCTTTAGCTTGTCCTCAAGTGGGTTAGTAATTAGTTTTTCAATATCCTCAGCAGTATTCCCTGGGTAAATAGAACTTACATAAATTTTAGTTTCTTTAATTTCAGGAAAGTTTTCTCTTGGCATATTGAAGTACGCAGAAACCCCTAGGAATAGTATCAACGCAATCATCACATAGATGGTTGTTTTGTTGTTTATTGCCCAAGAAGATAGCCCGAATTCTTTATCGGTATTATTTTTTTGTTTCGACATAATTATAATGTTATGATTTTAACCGCTTGTCCATGTTTTACATTTCTAGCACCTTCGTTGATAATTTCGTCTCCATTATTAATCCCTTTTAAGACTTCAATAACATCACCTTGGGTTTTTCCAGTTTCAATAATTACTTTTTTGGCAATAGCTTCATTGTTGCTTTTCTTTTCAGTGATTATGTAAACGTATTGTTGTCCTTCAGCGTTTTCAGAAATAATACTTTGTGGAAGTAACAATGCTTTTTTGTTTGTGTAGTCGTTTATTTTAAGCTTAGCAGTAAGGTTTGGTTTAATGCTTTTGTCTTTGTTCGGAACTGCAATTTCTACTTTGAAAGTTCTGTTTGCAGGGTTGATGAAATTTCCTGCTTGTCTAACTTTAGCGTCAATTGTTTTTCCTAATACAGGGAATTCTACTTGAACTTTTTTACCCTTAGTTACATTAGATATATAACTCTCTGGCACATCCGTTTCAATATACATGTCGTCTAAGTTTACAATTAGAATTAACTGCGATTGACCTGCTGAAACAACAGTTCCTTGCTCGGATATAACATCATCAATCGTCCCAGTGAAAGGGGCTCTGACAATTGTTTTAGCCAATTGACTTTGCGCTTGTTTAACCGCTTTTAGTTGTGCTTCATAACTGGCTTTAGTTTGAAGGTGTTGAATTTCTGAGCCAATTTTTTGCTCCCATAAACGTTTTTGGCGTTCGTAAGTTGTTTTTGCTAATTCAGCTTGAATTTGTAGTTGAGCTACTTGTTGGCTCATACCTGCGTCATCAATTTTTGCTAAAATTTGTCCTTTACGAACTTGCTGTCCTTCCTTAACATATACTTTTGAAAGTATTCCAGAAGATTCTGGGTAGAGTATTAGTAGGTTTTTAGTGCTTACATTTCCTTGTAATTCTAGGTAGTGATTAAATTCACTTTCTTCAATTTTAACAGCAGTTATTAAAGGTAGTTTTTTTGTTTCATCAAGTGACGAAATTCTAGCATCTAATTTCTTAATGTCGGCTAATAATTCTTGTTGTTCGGCGACAATTTCTGTCCTTTTTGCTCTAATCTCTTTTAAATTATCAGAAGCAATAATCTCATCAATAGACTGTTTTTTATTACCTCCACACGATAAAATAAGAAAGGATCCGATGATTAGTGTATATATGTTTTTCATTATATTGAGTTTATGAAGTTTAAAGGTTATGAGTTTAATTGTGTTTTTCGAAGTGCATTTAGCATTCTCCCTATTTCTTCTATTTGTAATCTTAATTCAAAATAGGTGTCTTTGTCTATAAGTTGTAAGTCTTGAGTAATGATTAGTTGGTTTAAGAGTTCCATTAGAGAACTAAATGCTATTTCAGTAAAACGTACTTTATCTTTGTTTGAATTCCTTCCAGAGCCTTCAGCGATGTTTGATGAAACAGAAATACTACATCTTCTAATTTGACTAGTTAATCCAAAACGTTCTTCCGTTGGAAAATCCTTAGTGATTTTATATACTTCAACAGCTAGCTGTCTTGATTTTTCCCAAACAATCAATTTTTCAAATGAAAATTCTCTCATGTTTTTAATTTTTTGTCTATTAAATATTCGTAGATAGTTTTATATTAAACTTATAAACTCATCATCTTTTAAACTAATTAATACTATTCAATAATGTTTCTAGAGTGACTTTGTTATTGATTACTTCTAGCATTGCTTGTAAATATTCTTGCTGAGTACTATATAATTGTTGTTGTGCTTGTCTTAGATCAAAACTGGTTGTGATTCCTTCAAAAAACTTTATTTGATTCTTTTTT
The DNA here is from genome assembly GCA_013214625.1 of Flavobacteriaceae bacterium. Classification (GTDB taxonomy): domain Bacteria; phylum Bacteroidota; class Bacteroidia; order Flavobacteriales; family Flavobacteriaceae. The sequence goes on from JABSPO010000017.1 coordinate 25,953, forward strand.
TCAATTCGTTCAGCTAAAGTTAGACTTTCTTTAGAGGTATTAAATTGTTCAATTGCAAATTGGTAATTACTTTTAGCTGAAGCTACCTGAAACTTTAATTGTTGTTCAGTTTCTGATAAATTGTTTTCTGCTTTTTCAAGGTTTATCCTTGCTCGTTGTGTTTTAGCAGCCCGTTGCCCTGAGCTAAAAATAGGGATGTTTAAGCTCACTCCAAAAAGGGATGATCCAAACCATTGTTGTTCTTTGTTTAAAAAATCGAATTTTTCATTATTTCCGGAATATCCACCATTAATAAAAGCAGATAAGCTAGGTAGTGCTTTTGTTTTTTCAAGCTTTAATAATAATTCTTTTGCTCGTTTGTCATTAGTAGCAATTTTGTAGTCAATAGTGTTTTTAATTTCATCAGAAGAATTGAGTAATTCTAAATTTACGTTTTTTAAAGCGAGTACTTCTAATGTTTCGGTTAGGTTGACTTTTGTGTTTAAATCTGTCCCTAAGGTTATATTTAGCATCTGGTGAGCAATACTGTTAAGGCGCTGAGCGTTTTTATATCCGCTAGTTATTTGTTTTAAAGTAATTTGTAATTGTTCAACATTTTCTTCCTCGGTCAATCCGTTTTCGAAAATCGCTGTAGTTTCACGAAGGTTATTCTTTAAAATAACGATATTACTTTCATAAATAGCAATGCTTTCTTTAGACAGTAATACATTTCCGTATGCATTTATAGTAGCTTTTCTAACTTCTAAATCAGTTTTTTCTTTAGCGTTTTTTGAGATCTCTAAAAACACTTTAGCCGATTGTAAACCTACTAAATAGGAACCATCAAATAATAATTGCTTTAAAGTAGCTGTTGCATTTACAGATTGTTTCGTTCCGAATGCTACTGGAACGAACGTTCCTGGTTGTCCTCCTACGATTTCTCCAGGAAGTAAACTAACCTGCTGTTTTAGCCAATTATTATAATCAATGTTTGCATTAATTTGTGGCAAACCTATTGCGGTAGTTTCCCATTTTTGCTTTTTAGCGGCTTCTATATCTAGAGTTGCGTTTTTAGCTGCTGTATTGTTTTTAATTGCATAATCAATTGCTTCTTGAAGTGATAGGTTTAAAGGATGTTCTTGAGCAAATCCTAAAAAACTAAATATGATAAGTGTTAACGAAATTTGTTTTTTCATTATGTAGCTTTAGTTTGTTAATTTTTTATTTCCAACTAGTTGATTTAAAAGCTGTAATCCTTTTTCGGTGCTAATTCCTCTTAAATGATATTCTAAATAGTTTTCCATTAAAGTGTTTATGGAGAATAATTCTTGAGGGAATAATTCTTGATCCTTAATGCTTATCATCCCTGAAAAATATAGTCTGGAAATAATCGAAACATTAATAGTACTTCGGTATAATCCTTCTTCAATTCCTCTGTTTAAATTGTCAGTCACGCACTCTTGCATTACATCAAATTGTTTGCATTTTAAGTTTTTATATATTTCAGGGTAGTATTTTTGTAATTGATATTGAGGAGAGGATTTTTCGTCTTTCAAATGAAACATTACAAATTTTTTGATTTCGTATAACTCTTCAATTGGATTGCTTTTCCTAGCGGAAATTATGTTTATTCCCTCGGAAATCAATTTAAATAATGCTAAAGCTGAAGCCTCAACAAGTTCTGTTTTGTTTTTGTAATGTTTATAAATAGTTTTTTTTGAAATTCCCATTTCGGTTGCTAAATCATCCATGGTGACACTTTTAAATCCAAGTGTTATAAACATGTCGGTTGCCTTAAGTAAAATATTGTCTTTCATAATTAAGAGCAAAAATACAACAAGAAACTTTGAAAACAATAAAAGTTTCCTAAGTTTTGTGAAACTTTAACATTTTGAATTATTGTTTTGTGTTGATAGTCAATAATATATGTGGAATAGAGTAAAGGCATATTGGTTATTGACTTTTAGGTTTTTTGGAAATTCATTAAGGGAGGAGTCTGTAGGTGGTATTAAGTTTCCTTTTACAGAGTTTATTGTTTTAAGATTAGGCTTATTAGTGTATTTTTGCTTCAAAATTCAGATTTAATGTTATCAATTGATTCTTACAGGGAGGTTTTTACGTCTTATTTACACGATAAAGTTCAAACGAAACAGCCAGAAAGCTTATATGGACCTATTGCATATATCCTAAAATTAGGAGGGAAGCGTTTGCGTCCTGTTTTAACATTAATGACTGCGGAAATTTTCGGAGGAGATCATAAAGAAGCATTAAGCGCAGCATTGGCAGTAGAGGTTTTTCATAACTTTTCATTAGTGCATGATGATATAATGGATGATGCTCCATTAAGAAGAGGTGAGGAGACGGTTCATGAAAAATGGAATTTAAATACAGGAATATTGTCTGGTGACGCAATGCTTATTCAGGCGTATCAGTTGTTCGAAAGCTATGAGAATGATACCTTTAGAGGTTTAGCGCAAATATTTAGTAAAACAGCCTTAGAGGTTTGTGAAGGACAGCAGTATGATGTTGATTTTGAAGTTAGGAATGATGTTACTGAGGCGGAGTATTTAAAAATGATAGAGTACAAAACAGCAGTTTTGGTTGGAGCGGCAATGAAAATGGGAGCGTTAGTTGCAGGGGCCTCAGAAGATGATACGCAAAAAATATATGATTTTGGAAGATTATTAGGAATTGCATTCCAGTTACAAGACGATTATTTAGATGCCTTTGGAAACCCAGAAACATTTGGAAAACAAGTTGGAGGGGATATTATTGAAAACAAAAAAACCTTCTTGTATCTAAAAGCAATAGAAAATGCAAATACCGATGATAAAGAGAAATTAGTGGCAATGTTTGCTAATAAAAACGGAACCGACAATACTACTAAAATTGTGTTTGCAAAAGCCGTTTTTGAAAGAAGTGGTGCTTCTGAATTAACAAAAGAGGCTATTAAAAAATATACTGAACAAGCTTTGAAAGTGTTAGATTCAATTTCAGTATCTGACGATAAAAAACAAGTACTGAGAGACTTTGGTGAAAGTTTAATGTATAGAACAATTTGAATTCAGTAAAAGACTATAGACCGCTACGCTATTAGAATAGACCTGTCTGCCGGTAGGCTGGGGGCAAAAACTTGTTGGTGATTGATGTGTAAATAGTAGATTACATACTAGCTGATTAATTATATTTAATCTTTCCGGATCTTCTTGAAAGTTATGGGCTTTGTGGAGTATGTCATTTCGAAACTTGTAATTGGCTCACAAGGTAATCATGAATGTTAGTAGTAATGTTGCGTCACTTCGAGTGATTTTTACGATTGAAATAAGTGAAAATTGTATCGAGAAGTTGTGCGGAAGACGTAAATTATAGGGATTAAACTCATCAGCTTTCTAAACTCATTTTTTTATTGAACACAGAAATAACACATATTAATCAATTATTAGAAAAGGCTTTAAAGGAGGAGCTTTATGATTCACTAATTCGTCAATTGAACAAAGATTTTGTGTTGGCTAATTTGGAATGTGTAATTTCAGAAGTTTCTACTCCTGAAGTGTTAAAACAAAAACTAGAGGCAATTGTAACTGAATTGATCAATAATGAGTTTGATTCATTTTTAAACCTATTATATAGAGTAGATCTGTCAGAGCATAAAATAAGGGAGTTGTCAACCGAAAATCAAGATATATACATTACTTCAGTTTCGTATTTGATTTTAAAAAGAGAATGGCAAAAAGTGTGGTTTAGGAAGAATTATTCGTAATCATTCCTATTCGATAAAAGAAAAAAGACCGTCCCGCTGTTAGAAAAAAGACTCATGGCTAACTTAATAAAGTGTTTAGGTTTGTAAAAGTATAGGTGATTTTAGGTAGGCAAAATTATAGCTAATAATAAAACCCGCTGGCGGGTTAAAAGAATACTCTTATAAAAGGAATAAAAGCCGTTCCGTAAACACTTTTTCGGTCGTTATATAATACATCATATCGCATCCCTATAGCGCCAAAATCTCCAATAGAATAACCGGCTCCTAGAAATAATGCTGGTGTCCAATAGTTTGTGTTTGAATTAAAAACTTTGTCTTTGTAATTTACATTGTTTTGCTCAAACTCTGCAGATAGCTGAATTTCTCTAATAGGTTTAAAAAGGGTAATTAAACTCCCTCCAAGTACAGTTGCATTAAAGTAGTTTTTTCTGCTAGAATAATTTCCGTTTAATCCTACTCCTCCAGCAAACTGTTCGTTAAATTGATATACGCCACTAGGTGATATGGCAATATTTGTATAACCATTACTGAAGTTTAAGCCTATTCCTCCTCCAAAACGAACTTTGCTCCAAAATTCACTTTTTTCTTTGGGAGTGTCTATGTTTTCTGTTTCCTGTGCATTGGTAATAATGGAAAAAAACAAAGTAAAGAATAAGAAGCTGAAATAATTTTGAGTAATAGTCATGTATTAAATATCCATTAAAATTTAAAGATACAATTAAATTAAATAAAAATGAAGCCGTTGTTTTTCTGAATTATTGTATTTTTGAGCCGATTTTGTTTATAGTAGTCCCAAGCTGTTATAAAAACTAAAAAGACTGTTGTTGTGTAATTTAATTGCAAAAGCAGGAATTGTTGAAAATAAGATATTTCCTTGATATAAAAATGTTAGGGAGGATTAACAATAATATTTTCGTTTGAGGCTAGTCTCAGCGAATTAAACCCAGTGATGGGAAACGATAGAAGCGAAACATAATGGATAAGTATTCCTTTTTAAACGCAGCACATACAGCATACTTTGCTGATTTGTACGATCAATATTTAGTAAACCCAGATGGTATTGAGCCAAGTTGGAGAGCATTTTTTCAAGGATATGATTTTGGCGCTGAAGAGTCAGGGTTAAATGGAGAAGCAACCATTGCAGCTATCCCAGAAAATGTACTAAAAGAATTTCAAGTAATAAGATTAATTGACGGATACAGAACACGTGGGCACTTGTTTACAAAAACAAATCCAGTTCGTGAACGTAGACAATACCAACCAACCTTAGCATTAGAAAACTTTGGTTTATCAAAGGCTGATTTAAACGAAATGTTTGATGCAGGTTCTATATTAGGTCTTGGTAAGTCGAAACTTTCAGAAATAATTAAGCATCTAGAAGCAATATATTGCGATTCTATTGGTGTTGAATATATGTATATCAGAAAGCCAGAAGAAATCAAGTGGATTCAAGACTGGATAAATGTAAATGATAATCACCCTAGCTTTTCTTCAGGAGAGAAAAAACAATTATTATCAAAATTGAATGAGGCAGTTTCTTTTGAAACCTTCATGCATTCAAAATATGTAGGTCAAAAACGTTTTTCTGTAGAAGGTAATGAAACGCTTATTCCGGGGTTAAATTTCTTAATGGAAAAAGCAACTGAACAGGGAGTAAGTCAATTTGTTGTAGGAATGGCACATCGTGGTCGTTTAAATGTACTGGCTAATATTTTCGGAAAGTCTCCAGAAAATATTTTCTCAGAATTTGACAGTAAAGAATTTGATGAAGATGAGCTTTTTGATGGTGATGTAAAATATCACATGGGTTGGACCGCTTATAGAGAATCAGATTCTGGTAAAAAAGTCCGTATGGATTTAGCGCCAAACCCTTCGCATTTAGAAACAGTAAATGCCGTTGTTGAAGGAATTTGTCGTGCGAAATTAGACAATGAATTAAACGGTAATGAAAAAGAAATATTACCAATATTAATACATGGTGATGCTGCAATAGCAGGACAAGGAGTTGTATATGAAGTGGTGCAAATGGCGCAACTTGATGGGTATAAAGTTGGAGGAACAATACATATTGTTGTAAACAACCAAGTTGGTTTTACTACCAATTACCTTGATGCACGTTCTAGTACGTATTGTACCGATATCGGTAAGGTTACTTTATCGCCAGTATTACACATAAACGCAGATGATGTAGAGGCAGTTTGTCATGCATTTGCATTTGCATTAGAGTTTAGAACTAAGTTTGGTAGAGATGTGTTTATTGATTTATTAGGATTCCGTAAATACGGACATAATGAAGGAGATGAACCACGTTTTACACAACCAAAATTATATAAAGCGATTTCTAAACATCCTAATCAAAGAGATATTTATGCTGATAAGTTATTAGCAGCAGGTGTTATTGAAGATGGGTATGTATCACAATTAGAAAAAGAATATAAAGCTGATTTAGATATAGGTTTAGAAGCTTCAAGAAAGCATGAAAAAACTATTGTTACTAAAATAATGGCTGATGACTGGAAAGGATATGAAATCGGGAAACTGAAAGATATTCTTGCGCCAGTTGATACTACTTTTCCAATAGAGAAATTAGATAAAATAGCGGAAGGAATTACTAAATTACCTTCTGATAAAAAATTCATCAAGAAGATAGAACGTATTATAGCGGATAGAAATAAACGTTATTTTGATGAAGACTTCAAGAATTACAATCAATTAGATTGGGGTATGGGTGAGCTTTTTGCTTACGCTACATTGATGGAAGAAGGATTTAATATTCGTGTTTCTGGACAAGATGTTGAAAGAGGAACATTCTCTCACCGTCATGCAATTGTGAAAACAGAAGATGGAAATGACGAAATAAATCTTCATAACACGATTGGTTTAGACGGTCATTTTGATATTTACAATTCATTACTTTCAGAGTATGGGGTTGTAGGTTTTGATTACGGGTACGCTATGGCAAGTCCGAAAACATTAACAATTTGGGAAGCACAATTTGGAGATTTCAGTAATGGAGCGCAAATTATGTTAGATCAATATATTTCTGCTGCTGAAGACAAGTGGAAAACTCAAAACGGATTGGTAATGTTGTTGCCTCACGGATATGAATTCCAGGGGTCAGAGCATTCATCAGCACGTATGGAGCGATACTTGCAACTGTGTTCTAATCATAACATGATTATTGCAGATTGTACAACTCCAGCAAATTTCTATCACTTGTTACGTAGACAAATGAAATGGAATTTCAGAAAGCCATTGATAGTGTTTACGCCTAAACGTTTATTGCGTTTGCCAGAAGCAGTTTCTACTAAAGAAGATTTGGCTAACGGAAGTTTTCAAGAGGTTATAGATGATGTTTCTGTTGACAAGAAAAAAGTAACGTCATTGGTGTTTTGTACAGGTAAATTCTATTACGATTTATTAGAAAAACGTACGGAATTAGGGAGAGAAGATCTAGCTTTAGTTCGTATAGAACAATTGTTCCCGTTACCTCAGGATAAGTTGGCAACAATTATAGCGGGTTATCCGAGTGTTACCGATTATGTTTGGGCACAAGAAGAGCCTAAAAATATGGGAGCTTGGGCATTTATGTTAATGAATTTTGAACAAGTTAAATTGCGTTTAGCTTCAAGGAAATCGTCTAGTGCTCCTGCTGCAGGTAGTTCAACACGATCTAAAGCAAGACATTATAAAGTAATAGAAAGTGTATTTAATACACCAAAATAAATTTACGATTGTCAGTTCGAGTGTTTCTGTAGCGAAGTGAAGGAAATGTATCGAGAACTTGATGATGTAGTGTTAAGAATAAAATGCGTTAAGGATTGAAGTGACATCCTTTTTAATGTTAGTTCGAGTGAATTTATGAAGTGATAACGGAATAAATTAGTAACAAGAACAATTAAAAAGATATAACGGAAAGCCTGACCCGATAGGGAAACGCTCAAATAAATAAAGTACAATACAGACTATAAATTATATATTATGATTTTAGAAATGAGAGTTCCTTCACCGGGGGAATCAATTACAGAAGTAGAAATTGCAGAATGGTTAGTTGCTGATGGAGATTATGTAGAGAAAGATCAAGCCATTGCAGAAGTAGATTCAGACAAAGCAACTTTAGAATTGCCAGCAGAAGCTAGTGGGGTTATTACACTAAAAGCAGAAGAAGGTGATGCTGTTAATGTAGGTGAAGTAGTTTGTTTAATAGATACTTCGGCAGAAGCACCTGCAGGTGGAGAAGCTAAAGCTGATGCGCCAAAAGTTGAAGAAAAGAAAGTTGAGGTGCCAAAAGCGGCTCCAGCTGATAATAAAACCTATGCAACAGGAACTGCGGCTCCTGCGGCTAAGAAAATATTAGACGAAAAAGGAATTGCAACTACTGAGGTTTCAGGAACTGGTCGTGATGGGAGAATTACTAAAGAAGATGCTGTTAAGGCAATACCTTCTATGGGAACTCCAACTGGAGGGGCAAGAAGTACTGGTCGTAAAAAAATGTCAATGTTACGTCGTAAAGTAGCAGAGCGTTTGGTTGAGGCTAAAAATACAACAGCAATGTTAACTACTTTTAACGAGGTAGATATGCAGCCAATATTTGATCTTAGAAAGGAGTATAAGGAAGATTTTAAAGCAAAACACGGTGTTGGTTTAGGGTTTATGTCTTTCTTTTCAAAAGCAGTTGTTAGAGCTTTACAGTTATATCCTGATGTTAACTCTATGATTGATGGTAAGGAAATGATTACCTTTGATTATTGTGATATTTCAATTGCAGTATCAGGTCCTAAAGGATTAATGGTGCCAGTTATGCGTAACACAGAAACCTTAACCTTTAGAGGGGTAGAGGCAGAAATTAAGCGTTTGGCAATCAGAGCTCGTGATGGTAAAATTACAGTTGATGAAATGACAGGAGGTACCTTTACAATTTCTAATGGAGGTGTATTTGGTTCAATGATGTCTACACCAATTATTAACCCGCCACAATCTGGTATTTTAGGAATGCACAATATTATTGAGCGCCCAGTTGCTATTGATGGACAAGTTGTGATTAGACCAATGATGTATTTAGCATTGTCTTACGATCATAGAATTATTGATGGTAAAGAATCAGTAGGGTTCTTAGTTGCTATTAAAGAAGCATTAGAAAACCCTGTTGAGTTATTGATGAATAACGACATTAAGAAAGCGTTAGAAATGTAATAGTAGGACGATAGCCTTAAGAAACAAATAAAAACAACAAAACCGAAGTCAAATGGCTTCGGTTTTTTTTGTTTTAAACTATGATGTGTTAATGTAGTTGTTTTGTGTTTGAATAAATTTAATCGGAATGAATCATTGTTGTTCAATATTTCTAATTTTAAATACCAACTAAAAGAACTGTTTTTTCTCTAAACTATATTTTTATATCCATTTATAAAAAATGTAAATTGCCATCTATAAGTTAAGAACCAATTATTGACCAAATAAATGAAAAGAAGAAACTTTATAAAAAAGGCAGCTTTATCCTCGCTAGCTACAATTGTTGGAGCAGATATTGTATTTGGAAATATGCTTCCTAGTGGTTATGAATTATTAGCTTTACAAGATTCAGATCCTTTTAAAATGTTTGGTAAGGATAAGGAAATGGTTGTTTTAAATGATCGCCCTTGGAATATGGAGGCAAAGGCGCATTTATTAAATGAAAATATAACATCTAATAAGTATATGTTTATTAGGAATAATGGTAAAATTCCTGAGAATATAGATGTAAATACTTGGAAAATTCTTTTTGATGGAGAATCAGTTAAAACACCAAAAACATATACAATACAAGAGCTTAAAGAAAAATTTAGTCATCATACTTACCAACTGACATTGGAATGTGGAGGTAATGGTCGTAGTGAATTTAATCCGCCAGCAAAAGGAAATCAATGGACCATAGGTGCTGTTTCATGTGCAACTTGGACTGGAGTTAGGTTAAAAGATGTTCTTGATGATGTAGGTGTAGAAAATGATGCTGTATATATAGGATATCACGCTGCTGATACACATTTAAGTGGTGATCCTAAAAAAGAACCTATTTCTAGGGGGGTTCCTATGGCAAAAGCATACCAAGAAGAAACTATTCTTGCTTTTCAGATGAATGGAAAAGATATTCCTCTTGCTCATGGATATCCATTGCGTCTTATTGCAGGTGGGTGGCCTGCATCGGCATCAGGAAAATGGGTTGATGGGATAAGTGTTCGTAATAAAGTGCATGATGGTACAAAAATGACAGGAACAGCTTATCGCGTGCCTTGTAAGCCAGTAGCGCCAGGAGAAAAGGTGAAAGATGAAGATATGTGTATTATTGAGTCGATGCCTGTAAAATCATTAATAACGTACCCTAAATCTGGAGCTTTAATTAAAGAAGGAGATAAACTCAAGATTAATGGTCACGCTTGGGCAGGAGAATTGGCAGTTGCTAAAATGGAGTATTCTATTGACTTTGGTTCTAGTTGGACAGCATGTTCGTTAGAGCAGCCAGTAAACAGATTAGCTTGGCAACAATTTTCTGCTGAGATTTCTTTTCCTGAAAAAGGGTATTACGAAATATGGGCAAAAGCTACCGATGATCAAGGGGTGAGTCAGCCTATGATATTGCCAGGATGGAACCCAAAAGGGTACTTAAATAACGCATGTCATCGCATTGCTATAAAAGTTCAGTAATGGAAAATAATAAGCATAAAGATTTTACTGACGGAGTTTTACTTATTTACAAACAATTTCTACTTATATTTTTTAGTTTAGGCTTGTTTATTTGTGCGCTATTATATGTTAAGGCTGATCCGAGTTTTTCTTTTTTTAGAAAAAGTGAAAATACAATAGCATATGTGGTTATTGATGAAGATAAAATAGAAAACGGAATACATTTAAGTACAGGGTTGATTGATGCAGAGGGTTTGATGACGGTTGTTCACAATTGCACAAATTGTCATTCAGCAAAACTGGTTACTCAAAATAGAATGAATAAAGAACGTTGGGCTGAAACAATAGATTGGATGCAGGAAAAGCAAAATTTATGGGATTTGGGTACTAATGAGGAAATTATTATTAACTACCTGGTAAAGAATTATCCAGTAGAGAAAAAAGGAAGAAGACAAGTGTTAACAAATATTGAATGGTATGAATTGGAAAATTAATATTTTAATAGCAATATGCGTAATGTTCTTTTCGTGTAATTCTAAAGAAAAGAAATCGACTATACCTCAACAGGTAGATAAAGTGATTGAAGAAAGAGGCACCTATTTTAATACAAAGCATATTATTGAGGCTAATGAATTAAAAATAATAATAGGAACTCCTAATGTAAAGGTGGCTCATTTTAGTAGGCCTGCGAAA
>JABSPO010000170.1 GCA_013214625.1 Flavobacteriaceae bacterium
AAACTCTGTTTTTTTGTATTTTCTACTTTAAATTCTTCAAAAATAGGATCCTGATTTAATGCATTGTAACCTGAGTATATAACATAGGTGAGTAAAATTAAATAAAACATAAAATTCGATATGGAGTCATCTAACATATGGATTGCAATTAATCCTAAAATAAAGAATAGATAGCCATAAATAAGTAATTTAAACCAACTCAAATTTACTTTTTCGGTATATGAAAAAGTGTCTCCTAAATTATTAAGGTGGTTTTTATATAGTTTTAAAGATAAAAAAAGGTAGTATCCACTTTGTACTATAAAAACTGCTGACAGTCCGGCTATAACGATATAGATGATTATTTGCCTAATGACAAGCGATGTTTTTACATCCGCTATTAAAAAATCAATACTTATTAAAACTAAGGAGATTAGACCGAAACCAAGAGGTATATAGAGGTGTTTTTTTAATTGTTTTAACTCTTCCCCAACAACAAGTTTTATATATATCCATAGCATTGGCCCAATAGATAAAACGGCTAATAATAAAAATGGAATTAAAGCATAAGCGACCATTTTAAATTTTAAATCTAACACCAAAAAAAACACCAAAATAATAGCTATGTTGAGTAGATATATCGAAAAGAAAGTATTCGCTTTACTTTTCTTCTTCAAAAAATAAATTTGAAAAACAAAAAGAAACGTAACACATAAAGTCACTATATTCAATAAATTAATGGTGCTAAAATGGATGTTTTCCATACGTTTTTTAATATTAAAATTATGCATTTCTAAACTCTGAAGGAGTCTGATGGGGACTTTTTTTAAAAGCAATATAAAAAGCTGAATTTAAGTATAGCGCTATGCTAAAAAATAAAGCAATTAATATGGGTGAAATTAAAATTGTTTTGTTCATTAACTCTATTGGATATGATGTGAAAAGTTATCGAAACTTATTTAAAACCCTAGATTTTCCGTGAATCTACACACGCCTAATTCTTATGTTGCAAAAATGGGCAGGATTGTATTCTTTTCTCAGAAATTTTTATATATTCAAAATTATGAAAAAATTATTAGTATCCCGCGTTTTATTGATAACTTATTTAAAGGAAGGACAAGTAGGTATAGGTACTACAAGTCCTAATTCAGATGCAGTGTTGGATATTACAAGTACTACAAGTGGATTATTATTGCCTCGTTTACCCTTCATTAATACCAATTAAATTTCAAGATGCTCATAAGTAAATTGAATTATTTTAGATTTAGTTGAGTTTAAAAATATAAGCATTCCCGATAGCTATCGGGATTAGTTACAGTTATATTTTTAAGCGATAAATAGATTTAAAAGAAACTATTTAATTGTACATTTTGAATTTTAATTGGTATAATACAACAAGTCCAAATCCTTTGTCTACAGATGTCGCTGGAATGGTTGTTTATAATACAGCTACAACAGGTGATGTTACCCCAGGATTTTATTACAATAATGATAGGGATTGGTTATGCATTGATGAGGCGTCAACTACAAGTTGGTCATTAACAGGTAATACAGGTACAACTGCTGGAGTAAACTTTATAGGGGCAACAGATAATGTAGAACGAGTACGTATCGATACTGATGGACATATAAGAGCAACAACAACAGTTGGAGGAAATACTCCTAGTTATTCTTGGCAAGGTGAGTAGATACCGGAATGCGAAGAAATGGGTAAAATTATATGTTATTAATGACTGGTGATACGGGTTTAATATGTTTAATAGAAAGTGGAACAGGAAATACGGTTTCAATAGAAGCAGGGACAAGTATTGATACCGACTTTTCAGTATATTCTCAAACGCTAAGAATAGATGATTGCGCTGTTACATCAGCTGGGACAAATCCAGGGTAATTAGCTGCTTCAAATTCTACCTCTAATAAAGCATTATATAGTGATGTGCATGTAAGATATATTTATAGGGATAATATTCAGAGTGTAACATTATCTAGAGCAAATCAAAACATAAATAATACCAATATGAGAGATATTAATGGGGCTACAATAACATTTACTCCAAGGCATTCTACCGTTTGTTTATCGTTTGCAATTTCTGGATATAATCCATTAAGTGGAGGTTCTGGTTCGGATCAACAATCATGGTTTTCAGTAGGGGTTTCTAATGATGGTGCAAATGTGGCTAAATTTTTTAAGTATGACAGCTTCGGCTGATGATACACTAGGTGAAAACAGGTGCAGCAACTATTACAGCAGTAAATTATCCTTTGTCTGTAACTCCTGGGGTTTTTGTGACGATTAAATTACGAGGATGAGATGGTGGTAATAATCATCAAAGTGGTTTTACTATTGATAAAACAAATTATACAAGTTATATGACCATTATGGATTAAGTTAGTGTTATGAGAATGTTTTGGGTAAATTTCTCATAGTTAATTTTGGACAGAAGGGTTTTGCTTACGCAAAACCCTTTTTAATTTTATATAATGTAATTAAAATCTAATTTCTAAAAACTAATTCATCCTCAAATGCATCTAAAAGTATAGCGCTATTTGTTGTAATTCTGCCAGATAGAATTTCTTTAGACAATTTATTAAGAACCAGCTTTTGTATTACTCGTTTCACTGGTCGTGCTCCAAATTGTGGATCGTATCCTTTTTCTGCTAATAGTTTAATTGCTTCTTCAGTAGCGTCTAAAGTAATTTGCTGTTCACCAACTAGTTTTTTAATCCAATTTAATTGTAGATGCACAATTTTTTCAATTTCTGATTTACCTAACGGAGTAAACAATACAATATCGTCTATTCGGTTAATGAATTCTGGACGTACGGTTTGTTTTAATAATCCAAGCACCTCAATTTTTGCTGCTTCTATTGCTGTGTCCATATCAGGAATTACTGTAAATTTATCCTCGATAATTTCACTTCCTATATTGGAAGTCATTATAATTATCGTGTTTTTAAAATCAGCAACACGTCCTTTGTTATCGGTTAATCTCCCCTCGTCTAAAACTTGAAGAAGAATATTAAAAGTGTCAGGATGTGCTTTTTCAATTTCATCTAATAAAACAACTGAGTAGGGACGTTGTCGTACCGCTTCGGTTAATTGACCACCTTCATCATAGCCTACATATCCAGGAGGAGCACCTATCAATCTACTAACAGAATGTTTTTCTTGATACTCACTCATGTCAATCCTGGTCATGGCATTTTCATCATCAAATAGGTATTGAGCAAGTGCTTTAGCAAGTTCTGTTTTTCCAACACCTGTAGTTCCAAGAAATAAGAATGAGCCAATTGGTTTTTTAGGGTCTTGTAAGCCGGCTCTTGAACGACGAATAGCATCGGAAACTGCTTCAATTGCTTCGTTTTGTCCAACCACTCGTTTGTGTAATTCGGTTTCTAATAGCAATAATTTTTCACGTTCTGATTGTAGCATTTTTGTGACAGGAATTCCAGTCCATTTGGCAACAATTTCAGCAATATCATCGATAGTAACTTCTTCTTTTATTAAAGCGTTTTCTTGTTGTTTTTCTAAAGTAACTTTTAATGCATCAAGTTTTTCTTGTGTGTCTTTAATTTTACCGTATCGTAGTTCAGCAACAGTACCGTAGTCGCCATCTCTTTCCGCTCTTTCTGCTTCTAATTTATAATTTTCAATATCCTCTTTTGCTTCTTGTACATCATCTATAACGGCTTTTTCACTTTCCCATTTTGCATTTATAACATTTCGTTTATCCTTTAAATTGGCTAGCTCATGATGTAATGCTTTTAGTTTTACATGATCATTTTCACGTTTAATGGCCTCAACTTCAATTTCTATCTGCATTATTTTACGGTCAAATGCATCTAGCTCCTCTGGTTTAGAATTCATTTCCATGCGTAACTTTGAAGCGGCTTCATCAATTAAATCAATGGCTTTATCTGGTAAAAAACGATTGGTGATATAGCGTTGGGATAATTTTACAGCAGCTATTATTGCTTCATCTTTTATTTGTACTTTATGATGTGCTTCATACTTTTCTTTAATACCCCTTAAAATAGAAATTGCACTTTCAGTATCTGGTTCATCGACTATAATCTTTTGAAAACGACGTTCTAAAGCTTTGTCTTTCTCAAAATATTTCTGGTACTCATCTAAGGTGGTTGCACCTATAGCTCTTAGTTCACCTCTTGCCAATGCTGGTTTTAAAATGTTAGCGGCATCCATAGCGCCTTGCCCGCCACCAGCGCCTACCAAGGTGTGTATTTCATCAATAAATAGTACAATATCACCATCTGAAGTTGTAACTTCTTTAATTACAGCCTTAAGGCGTTCTTCAAATTCTCCTTTAAATTTAGCGCCAGCAATCAATGCGCCCATATCTAGGGAGAAAATAACTTTGTCTTTTAGATTTTCGGGCACATCTCCTTGAGTAATTCTATGTGCTAATCCTTCTGCAATGGCCGTTTTTCCAACACCTGGTTCACCAACTAATATTGGATTGTTTTTTGTGCGTCGCGATAATATTTGAAGAATTCGTCGTATTTCTTCATCACGACCTATGACGGGATCTAATTTTCCAGTTTCAGCTAATTCATTAAGGTTTATAGCATATTTATTCAACGAATTATAGTTTTCTTCTGCTGACTGTGATGTTACTCGCTCACCTTTTCTTAATTCAATAATAGCGCTTTCTAAAGCATTTAGCGTTACACCTTGATCTTTTAAAATTTGAGCTACTTTACTTTTTGATTTGAAAATAGCAATGATTATATGTTCAATAGACACAAATTCATCATCCATTTTTTTAGCAATGATTAACGCGTCGTTTAAAGTACTTGTTGTTATTCTGGATAATTGAACTGAACTACCAGTTACCTTAGAATAACTTTTAAGTTGACTATCTAATAACTGCTCAAACAATTGAATATTTACATTCAATTTCTTTAATAAATAAGGAACAACATTTTCATCAGTAGTTAAAATAGCCTTAAAAACGTGTTCGTTTTGTATTTCTTGATGTTCATTCTCTTGTGCAATTAATTGTGCTTGTTGAATGACTTCCTGTGATTTTATAGTGTAATTGTTAAAGTTCATAGAAATTGTGTTTTAATATCACCAGTAGTTTAGTTGTCCAAGGAGCTTCTTGAACAATAATAGGTTGTTGTTAATTTAGACCTCGCGTATTTGTTGCAGGAGATATTGATTATATAGTTTAAAAGTTATCAAGGATTAGTCCAAAGGAAAAAGTGGTCACTTTGACTTAATTTTTTGTTAAAATATAAGACATTTTGACTGTTATTGTAAGTAATACGTTTATTTTTGGACTACAAAACAAAACTAAATTATAGGATGGGGTTATTTAATAAAATATTTGGAGGTTCAACTGAGGAAAAAGAAGAAAAGGTATTGCCTTGGATTTTTTTAACATCAGAGAGTCAGTTAGAGGAAATTAAAAAAAAATCGTTTGAGAAAACTCAAGTTATATTTAAGCATTCAACTAGATGTAGTATAAGTAGCGTTTCAATGAATAAGTTTGTTAAAAATTACAACATACCTAAAGAAGATGCAGATTTGTATTATTTAGATTTATTGAATTACAGGTCAGTTTCTGATGAAGTAGGCTATAAATTTCAAATAATGCACCAGTCGCCACAAGTAATTGCTATCAAAAATGGCGAGGCTGTTTATAACGCTTCTCATTACGCAATACAAACGGAAAAAATTCTGGAATTGATTTAATTTTACCCAAAGGATTAAATTATTTTTAGAACTAAAAAGCGACCTATTAGGTCGCTTTTGTTATTAATTGTCGTCTGATTCTTTCTTTTTTGGAGTTCTCTTGGCTTGTTTTAAATTTTGCATAAGCATCCATTCTATTTGTCCGTTGGTACTTCTGAATTCATCAGCAGCCCATTTTTCAATAGCTTTTAACATTTCTTCGTTTAACCGCAATGCGAATGCTTTTTTCTTGGCCATTACATAAAGTACTAAATAGTGTTTGTTATCTGTTTTTATCTCTTTCCAGAATAAACATTGTTAAATTTTGTTGAGCATGCTTTAGTTCCCAACCTTCACGAGCATGTTTATTTAAAAGGTCTTCTATTTTTTCATTCCAACTTCCAAGTCCGAGTTTTGGTTTTATAACTTTATATTCTTTCATTTATTAATGGTTTAAAGTTCCAGTGTTTAATACAGGTGAGACCTCTTTATCTCCGCACAAGATAACCATTAAATTACTTACCATTGCTGCTTTTCTATCGTCGTCTAGCTCAACTATTTGTTTTTTTCCTAACTCTTCCAAAGCCATTTCAACCATGCTTACGGCTCCTTGTACAATTTTATGTCTGGCAGCAACTATTGCTGTAGCTTGTTGACGTTTTAACATTGCGCTCGCAATTTCTTGAGCATAGGCTAAATATCCTATTCTTGCTTCTAGAACTTTTATTCCAGCTATTGACAAGCGTTCTTCTATTTCTTTTTCAAGTGCATCACTAACTTCATTAACACTTGATCGTAAGGTGATATCTTCTTGATGTCCTTCATCGGCAAAATTATCATATGGATACATACTTGCGAGTTTACGAACAGCGGCATCTGTTTGAACACGTACAAAATTTTCAAAGTTGTCAACATCAAAAGCGGCTTTATAGGTATCTTCTACTTTCCAAACGAGAATAGTACTTATCATTATAGGGTTACCTAGTTTATCGTTTACTTTCAAACGCTCACTATCAAAATTGCTTGCTCGTAAAGAGATTTTCTTTTTTGTATAAAAAGGGTTTGCCCAATATAATCCGTTTTTCTTAATAGTTCCTATATATTTTCCGAACAGCAATAGTACACGTGAATTATTTGGTTGCACTAAAACAAAACCTGGAAGAATAATAAAAATGGCTAGTAGTATAGATATGATATATAATGGACTTTCAGTATAGAATATAGCTGATACGCTACCAGTAATTGTAGCAAAAAATAAAAACAGCATTAAATAACCGTTCGCAAGTGTGATAATTTTTTCTTCCTTCATATGTATAGATTTAAAGTGATATCAAATTGATATTACAAATATATCAAAAATTTAAATATTTCACATAATTTCCAAGTGTTATTTTCTTGTTATGGTTGTTATAAACAAAAAAAGCGACCCATTAGGTCGCTTTTCTCTATAAACAGGTTAATAAATCACCTGAAATGTTGATTTGTGATAATTCCTTTCAGTTTGGCTTTTAAATTTTCCCCTGAATCAAAAATCATTTGCTCGTTAGTAGGGAAGGGAACTGCCCTTTTACCTATTAATCCTAAATAAATATCATCTAAAGCATTTCTATCTCCATTATAGGTAGCGTATCCATGCTCAAAAATGAACTCACTTTCCAAAGGAAATGTGTCTATTAATTGTTTAGTAACAAGATCTTTGTAATATACTTGCCCTTTTACTTGTACTGATTTAAACTGTGTAAACGTGTGTACATCACAAACAACGGTTTTGTACTTGTCTATTTTAATAACGTTTCCTAAACTGTCCTTAACAACGTTACCGTTGCCATCTAATAAATTCTTTTTCCCGTCTAAAATTTGTTTTTCTCTTATTATTTGTTTTTCCCGAATTTGCTCTGGAGAAATATGAATATCTCTTAGGCTTATATTCATGCTAAAATCATATTTTGTGCTTTTAAGTTTGTTGTTATGATATACAGTCCATAAATTATTCATGTCATAGGTACTCATATTTAATAAATCCTCTTCTAAGCGTTTCGGAATTACTTTTCTAGTTTCGTTTTTCATTTCAACGATAACATAATCCGTCCCTTTTACGTGAGCATCATTTATTAAAACTCGTGTGTCTTTGTAGTTTGGGTTTATTTTTTCTAGGTATTTAAAATCATCATATGCTTGTCTGAACCCGTTTTTACTTGTTGAATTCATTAGTTTAGTTGCATTCTTATATAAATAAGCAGATAACTTGTTTTTTGTTTCTATAATTTTTGAAGAGTAATTAGTCATAGCAAACTTTGCGTTTCTGTTTTCGTCCATAATGTATAGTGGAAGCACAGGTTTTAATTTCTCTTGTCGTTCATTTAACTGTTGGTATATGTTATACACTTCCTCCAGTTGAGCATCATTGTTGTCATTAATTAAATAAGAGATACGATCCAAATCACGTTGATTAGCCTTTGCATAAGCGCTTTCCAACATTTTTATATATGATTGCTTGCTTTTTTTTTCCTTATTAGTACGTAAATTTTTTAAAGCAATATTTATGGCTTGATTATAGTTGCCTGAGTTCAATGCTTCTTCAGTTTGTTTAACAGAGCTACACGCTAGTATTAAGAAGATACTAAATATTGAAAGTAATAGTTTTTTCATTTGTTTATTTTTTGAGATATTGAATAATTCAAATTTTATACCAAATATTTTTTTTAAATTTAATTAGGAGATAAAACCCTTAGATAGAAAAATGTAATTCAGTTTATTCATGATTTTTGTGCTTTTGTAAAAAGTCACTGTTGACCAAAAAAAGCCGCTATAAAGCGGCTTAAATATACTATAAATTGTTAAATAGTGTAATAAAACAATATCCTTAGTAAAAATAAAAGAAGTTATGAGAAAATATTTTCCATTCGAGGCATCCTATATCCTTTGGAATGGAGAATAAAACCCACTGGTGGAATTAATGTTTAGATTTTTTCCAGATTGGTAATAGTTTAGTTGATACTTCTCCAAAACCAATTTTTGTAGTACCATTATCGCAATATCCAGTCATGATAACCGTATCATTATCATTAATAAATTTACGCTCAGTACCATCATTTAATTTAATTGGTTTTTCACCTCTCCATGATAATTCTAACATTGACCCGTATGAATCTGGTGTTTTACCTGAAATAGTACCTGAGCCCATCATATCACCTGCA
>JABSPO010000171.1 GCA_013214625.1 Flavobacteriaceae bacterium
TTCAAGAGATATAACATGTATTCATGTTATATAATTAATACTTTTTAAAGAATCACTTAATTCCTTTTTTGTATCTTTAAATGATGAAGTTCCCACTGTTTTGAAATTGAAATCGTTACTCTTATACATTATATGTTTTAGCTGCTTTACACTGAAAGCACAGGATAACGACATCGTTTATTTAAATGACTCTAAAATACTACGTGTTGGTCCAAAACTTGAAATCTATGAAGATACTACTAACACATTAAGCATAGATCAGGTTATCCAGTTAAAAAAATTTAAAAACCACCACAAAACTATTCCTGCTTTTGGGTTATCAAAAAGCACATATTGGGCTAAATTTGAGTTCGTAAACAATAGTGATTATGAAGATTTTATTTTAGAATTTAATAAAGTTGACGTATTAAAACTAGATTTATACTTCAAGAACAAAAACAGCACTTCTT
This sequence comes from Flavobacteriaceae bacterium, assembly GCA_013214625.1. Lineage (GTDB taxonomy): Bacteria > Bacteroidota > Bacteroidia > Flavobacteriales > Flavobacteriaceae. The sequence goes on from JABSPO010000171.1 coordinate 450, forward strand.
TCACACATCAACCGATGAAACTAAACAGGAAAAAGTTTAGCGGAAGAATGTTTTTATTTAACCTTAACATTCCAAAAAACAATTCTCTATCCATTTATATAAAATTCAAAAGCAACTGGAGTGTGACATTTCCCGTAAAAATAAGCGCTAAAGAACAAATGCTCCATAAGCTATTTGATGAAGAGTTAATTAATGGCCTATATATAGGTATTTTCCTAATCATGATTTTTTACAATTTGTTTATCTATTTTTCCATAAAAGACAAAAGCTACCTCCTATACGTAGCATACATATTTTTATTTTTATTGTTTCAATTAAATGAAAACGGTTTTTTTTATAAATACTTTTTATATAAATCTCCGTATCTCTATGGTGTAGCTGTAAAAACTTTACCAATTATAACAGGTATAGCAGCAATCTATTTTATAAGAGATTTTGTAAATGCTAAAAAATACATTCCTAAAATTGATCGGTTTCACATTATTATTATTATTTTATATATCGGGTGTCTGTTTTTAGCATTTGATGAAAAATACAATCACTTCGCTTTTGTTTACCTAAACATCATATCTCTTACAGCTGCATTATATGCACTACTAGTTGGAATAGCAGTAATACTCAAAGGCTTTAAGCCTGCTTGGTTTTTTTTAATCGCCTGGTCCATATTAATCGTTTCTATTTTTCAATTTACATTGAGTAGCCTCGGCATACTACCTTACTTTCCTATTACAGATCATTCCCTTAAAATTGGTTCCGTATTTGAGATTGTACTCCTCTCTTTAGGCTTAGCGAATAGAATAAATGTATTAAAACTAGAAAAAGAAGCCTCACAAGCTCAAGCATTACAGTTGATAAACGAGAAAAAGAGTCTGATTGAAAATCAAAACACTCAACTTGAGAGTATGGTGGCTGAAAGAACTCATAAACTTGAAATTAGAAATCAAATAATTAGCAAAAAAAATGAAGAAAAATCAATTATGATGCGTGAAATACATCATCGTGTAAAAAATAATTTACAGATGATCAACAGTATGGTACGCATTCAATCAAGATATACAAACAAGGGAAATACTAAAGATTCATTAAAAGAAGTTGAAAGACGTATACAAACAATGGCTTTGTTACATGAAAAAATGTATCAATCAGAAAACTTAGTGGAAATAAATGTTAAAGAATACATACAAAGTATTTTAACAGACTTACTTAGTATTTATAGTATTGATAAAAAAATAACATATGAAATAAATATTTCTGAATTACAGTATGGCACTGAGACAATACTTTTTTTAGGGCTATTGATTAATGAACTGATTACAAATACCCTAAAACACGCATTTAATGATCAAAATAACGGACATATAACTATCTTCTTAAAAGTTTATGATAAAGATAGCCATCAGTTGATTATAACAAATAATGGTAGTAAAATTGACATTGATAAATTTAATAACTCCAAATCACTTGGACAGCGCTTAATTAAAAACTTTGTAAAACAATTAGATGGTACTTTAACCATTGACAATGCTGTAAACACAACATTTACAATACTATTTAAGGTTATTAGCTAATGATTTTTCGCAACGGAATTGGAAGCGGCACACCTACCTCATTAAAGCGTTTATAAACAGCTTCCTGAAAAACACTTTTCATTTTAAACTCTTTCAATGGATCACTAAGCCATATATGCGCCTGAATATGTATAGCGACATCAGTAACCTCTATCAACCTAACATCAAATTCTGGAATATTATCAATAACACCTTTAGGAGTTCTATTATCAATTACAAAATCTAGTTTTGAAGCTTCTTCATAAATAATACTTTTTACTAAGTCAATATCAGATTCAAGTCCAATCATAAAATTATTAAAACTAAGTATTTTTTTATCCTGAATAGTATAATTTAATACTGATTCGGTACTTATTACAGAGTTCGGTATGATTAATCGTTTATTTTCAAAAGTTTTAATTACCGTATGACGCAAAGTGATGTCCTCTACAATTCCCATATTTCCTTTCTCTAACTTAATATAATCGCCTATTCTAAATGGCCGGAATAAAACAATAAATAAACCTGCAATTAAATTTGATATCGCATCTTTTGCTGCAAAACCAATAATAGCCGCTAAAATCCCTGCTCCTGAGAAGATATAACCTACTTTCTCTCTGAAAACCGGTACAGTAAAGAGTATAATCAATACTCCTATCAAACCGAGAATAAAACGCAAAGAGTTTCTTGTAAATTTTAATCTAGTTTCTCCAAATGCTTCCTTTGTTAACCTTCGTTTTAAAAAAAGTATTACAAGCGTCCTTGAAAACCTTGAAATAATCCAACATATTAAGGTTATACACAAACTATAAAGTGTAATTCCTAAACCAGATTCTAAATTAAAATAATTGATTAAAGTGTTATTCATTTTATTTATTAATAAAGCTTAAGAAAAAAACTACTAAAACAATTCTGTTTGCTCTCCATCAGCACCTAAATCATCATTATCCAAATCGATGTTATCAACTGCTGGATTAACTTGTTTTTCTCCTACTACTTCAATATCCTCAACGACCTCTTCTTCCTTAACTTCATATGGTAAAGAGTCAAGTAAATTAATTTGCTTAATTTTATCAGAAGTTAACTGATTCCCAAGTGCTTTAATCCCTTTAATAGCTATAAACTCCTCTATATTGATCTCCTGATTAGGTTTTTGATCTTTACCTCGTTGTTTTCCATAAACAATTTCTACTACAGGCCTATAATCAATAGCTACAATTTCTAATTGAGATTTTGGATGTTCTGAGATAAAATGTTCTTCCCTACCAGCACTCTCTATTAAAAAACGCTTGATATAATAACGCTCTTTTTCTCCATCAAAATAAATAGCTGAAATAGGTTTTTTAGGTAACCATTTCTCCAATACAATCATGTCATCATCAAAATGTAAAGTAACCTCAGGAGTAACAGTTTTAACAAGTCCACTTTGAGAAATAATTAGTAATTTATCATCTCCTCTAAACTCTCCCAATAACTCTCCTCTACCATCTAAATTTAATCGTTGTACCGCATCATCAAACCATATCTGACGAGGTTTCAATGTAGAAACTCCTTTTGACTTTAACTCTATACGCTTTACAGCATATTTAGTTACTAAGTTTCCTTTCGAAGCCCTTCCTTTTACTATTACATCAGTAAAATCTAAATCCCATTTTAGTTTTTTAACACTACCTACTTGACGTAAATTAATTGTAATCACCTCAGCCTCACCGTTAGGATTAGCCGAATAATACGTAAGCATTGAACCTTTAGTTCCTTGGGTTATTGCATATTCCTTATCTCTTGTAACACTCATTACTGAAAAACGTTTTATATAAGAAGCTTTTGAAATACCATCTTTATAAATAACATTATATACTGTTCGTGTATCTTTCTTTTTAAATATAGCTACATGGATAATATTTTTCCCTATAAAAATTTTGCTATCAATTTTAGTAACCATCATTTTACCTTCTCTGGTAAACACTATAATATCGTCTATGTCAGAACAATCAGTAACATATTCATCTTTTTTCAAAGAAGTACCAATAAAACCTTCTTCTCTATTTACATACAACTTCGTATTACGAATAATAACTTTTGTTGCGTCAACATCACCAAACTGACGTAGCTCAGTTTTACGTTCCCTACCCTTACCATACTCCTTTTTTAATCGCAAAAAGAAATTAACAGCATACTCAATCAAATTAGCTAAATGATGTAATACTTCTTCTATTAACTCTTCTAGAGCGTCAATTTTTTGCTGTGCTTTATCAATATCAAATTTTGAAATACGTTTAATTCGTATTTCTGTTAACCGTACAATATCCTCTTCTACAACTGCACGTTTTAAATGCTTGATATGCGGTTTTAATCCTTCATCAATTGCATCAATAACTCCTTGCCACGTTTCCTCTTCTTCAATTAAGCGATAAATTCTTTTTTCAATAAAAATTCGTTCTAATGAAGCAAAGTGCCACTGTTCTTTTAATTCATTTAATTGAATTTCTAACTCACTCTTAAGCAAGAATACTGTATGATCTGTCGACCTACGTAACATTTCAGAAACTCCTATAAACACAGGTTTATTATCATCAATAACACAACCTAACGGAGAAATTGATGTTTCACAGGAGGTAAATGCATATAAGGCATCTATTGTTTTATCTGGAGAGATACTTGCTGGTAGGTGAATTAAAATTTCTACATCCGCAGCTGTATTATCCTCAATTTTTTTAATCTTTATTTTTCCTTTCTCATTCGCCTTCAGAATAGAATCTATTAGAGTAGATGTTGTTGTTGAGAAAGGGATCTCATTAATAACTAATGTATGCTTGTCTAATTGTGAAATTTTAGCACGTACACGAACCTTTCCTCCACGCAGACCATCATTATAATTTGAAATATCTGCAGCACCAGCAGTTGGGAAATCAGGATAAATAATAAACTTCTTCCCTTTTAAATGCTTAATAGAAGCATCTATCAATTCAATAAAATTATGTGGTAATATTTTAGTAGATAAACCTACAGCAATTCCCTCTCCTCCTTGCGCTAATAATAATGGAAATTTAGCAGGTAAATTTACAGGTTCTTTATTTCTACCATCATAAGATTGTTGCCATTCCGTAATTTTAGGATTAAAAACAACATCTATAGCAAATTTCGACAAACGTGCCTCAATATACCTAGAAGCCGCTGCTCTATCGCCTGTTAGAATATTACCCCAGTTTCCTTGGGTGTCAATTAACAGTTCTTTCTGACCAATTTGCACCATCGCATCAGCAATACTCATATCACCATGTGGGTGATACTGCATGGTATGCCCCACAATGTTTGCTACTTTATTATAACGCCCATCATCCTTCTCTTTTAAAGAATGCATAATACGACGCTGAACAGGCTTTAACCCATCATCAATAGCAGGTACAGCACGTTCTAAAATTACATAGGAGGCATAATCCAAAAACCAATCTTTGTACATTCCTGTAACTTTGGTTATTGTTTCTTCTTCACTATGTTGATTCGTATTTAAATCGTCTAAATTTTCGTTTTCTTCTATACTCATTTACTAGATGAATTTTCCTGTACTACTTTATCTAATGACATTTTTAAAGCTTTCCTTTTATTACTGCTTAAAAAAGTGATATCCAAACAAACCTTTTTTATAACACCATGTGTTTTTATATACAAATAAAGCTTCTTACTAAAAAATACATTTTTAATATGAAACTTTTTTAAGTTACTCTTTGGTATCTCTATTCGTTGCTCTCTGTAATTATTAATTTCAGATAACAATACCCCCTTACTAATAAAAACTAAGCCTAAACCTGTGCTATCATACTCAATATGTTTAGCCCTTTTATACCAATACACAAAGACTAAAAACACTAGCAATGTAAAAAAACCTATTTCATATAGCTGAAATAACGATGAATTTTCTACTAGGTAATTATAGCTAAGAAAACTTAGCAACACTCCCCCTAATATTAAATAACCACCTTTATACAAAGGCAAACTTTTTTTATTTGTAAATTTCATATTTCCCCAAAATATTAATCCCACTGGTGGGGTTATTCTACAAGATTACTCTCACTAAAAAACGTTGTTATCAATTCACACCTGTTGGCTTTCAACAAGATTATTGAATCATTCTTCTTCTATTATATCCAGCTCAACCTTTAAATTGTTAATAATAAATTTTTGCCTGTCTGGTGTGTTTTTACCCATGTAAAACTGTAATAGGTTCTCTATAGATGTTTCTGGATCCAACATAACAGGGTCTAACTTAATATCTTCTCCAATGAAAAACTGAAATTCATCAGGAGAGATCTCCCCTAGCCCCTTAAATCGAGTTATTTCCGGTTTTCCTTTTAATTTATTCATTGCTTTTACACGCTCCTCTTCAGAGTAGCAGTAAATAGTCTCTTTTTTATTACGAACTCTAAATAATGGTGTTTCCAATATATACAGGTGCCCCTCTTTTATTAGTTCAGGGAAAAATTGCAAGAAAAAAGTAATCAATAACAATCTAATATGCATACCATCCACATCGGCATCGGTTGCTATTACAATATTATTATAACGCAAATCAGATATAGATTCCTCTATATTTAATGCGGCTTGCAATAAATTGAATTCCTCATTTTCATACACAATTTTCTTACTCATTCCGTAAGAATTCAAAGGCTTCCCTCGCAAACTAAATACTGCTTGTGTATTTACATCACGAGATTTGGTGATTGATCCACTTGCTGAATCACCTTCTGTAATAAATAAAGTAGATTCTAAACGACGTTCTTTTTTGATATCACCTAAATGAACCCTACAATCACGTAGTTTTTTATTATGTAAGGAAGATTTTTTAGCTCTATCCTTAGCTAATTTTCTAATTCCAGATAATTCCTTACGCTCCCGTTCCGCTTGTAATATTTTACGCTGTAACGCTTCAGAAACATCATTGTTCTTATGTAAGTAATTATCTAGCTGTGTTTTAATAAAGTCATTTATATACGTACGAACTGTAGGTAACTCACCTCCCATTTCAATAGAACCTAACTTTGTTTTAGTTTGACTCTCAAAAATTGGTTCCATTACTTTTATAGCAACTGCAGAAATAATTGATTTTCTGATATCAGATGCCTCATACGTTTTACCATAAAAATCACGTATGGTTTTTACAATCGACTCTCTAAAAGCTGCTTGATGTGTCCCTCCTTGCGTGGTATGTTGCCCGTTTACAAACGAATGATATTCTTCCGAGTATTGAGTTTTACTATGTGTGATAGCTACCTCAATATCTTCTCCTTTTAAATGAATTATCGGATATAACATATCCTCTTTACTATTGTTATCCTCTAGTAAATCCTTTAAACCATTTTCAGAAAAATACTTCTCTCCGTTATAAATAATTGTCAACCCAAGATTCAGATATACATAGTTTTTTAACATTTTAACTACATACTCTGAGCGATACTTATAATTTTTAAAAATAACAGTATCGGGTATAAAAACCACTTTTGTTCCTTTTCTAGAAACTACATTTTCAATAGGATAATCTTTAGTAATATTTCCTTGAGAAAAATCTACTGCTTTACGTTCATTATCTCTATTAGATTCTACTCTAAAATAACTAGACAACGCATTTACTGCTTTAGTACCAACTCCGTTAAGTCCAACAGATTTTTTAAATGCTTTAGAATCGTATTTTCCACCAGTATTCATTTTAGACACAACGTCTATTACCTTACCAAGTGGTATCCCTCTACCATAATCTCTAACGGTCACCTTACCATCTTTAGTAGTGATTTCAATTGTTTTACCAGCACCCATTATAAATTCATCTATAGAATTATCAAGTACTTCTTTTAGTAAAATATAAATACCATCATCCGGAGATGCACCATCACCAAGTTTACCAATATACATTCCTGGACGCATACGGATATGCTCTTTCCAGTCTAACGAACGGATATTATCTTCAGTATATTTAGTTTCTTGTGACATTAAAATAGCGGCTGTTAGGATATGATGCTAATATAGGACAAAGTATAAAAAAATAAAAGGCGTATTACAGAAAGTTATTTTTTTCAGTTAACAGTATTCAGTAATTTGATAGTTTGACAGATATTCACATAAAAAAACCTCATGAAATAATATATTTCATGAGGTTTTTTTATACAATCAAAATGCGATACTAAATCCCACTAGTGAGCTACACATTAAATCTAAAATGCATAATATCACCGTCTTTTACTACGTATTCTTTTCCTTCAACACCCAATTTACCAGCTTCTTTAACTTTAGCTTCACTACCAAACTCTACAAAAGTATCATACTGCATTACTTCAGCTCTAATAAATCCTTTTTCAAAATCGGTATGTATTACTCCTGCAGCTTGTGGTGCAGTAGCTCCAACAAAAACAGTCCAAGCTCTTACTTCTTTAACTCCAACTGTAAAATACGTTTGTAAGTTCAATAACTTATATGCAGCTCTAATTAAGCGTGCTGCTCCAGGTTCCTCTAAACCAATATCTTCTAAAAATATTTGTTGCTCTTCATGATCTTCCAACTCAGCAATATCTGATTCAGTTGCAACGGCTAAAATGATAATCTCTGCATCTTCATTTTTTATAGCTTCACGAACACGCTCAACATATGCATTACCATCTTTTGCTGAAGCTTCATCAACATTACACACATATAATACTGGCTTAGAAGTTATCATTTGAAATTCATCAACA
>JABSPO010000172.1 GCA_013214625.1 Flavobacteriaceae bacterium
GTTTGCTGCAATTGCATCTTCATTTGTTTTTACTTGTGCATCTAAATCTTCAGTTGCACTTACTACAGAAGTAGAAGTATTGATGTAGTTCGTAGTTCCATTAGCGGAATACGTTCCATCAGCATTCAGCCCAGCACTCGTTTGAGTGGTATCCAACTCTGATTGTATGTTGGTGGTATTGGTAGCAATGGCATCTGTATTGGCCTGAATTGTAGCGGCTGTTTCTGCAGTTACAGGTTGTGGCATATAACTAAGTTCTTGTACACTTAAAGGGAGGAAATTACTTCCTGTACCTGAAAAATCAATATCAACTTTTAATTTTTTTGAGTACCCATCCCAGAGTATATCTGTAAAATCATTATTACTAGTAGGTATTCCAGACCCAATTAGTAAGTTGATCATACCATACTTATCTGTGCTTGTTTCGTGATATTCTTGATATTCATAATTATCAATTTCATTAACAATAGTAAACTGTATGACCACACTGCTATTCGCTAAAATATTTTCTTGTGCATCTACTCCAGGAAGTTCTTGAACATTAGGGTTTAAAATTACCGCTTGGTAACTAATCCCTTGGTTTTGTGTATAACCTTTTAAAGCACATAAGCTTAGTAAGATTAATAAAAATAATTTTTTCATATTATTGGTTTAGTTTTTATAGAGTTGTTTATTGTGAAATTGAATGTGAAGTTTTTGGTATAAATAGATTAATTAGAAGGCCAAAACTTATGTTGTGACTTTCAATTTTCAAAGTTTCTTCACCTATTGATTGTTCAGTATCATTCTTTTGAGCTAAACTTTTTCCGTACATATATTGCACGTAAACAGATAGCTTATCTGAAATCGGACGAGATAAACCTGCCCCAACTTTTAAATTTATGAGTGTTTTATCAAATTCATCATTATTTTTCAGGTTGATAACCCTGTTGTTAAGGGTTTGTGTACCGCGTAATAGAAGCCCAAGAGCTGCGGTTCCTTTTGTGTAGAATTTAATTTTGTTAAGAGTAAAAAGCTCATAATCTAGCCCCAAATTAAACTCTAGATAAGTTAAATTCCATTCCATAAAATTACCTACACTATCATCACTACCAATTGCTCCATAATCTGCATAACTTGCTCCTAAAGAGACGAAAAGGTTTTTTGTCAAAATTTGTTTTCTGTAACCCAATGCCATAAAATTATGCGTGGTTGCTTGTAAGTTGTTTAGTTTGTTTCCTTGAGAATTTTTGTAGTCAAATGACGACACCGTTTTTCCGGTTTCTAAATAAAGTTGCTGTGCTGTTATCGTAGTAGATATAATTAACATCAACATTATTAAATTATACCTTGTTCTCATCCCCTTATGGAGATTAAATTCCTTGTATTTCATGTTTTTTTGGTTAGGTTAGTTTATAAAACGTCGTTCTATTATAATCCTGATATATTAAATCAGAGCTACATAGGCTTTTTAATATTTAAATGAATTTTGTTACTCTTTGATGATTTTGGTTATGAATTGCTTACGATTAGCATGTACTTTCAAAATATATTCTGCTGAAGGGAGCTTGTTTAATTTTACAGTTATAAGTTGATTAGATAAGTAGCTTTTAGTATCTATTATACGTCCAAGTAGGTCGTATAAAGCTACTTTAATATCGCCTTTGATTTCATCTTTAAAGGATAAAGTAATATATTCAACAAATGGATTAGGGTATATTTTTACCTGTAAATTTAAAGGTGATTTTTCATCAATAATTTTTGCTAAAATATTGGGTTGAATAAACCCTTGACGAAGCGTATAATTATTGTTATTAAAAGTACCTATTGTACTGGCTTGTCCAATACTTTGTTGAATGACATATGTTTTGTTTGTTGAAGTGATTTCCACAGTAGATCCAGAAATCCCGGTTGTGCACCTCACTAAGTTTTGACTGGAATTTGTTTGAGCATGTATGTGTTGTTGAAAAATGCAACAAATACATAATAAAGATAAGTTATGTTTCATAAAGTATATAGTTATATTGATTAGTATAGCTTTATGTTTGGGTTTTATAAAATTATCATTAAAATTGCTAATTGTTTGTCAAAATCATTTGTTTTTATTGATGTTTTAAAGAAATCAATAAGTGTTTCAAGGATTCAGTAAGTATAATTATGTTTTTAATTAATCAAAATACGATGCTTTTAAATAACCAATTTCAATTAAGAGGATTTGAGATACTAATTATTCAATTTTTTATGAGAAATATAAAGTAGGTATGAAGAATTTATACAAATTTAAAAGCAATACTTTTAGTGAGACCTTATAAACTAAATGAATTGATAGTATTGGTTTTATATGCAAACCAAAATATATGCATAAAGGAGGAATGTGTTACACAACCTATTTAACTTAAAGGAAAAATAAAAAGAATACAAATAAAAATGGTAGCAATATAAAATCAGTACCTTTACTACAACCACAATAACTAAAATTGGTATGGATTATTAGTATGAGTGTTTAATAAACAAAATTATTAATATTGCACTTGGTATTTGAATCTTTCACATAAAAAAAACACTAATATTAAATGTTAGAAGCTTTATTATTTCTATTTACTGGAATCATCGGTATAGTAACTATGGGTTTAATGATAACGTCATATAAATCTAATCAATTTTTTAATATCTTTTTAATGTTGATTTTTGTGATAACGTCTGTGAAATTCTTAATACATGGTAGTTATGAATTAGGATTACAGATTCAATTAAATCCAAGAATAGGATATCTATCCATATTATATTTAGCTGTTGTCCCTCTCTTTTACTTATATTATAAAAATTTAGTATATGGAGAAAGAGCTTTTGATTTCAATAGCTTAAAACATTTTGTATTTATTGTAACTCTTTATTTAGTAAACGCGATTCCTTTCATTAGGGATAGTTTTTTATTTTATTATGGTCAAATAACGAATGTTATTATTATAACCCTTTTTATAGGTGTTTATCTTTGGAAGATTTATAGCTTATTAAGCATTAACTTGTGGAATAAAACACATATTGAAGTTAATTGTACGCACTATAATTTAGTTAAAAAATGGACCATTTACTTATTTACACTGAACACATTATCTGTTGTTGGTGTTTTAACTTCATTTTATATAGAATCTTTTTTAGGCATAGCCCTATCAGGAAAATATATGGCGATAGGACTCTTGCTTTTTTGGCTATTTATTTATTTTAAAATTCTAATTTCCCCAGAAATACTATATGGTCTTCCCATACTTAATAAAAAACTACTTGTACTTAATAATATGGAAACTGATCAGGAACCTAAAATTATAGAGGTTAATGATAGTTGGGAATTAGAACCTTCTAATAAAAAGAATAGACAAGATTTAAAGTTGCAAGAGAATATAAAATCAAATATAATTGGATATGTAAAAAGAGTTGAAGAATTAAGCAGTGAGCAATTTGTTTTTCGAAATTCAAAAATATCTGCAGCTGAAGTGGCAAGTAAACTAGGTGTACCTACAAGTCATATTGTTTATTTATTCAAATACCATTCAAAAATGACATTTTCTGAATATAGAATGAATAGTAGGGTTCAAGATGCGATACATTTAATGAAGGATGACTTTTTAAAAGTGAATACTCTTGAAGCTCTAGCTTATAAAACGGGGTTCTCTTCTTATAATCCTTTTTTTAGTGCTTTTAAAAAAAATACGGGTCTTTCTCCTCAGGAATATCTAAAAAATGAAAAGGAGTTGGTACAATAAAATTTATAAATGAATAAAGAAATTATTTAGGAGAAATAGGTAGTTTGTATAAAACCCTTTTAATTAGATTGATATACTTTCAATATTTAATATAATTTTAAATAGATACATAAAGAAAGTAAAATAGATAGATTTAAATAATCTTGGAAAAGCCACTCATTGAGTGGCTTTTGTTGTTATAAACTGTCTGTTAACATAACCATGTTATCTGTTAGGTGTAGAGAGATTACTACAATCTAATCTTCTTAATAAATGATACATGAATAGGGGCTATTTTTTATCGTTAAATTATTCTTTTGGATAAACTAAAAAAACAAGTCACAAATAATCATTTTAAAACTTATTTAGTGCTGTTATTTTAATAATTCTATAATTTGAGAAGCCAAATCCTTACCAATTCTATCTTGAGATTCTATAGTACCTCCTCCAATATGTGGTGTTAAGGAAAGTTCAGGATTCATTAATAATTGAATTTCCGGAGTTGGTTCAGTTTCATACACGTCTAATCCTGCGTATTGAACCTTTTCTGATTCTATGGCATTAATCAATGCAATTTCATCAAGTACTCCTCCGCGAGCGGTATTTATAATTCCAACTCCATTTTTCATGAGTTCCAGTTCTTCTTTTTTGATTAAAGGAGATTTATGATAAGGAACGTGAAGTGTAATAAAATCTGAATTTTTTAAAAGAAGATCAAGTGGTTGCGTTTCAATATTAAAATCTAATGATTGTCCATCATAAAATGGAATGGTAATGGTCGTTTTCTTTATTGAACTACTTGTAGTAATTATTTTCATTCCAATTCCTATGGCAATTTTAGCTACTTCCTTTCCTATCCGTCCAAAGCCAATAATACCTAATGTTTTACCTTTAAGTTCAGTTCCTGCCGAAAATTGTTTTTTTAAGTCTTTAAAGCGGGTGTCTCCTTCTAAAGGCATTTCTCTATTTGCTTGATGTAAAAATCGTACCATACCGAATAGGTGGGCAAAAACTAATTCAGCAACAGCAACAGATGAAGCATTAGGAGTGTTAATTACATGTAATCCTTTGCTTTTTGCATAGGCAACATCAATATTATCCATACCAACACCACCACGTCCTATAAGTTTTAGGTTAGGGCAAGCATCAATAAGTTCGGCAGTAACCTTTGTTGCACTACGTACTAATAAAGCAACAATATTATTGTTATTAATATAATTTGCTAACTGATTTTGAGCTACAGTAACTGTAAGTACTTCAAATCCAGCATTAGCTAATAAGCTAACACCACTTTTTGAAATCCCGTCGTTTGCTAATATTTTCATTTGTTAAAGTATTATATTTTTGATAGAACGGTCTCAAATTCTTGCATAGCATCTACCAATACTTGAACGCTCTCTATAGGTAATGCATTGTACATTGATGCTCTGTAGCCACCTGCACTTCTATGTCCGTTTAAACCGTTAATTCCAGCTTTATTCCAAATACTGTCAAAAGTGTTTTTATGACTTTCATCAACTAAAGAAAAAGTTGGGTTCATGATACTTCTGTCTTCAATAGCAGTATTTCCTTTGAAAAAAGGGTTTCTGTCAATTTCGGTATATAGTAATTCCGCTTTAGCGTTGTTTAATTTTTCAATAGCAGGAATTCCTCCTAAATCCTTTAACCATTGTAGGGTAAGCATTGATACATATATAGGATAGACTGCAGGGGTATTGAACATACTGTCTTTTGCTATGTGTACTTGATAATCAAGCATAGAAGGAATAGTTCTACCAGTTTTACCAAGAATTTCATTTTTTACAACAACAAGAGTAGTACCTGCTGGCCCCATATTTTTTTGCGCTCCAGCATAGATTAGGTCAAATTTAGTGAAGTCTAATTGACGTGAAAATATGTCAGAACTCATATCGCATACTGTAAGTCCATTAAATTCAGGAAAACTTTTCATTTGAGTTCCTGAAATGGTATTGTTACTAGTGCAGTGAAAATAATTAGCGTCACTAGGGATAGTATATCCTTTAGGGATATATGAGAAGTTTTTATCTTCAGAGGAAGCTACTACTTCAGTAGTTCCAAAAAGTTTAGCTTCTTTTATGGCTTTGGCTGACCAAGCGCCAGTGTTTAAGTAGGCAGCTTTACCATTGTCTTTGTTCATTAAATTGTATGGAGTTAATAAAAACTCCGAACTCGCACCACCGTGAAGAAATAGTGCAGTGTACCCTTTGTTTTCTAAATTAAGTAATTCAAGTGCAAGGGAACGAGCCTTTTCTATAACACGTATAAAGCTTTCACTTCTGTGTGATATTTCTAATATAGATAGGTTTAATCCGTCAAAATTTATGACTGCTTCAGAAGCTTGTTTAAGTACTTCTTGTGGTAGGATACAAGGGCCTGCGCTAAAATTATGCTTTTTCATATTTATTTCCCGAGAAAGCGGGGTGCTTATTTTATTAAATATTTGAAGACTATTGCTTCTAAAATATCTCTAAATGTGATACTGAAACAAGTTCAGTATCACAAGCTCTTTTATCGTTATAGTGTTGCTAAAAAAGCTAATGTATCAACTCCATCAGCATAATCAGTAAGTTTTGGTTTTTGTGTTGCCCCAAATGCAATTTCGTTTTCTATAAAGTCATTTGCGACAATACATTGTATAGAATCACTATCGGCTATTAATTGTGTTTTTAGTGTTTCTAAATTATCATATTTCTCATAGAATAAAGATGAAATAGGAGAGGAGTAGCTTTTATCCTCCTTTAACATTAAAAAGCCATTTTCTAACAAATCAAATAAACTCATTAAATATACTGCTTTATTGTAATCATAATTGTTAGCATATTTTGCATTATTGATGATGTCTTTATGTTTAAAAACGGCATTAAATAAATTGTCAAAATTATAATTTTGTGGTATAAATATTTTTGAAACACTTCTACATCCTAATCCGAAATACGTAAATATATCATCGGATAATCCGCGAAGTTCTTCTTCTGTTTCATTTCCAGTAAGTACGGCTACTGAATTTCTGCTTTTTCTGATAATTGAGGGGTATTTTCCAAAGTAATATTCAAAGTAACGAGCAGTATTGTCACTTCCTGTAGCAATAACCGCATCAAAGCCATCTAGTTTTCCTTCGCAGAAAGTAATTTTTTTCTTAAAATCTTCATTAACATATTGCAAGTACTTAGCTAGAATTGGTAACAAGTGCTTGTCGTTAGAGGATTGTTTCACAACAACAGAATGCCCAGAAATAAGAACTGATAGGAAATCATGAAAACCTACCAAAGGAATATTCCCTGCCATAACAATAGCTACTTTTTTCGGAATAACATCATTAAAATTAGTAGAAGAACTAAAATTTTCTAAGTTATTTTTGGTTAGGGAATTACTCCATCCCTCACATGCAAACAATACATTTTCTATAGTAAACCATTGGTTAAATTGATATGAGCGTTCAACTTGCATTTTAAATGCATCAAAAAATAAATCATTATGTAGGATTCCTTCTTTTTTAGTTATCCCTTTTGTTGTAAATTGACTTAAAAATGTACCTAATTGTGAAAAAGCTGAAATTCTACTATTTAATTGACTCATTTATTTGGTATCTACATATTTTTGGCGTTATTTTTGTACCAAGAATATAGGTTTGTTTCTAATTTTTTACAAAGATACTCATTGTAATAAAATGGAAACAAGTTATTTTAATTAAAAGAGAATTAAGTTATGGCAATTATAATTACAGACGAATGTATTAACTGTGGAGCATGTGAGCCAGAATGTCCGAATACAGCAATCTATGAAGCTTCTGACGATTGGAGGTATGCTGATGGGACATCATTAAAAGGTGATTTAGTATTAACAAACGGAAAAACGGTTAATGCGGATGATGCACAAGAACCAATAAGTGATGAAGTGTATTATATTTCTCCGGACAAATGTACTGAGTGTAAAGGGTTTCATGATGAACCTCAATGCGCTGCTGTTTGTCCTGTTGACTGTTGCGTTCCTGATGACGATAATGTAGAAACAGAAGAAGTTTTACTTGAAAAACAAGCTTTCATGCATCCAGAAGGATAGCGATATTATACGAGAAAGAATTAAAGTCCAGTTTTCTATTTGAAAGCTGGATTTTTTGTTAAAAGTATATTAAAATTTGTTGAAATAAGTTTAATAGTTATATTTTTACTTTTCTTAAAACAATTAATTATGAGCGTTTTAGTAAAATATTGTATTACTTTTTTAGTTTCTATTTGTGTTTATATCATCGCTTTTTTTTAGAAATTATTAACCTCCATATTATAGTATTGAAACTTCTTAAATCCTTTTAGAAGTTTCTTTGTGTACCCATTATTACCAGGTCTATATATCTCAATTTGTTTTTTATTGTGTAGTTAAATCATTTCCTTTAGTTGCTATTACATATAAATCAATAAAAATATGTAATTTTGCAAACTGATTTTCGTAACTATTTTACGAGTTTAATTGTAATACCATCATATAATGAAAGCAGGAATTGTAGGATTGCCAAATGTAGGTAAATCAACCTTATTTAATTGTTTATCTAACGCAAAAGCACAAAGTGCTAACTTCCCTTTTTGTACTATTGAGCCAAATATTGGTGTTGTAAATGTACCTGATTCTAGAATTTCTAAATTAGAAAGCATGGTGAATCCTGAACGTGTAATGCCAGCAACTGTTGAAATTGTTGATATCGCAGGTTTGGTAAAAGGTGCAAGTAAAGGAGAAGGATTAGGGAATAAATTCTTAGCAAACATTAGAGAGTGTGATGCAATTATTCATGTATTACGTTGTTTTGATAATCCTAACATTATACATGTGGAGGAAACGATAGACCCTATCAGAGATAAAGAAATTATCGATTTTGAATTACAATTAAAGGATTTAGAAACGGTAGATAAAAAATTAGAGAAAGTTAATCGTTCAGCTAAAACTGGAGATAAAGAAGCTGTTTTAGAACAAGTTACATTGTT
>JABSPO010000173.1 GCA_013214625.1 Flavobacteriaceae bacterium
ATAACTGCTGATTTTACCTTTGCAGCAACGGTTGAGGTAATAGCATTGTTAAATTTAACACCTGTATTAGTTGATGTTAATCCTGATGATTTTAATATCGATATCGCTGCTATAGAAAAAGCAATTACACCAAAAACAAAAGCGATTGTTCCGGTACATTTATTTGGGCAATGTGCTAATATGGACGCAATAATGAAGTTGGCTGAAAAGCATAATTTATTTGTTATTGAAGACAACGCTCAAGCAATAGGTGCCGATTATGCTTCGGCTGATGGAACTAATAAGAAAGCAGGAACAATAGGTCACGTAGCTTCAACATCATTTTTTCCTTCTAAGAATTTAGGGTGTTATGGTGATGGTGGAGCAATATTTACCAATGATGATGAACTTGCACATATCATACGTGGAATTGTAAACCATGGGATGTATAAACGATATCATCATGATGTTGTTGGTGTCAATTCTCGATTAGATTCTGTACAGGCAGCTGTATTAAGAACCAAGCTAAAAAACTTAGGCAACTATAATTCAGCACGTCAATTAGCGGCTTCTAAATATGATAAAGCTTTCGAAAGTATAGATTGTATTACAACACCAGTTCGTAATGGAGATCATGTATTCCATCAATACACCTTAAAAGTCAATGGTGTAGATAGGGATGGGTTGGCTCAATTTTTAAATGATAATGATGTTCCATGCGGTGTATATTATCCAATTCCATTACATAGTCAAAAAGCGTATGTAGATAAGCGTTACAACGAAGCTGACTTTCCTGTAACAAATCAATTGATAAAAGAAGTAATCTCTTTGCCAATGCATACTGAATTGGATGATGAGCAAATTGAATTTATTACATCAAAGGTAATTGAGTTTGTGAAGAGATAAATCAAAATCCTTGTACTAGCACACTAGGTATGAATCAACAATAACATTTTTCGGACGAGGCATCCCCATAGCTATCGGGACTGGGAATTAAACCCACTGGTGGGGTTAAATAATTAACAATTCAAAAGATTGAAAGAGAAGTCATTCAATCTTTTGAATTGTTCAATCTTTAAATTTTATTATGAAAATACTTGTAACAGGAGGTCTCGGTTTTATTGGTTCACATACAGTAGTTGAGCTTCAAACCAAAGGATTTGAAGTCCTAGTAATAGATAACTTATCGAATTCTTCTTTATCCATTTTGGATGGTATAGAAAAAATTTCCGGAATAAGACCTTATTTTGAGCAATTAGAATTACGTGATAAGGCATCAGTGTTTTCTTTTTTTGAAATGCATAAGGATATTGTTGGTGTTATTCATTTTGCAGCAAGTAAAGCTGTAGGGGAGAGTGTAGAAAATCCGTTACTGTACTATGAAAACAATATAAATACTTTGGTGTATGTGTTGCAGGCATTAGAGAAATACCAAATATCTAACTTTATTTTCAGTAGTTCTTGTACCGTTTATGGTCAGGCAGATGAATTGCCAATTACAGAAAATGCACCGGTAAAAATAGCAGAGTCTCCTTACGGAAATACGAAGCAAATTGGAGAAGAAATAATACAAGATACATGTAAAGTATCAGAAAGTTTAAAGGCGATTGCATTGCGATACTTCAATCCAATTGGAGCACATCCTTCAGTTGAATTAGGAGAACTTCCTATAGGAGTGCCTCAAAACTTAGTCCCATATATTACTCAAACAGGAATTGGTATAAGAAAAGAATTGTCTGTATTCGGGAATGATTACCCAACGGTAGATGGTACTTGTGTTAGGGATTATATACATGTAGTTGATTTAGCGAAAGCTCATGTTGTAGCTATAGAAAGATTGGTTTATAATAATAATGTAGATAATTACGAAACATATAATATTGGAACAGGGAAAGGGAGCACTGTGTTGGAAGTAATTCAGTCTTTTGAGCGAGTTTCCAATACATCTTTAAATTATAAAATAGCGCCAAGAAGAGCTGGGGATATTATTTCAGCTTATGCAGATACTACAAAAGTAACCAAGAACTTGGGGTGGAAAGCAGTATCTACTTTAGATGATGCAATGCGTTCTGCATGGAATTGGGAGAAAAAAATAAAAAAATAGTGGTGTAATACCGATTAAATTTTGGTGTCTAAGTTGATTTTATTAACGCGAGAAAAAGAAACGAGGAGCACTTTCTTTTAATTTTAAATAATGATAACATACTAAATTATAGTTTATTACGTTATGTATGTAAACAAGCCCCAATTGATCCATTTGTTCTTAAGAAAAATCACTTACCTACTTATGTGTGTTATTGGGTTTATAATGTGTATTCAGTGCACAAATAAGCAAACTGCACAATTGAATTTTCCTAAGAACAGGTGGTATCAATCAAATGTACTCTCTTTAGATTTTAAAACAATAGCTATAAATCAATCACATTCTATTGAGTTACAACTTACTTATGTTCATGGTTTTCAGTTTTCTGAAATTCCTTTTGAACTTTATATCACAACTCCTTTACATCAAATAGAAAAAATACCTTTTACACTACGTTTATTTGATAAAAACAAGAAGGAATTAGGTGATTGTGTTGGTGATTATTGTGATATAAAATTTATAATAAGTGAAAACTACCAATTTAATTCACCTGGTGACTATAAAATTAAAATCCTAAATATTTTCAAGCATGACTATCTTCCAAATGTATTGTCTGCTTCAGTTTTAGTTAAATAAGATATCTTTTTATAGTGCTTTGTTGTATTTGACATTATGTTAAACACCTAATTTTCTTATGTAATATTTTAAATACATAAGAAAACAATGTATATTTGAATTATGCATAAGAGAAGTTTATAAACGAACACTATTAATTTAAACACATTAATTATGAAAAAGAGAACCTATATCATCGCATTTTTAACATTTTTTTCTTTCGGAATTGGAACTATGTTTGAATTTTTCCATTGGCCATACAGAGGGTTTATAATGTTTGCAGGGTTTATATTATTAAATTTTGCCTTACTACCTAGTTTTTTTATGGATAAGTATAAAGGAGCTTCAGCTAATGTCTAACCATAAGTAACTACTACCTGGTTTATGATATTGTATGGTAAGCTAGGTAGCGGTATTTAAAAACAATCGAAAATGATGTTAAGAATAATAATACTTTGCTTGTCTGCTTTTTTAAACTTATGTTTTGCTCAAAAAAGTAGACCTGCAGATAAAGAAATAGATTCATTATTTAGTTTTATAGATAATAAAGGCCCTGGGTTAAGTGTAGCCGTGGTTCAAAACAATCAAATTATTTATGATAAGGGGATTGGTTACGCTAATTTAGAATATGACGTACTAAATACTAATAGAGGTAAGTTTGATATTGCATCAATCGCAAAACAATTTACAGCATCTTGTATATGGGTATTGATAAATCAAAATAAAATATCGTTAGATGATGATATTCGAAAATTTCTGCCTGAAATCCCTGATTATGATGAAGTAATTAGAATACGGCATTTATTAAACCATACTAGTGGTATTAGAGGATATACTTATTTAATGGAATTATCTGGGTTTGATGGACATAAAAATTATTTTGATAATCAAACGATATTTGAATTAGCCTGTAAGCAACAAAATTTAAATAATGTACCTGGAGAAAAAGTGATTTATGGAAATACGAACTTTAATTTACTAGCAATAATAATTGAGCGTATTACAGGGGTTAAGTTTAGTGCTTTTGCAAATAAAAATATATTTATCCCTTTAAATATGAAGGATACTTTTTATCGAGATAATGAAAAAGAGTTAGTGAAAAATAGAGTGGTAGGGTATGAAAAAGTTGCAAAGAATGAATATCATAGGTTCCCTAGAGTACAGCAGAGTCACGGTGCTGGTAGTTTATGGTCGTCAGTTTCTGACCTAGTAAAATGGACTAATTTATTTGCAGATGCAAAAGGGGAATATAGGGGTTTAGTAGATTTTTTAATCACAAAAGATATGTTAACTACGGGGGAAATATCAAGTTATTCTCGGGGCATTATGGTAGATGATTATAAAGGGTATGAAACAATTCATCATAGTGGTTTTACTTCGGGATATCAGTCACAAGTTATAACAGTTCCGGAACTAAAAATATCGGTGATAATTTTGACGAATCTTGAATCGATTAATCCTAGCCCTATTTCGTATAAAATATTAGATTTGTTTTTGAAAGAGAAGGTTAAAGAAAGAAAGTATTCTGATGATAAAATGGAGTACAGGTCGGAAAAATTAATTGAGTTTAAAGGAGATTATCAAGAACTTAATAGTGATTTGAGGATGACAATACAGTATGAAAATGACACCTTGAAAGCTAGGAGTAGTTTTGGGAAGTCTTTTACAAGTTTAAAGAGGTTAGATGAAAATACTTTCTGCAGAGTTGATAATCAAAGTGTGAAATATAAGTTTGGAGATAACTCTTATGATTTAATTGTTTACTTTGGTGGAACTCCTTTTTATTTTAAACATGCATCTTATATTAAACCTAGTAAGGTGAAAATTAAGGATTATGTAGGTGACTATTTTTCAGAAGAATTAAATGTAAAATACCGTCTGTTTATTGAGGAAGGGGAATTATATCTTTCTTATCCTAATAACTCGAATATTAAATTAAATTCAGGGCAAAAGGATGAGTTTGGTACAGGAAGCAGGATGTTGCTGAGTTTCAATAGGTCAGATAAAAATCAAGTAAATAGTTTTTCAGTTGCATCTGGAGGAGTTGTAAAAGACATTCTATTTCAAAAAATAAAATAATATGTACTCATCAGAATTAATAAAGGGAACATTAAAAACCATCATTTTAAAACTCCTAAAAGAGCAAGGTAAAATGTATGGATACGAAATTACCAACCGAGTAAAAGAATTAACCGATGGGAAAATTCAAATTACTGAAGGAGCATTGTATCCTTCCTTGCATGCTTTAGAGAAAAAGGGGGAGTTGGTTACCGAAAAAGTTTTTATCGGTAAGCGAGTGCGTAAGTACTACTCTTTAACGAAGTCAGGTAAAGTGACTGTAGAGGAGAAAGTCACTGAGTTTTCAGAGTTTATGAAAACGATGCAAGTGTTGTTAGGAACAAATACTAAATCAGAAAATGTTTAAGGTTACTGATGAGCATATTGATTTTATTATATCTGATTTAAAAAGAAAAGGGATTGTTTTAAAAGATTTACAAGAGAATATTGTTGATCATGTTTGTTGTTTGACTGAAACAGAACTTTCTGAAAACGGAAATTTTGAGGCGCATTATGAAAAAATAATACCTCGGTTCTTTAACCAGCAATTGAAGGAGTTACAGCAAGAAACGGATAGTTTAGTAAATTCTAAAAGTATAGATCTGTTGAAAAGTATACTTCAAGTTTCGGGGGTAATTTCCGTATTATTACTAGGGTTTGGTGTGTATTATAAATTACACCATTTAACAGGGGCAGGGATTATATTGTTTGCTGGGATGTTGTTGTTTTGTTTATTGTTTATACCATCACTTATCATATTAAAATTTAAGGATACTGATGCTAAACATAATATAGTTTTAGTGTCTACAGCATTCATACTTACGTTGGCTGGAGGAATAGCTTGTTTGTTTAAGATAATGCAATGGCCCTATGCTAATATTTTAATGACTATAAGTATTATTGCATTTTTAGTGTTATTTATCCCGATGTATTTTGTGGTAATGAATGCTAAACCATCGCAAAAATTCACAACATTTATTAATATAATTATAATGTTGGTGGCGGGAATATTGTTGTTTATAATGACATTGTAAAAGTGTGATTTCTATAAAACAATAAAGGGTAGCTAAACTTAGCTACCCTTTATTGTTTTATAGTGAATTGGTAATTAAGCTTCAATATTTAAGCTTGCACCGTGAGCTTCAACTGTTCTGTCAATTTTACGCATTAAACCTTGTAATACTTTTCCAGGGCCAACTTCAGTAAAAGAAGTTCCGCCATCAGCAATCATTTTTTGAATTGATTGCGCCCATTTAACAGGAGCAGTTAATTGTAAAATTAAGTTCTTTTTAATTTCCTCTGGGTCAGTTACCGCACTTGCTGTTACATTTTGATAAATTGGGCAAGAAGGTGTGCTAAAAGTAGTGTTTTCAATTGCTGCTGCAAGTTCTTCACGTGCTGGTTCCATCATAGGTGAATGAAAAGCACCACCAACAGGTAATACTAAAGCTCTACGAGCACCGGCTGCTTTTAAGGCTTCACAAGCAGCGTTAATCGCATCAATTTCTCCAGATATTACTAATTGACCCGGGCAATTATAGTTAGCAGGAACCACAATTCCTTCAGTCATTGCACAAGTTTTTTCAACAACGTCATTGTCTAGTCCTAAAACTGCAGCCATAGTACTTGGTTGTGCATCGCATGCTTTTTGCATAGCCATAGCACGTTGAGAAACTAGTTTTAAGCCATCTTCAAAAGTTAAAGCTCCACTAGTTACTAATGCTGAAAACTCTCCTAAGGAGTGTCCTGCAACCATCTCTGGTTTAAAGGTGTCTCCTAAGGTTTTTGCTAAAATTACGGAGTGTAAAAATATAGCAGGTTGTGTAACTTTTGTTTCTTTTAATTGCTCAGCGGTTCCTTCAAACATGATATCGGTAATATTAAATCCTAATATATCGTTTGCTTTATCAAACAATTCTTGTGCTTCAGGTGAGTTTTCGTATAAATCCAATCCCATTCCTGAAAATTGAGCTCCTTGTCCTGGGAAAATGTATGCTTTCATGTGTTTAAAATTTTATAATGGTTAAAATATTCTAAAATTTGAGAACCCATGTAACCACTCGTTACTCTCGTTCTCTCATGAATTTATTTTAATCATATCCCTCAGGGGGATTTTATGATTTAAAAAATTCATGTTCGTTTCATAATATATTGTTTAAAAATTTCTGTTTAAAAAGAAACTGTTATTGTAAGTTTAAGGTACAAAAATACGGAAATAAATCCCACCAGGGGGTTTAATTTTCAGCCTCGATAGCTATCAGGATATCTCGAAAAAAAACAGCGTTAAATTTATAGCTCGTATGCTTGTGTCGAGGGCTTTTATTTAGAAATAAATATTGTAAATGTAAAGACCTAACAGGTTTCAGAAATCTGTGAGGTCTACTTAAAATTGCTACTAGAAACTTTTTACGGATTACACTCTTTCATAAGTGATAAAACTATAATCGTACTCATGTTTTTCATCCTTGTGGCATTCTTCACGGGCAATCTCTTTCCATGATTTATTTAATTCTGGGAAATAGGTATCTGCCTCAAAAGGATGGTGTACTCTAGTAAGTTCTATTCTATGAGCAATACTCAGTGCTTGTTTGTATATTTCTCCACCACCAATTATAAAAGGCTGTGAGTCTTCTGTAGTAATTTCTAGTGCTTCTTCTAGTGAATGAACTACAACTGCATTTTCAGCGGTATAATTACGATCTCTAGTGATTACTACGTTAGTCCTGTTTGGTAGTGCTTTTGGGAAGCTTTCAAAAGTTTTACGTCCCATAATTATTGCGTGACCAGAGGTTAGTTTTTTAAACCGTTTTAAATCGTTGCTTAGGTGCCAGATTAATTTATTGTCTTTCCCTATTTCGTTGTTTTCTGCAGCTGCTGCTATAATAGTGATCATTTGCTTGTTTTTTTGGTAGCTAGTTACTTCTTCTTGTATGTTGAATTCTTTTAAAACTTTCCCCTCCAACTTAGCTACTTTTTTATCATGCTTAGCCAGGATTTTATCCGTATGAATTCGTTCCCATTCTTTTCCGAAAAAACGATTGGTTATAAAAACATTCACCACATGAATAAGGAATAAGAATGCCCAAATAACAATAACTATTAAATACCAGTTATTAATTATGTCCTGACCAATTCCTAAGCCTTTGTTTAGTATAGCTAAAGTAATCGCACCTAATACAAATAAGATGAAATGAAAGTACAAGCGTTTCTTTTGCTTGGTACGCTTACGAGCGTTTTCGTATTGTTCGTGTTGGTTTTGCATATAGTTTTTTTTTATTCAACAACAAAAATTATAGGTAAAGAATATAGTGCTACTATTGGTTTTTCATTTAGAGAAGCGGGTTTCATTTTTGGAATTAATTTAATAACTCTAATCGCTTCCTCTCTTAGTTTTGGGTGGGGGGCTCTTGCTTTTACATCAAAAACATTTCCTTCTGTATCAATTTTAAATCCGATAAGTATTTTTTGTCTACCAGTTAAACCTATATTTTTAGCTAAATTAAGGTTGAATTTTTTGGTAACATGTTTTGATATTTTTTCATAAGTACATTTTAATACCTGATCGTTGTCGAGGTTTTCATTGCAGCCTTTAAAAAGAGCATGTCTATCAGGACCTTTTTTTTGTAAAAGTGAGTTTAAAGTGTAATTTTTGTTTTTTTCTAATTTTAAGTAGATATTTGGGTTACTATTTTTAATAGATTGTATAGAACTAGTAATTATTTTTTTTAACTCAGGGTTGTTAGTGATAACTTTAATATTGGTAACGTCTTTATTCTCGTTAGTAGAGAAGTATAATATGTTTTTTATCGGCTGTTTATAAGTGACGTTTTTATTGATGCTGTCATAAAGTGACATGATTTTTTCATCATCAGTATCAATTTCATATTTGTCTTGTAAATTTATTCGGTAAATAGGAATTAATTGATAAGCTTCATCAACAAAAAACTCTGC
>JABSPO010000174.1 GCA_013214625.1 Flavobacteriaceae bacterium
AAACGTATTCTCTATAACTTTTTTAGTAATCAATGCCGAATTAGTTCCCATACTAACAATATCTTGATTGTCATTATTATTAGGAATACTGTGTATATACATTGGATTAGACAGCATCTGATTTTCGGCAGTTGTAGAAGTAGCCGTAAATTGTGCTCCTTGCATACCAAAATTCAATCCTAACTTCCCCAAGTTAACAAAAGGAGTTAGTTTATCATTTAGTTTTGAATTTAATAAATAATTTAATTGTCTTTCTGCTAACATAGAAAGCTTCGCTACAACTAACTTTAATTTATCCATTTCTAAAGAAATATAATCACCATGGAAATTCCCTCCGTGATACACATGTTTCTTTTCTACATTAACTATAGGGTTATCATTAGCTGAATTCACCTCTTCAATTAATACTTTAGACACATTTTCTACCGTATCATAAACCGGCCCTAATATTTGAGGCACACAACGTAATGAATAATATTCTTGTACTTTTTCCTTAAATACAGTTTCATTGTTATTTCCAGAATACAAATGCTCATCTCTATTTCTAACCAAAGTACTATCAGCTAAATGCTCACGCATTAATCTAGCTATTTCTATTTGACCTTTATGTCTTTTTGATGTATTTAACTCTACTGATAAATGATCATCATACGCCTCTACAATTTCATTTATTGCTGAAGAACATTTAATTGACCAGCTTAATAAACGTTTTGCATAAATTATATTCACAATACCAATACCAGTCATTACTGAAGTACCATTCATTAGACCAAGACCTTCTCGCAACTTAACTTTAATTGGTTCCAAACCTAACTCGTTAAATACATCTTCTGTAGTTCTGCGCTCCCCTTTGTAAAATACTTCCCCTTCCCCAATTAACACTAGTGCCAAATGAGCTAGTTGAACTAAATCACCACTTGCACCAACACCACCATGTTCAAATATCAATGGGATTACATCTTGGTTTAGCAACTCACGCATTAACTTGACTACCGAAGAATGAATACCTGAATTCCCCAAACCTAATGTATTTAATCTAGCCAACATAGATGCTTTAACATACTTAGTTGTTAAAGGGTTACTTGTACCTGAGGCATGACTTCTGATTAAATTATACTGTAATTGTATCGTATCTTTTGCATCAATTTTATATTGTGCCATTGGACCAAAACCAGTGTTCACACCATAAATCACTTTATTTGCAGAGAATTCTTTCAAAAAATCAAAACTTTCCTCAACTCTTTTAATGAATTTTGGATCTAATTCAACTTTATTCTCTTTAAATACAATATTATAAAAATCCTCTAAACTAAGATCGTCCTTTACTACTACAGACATATATAAATATTAGGTATTATTTTCTTTATTAGATGAAAATAATTTGGTTAACTTTGAATGCAAATTTAAAATTTTGTCACAATAAAACCTATAAAATATGAATAAAGAATTTGTTGATGTTTTAATCATTGGAGCAGGACCATCTGGAAGTATTGCCGCATCCTATTTAAACAATAATAGCATCAAGGTTAAAGTTCTAGAAAAGTCAATATTTCCTAGGTTTGTTATAGGCGAAAGTTTGATCCCTCGTTGTATGGATCATTTTGAAGAAGCTGGTTTATTAGACTGTTTAAAAGCAATGAATTTTGAGAAAAAAAGTGGCGCAAGATTCATAAGAGATCATCAGGTTTGTAATTTCGATTTCAGCAAAAAATTTACTGATGGATGGAACTGGACATGGCAAGTCCCTAGAGCCGATTTTGACAACACCTTAGCTCAAGAGATAATTAAGAACGGTGTTGATGTTGAATTCGGATCAGAAGTTACTGATGTAGTCTTTAACGACGATTCATCTACAACTACCGTAAAAGACAAAGAAGGTAATATAAAATACATTGAAGCAAAATTTATTATCGATTCTAGTGGATTCGGAAGGGTATTGCCAAGAATCCTTGGATTAGAAAAACCTTCAGAAATCCCAAAAAACTCTTCTATTTTCACACATGTTGATGACATTAACAGACCCGAAGGAGAAGAAGGAACAATTATAACCTTCGACATAGTTAAACAAAAAGTTTGGCTTTGGGTTATCCCATTTTCTAATGGAAAAACAAGTATTGGTTATGTTGGGCCTACGGAATTTATTGAATCCTACGGAGACAACACGACAGAAGCGCTTCAAAAAATGATGCAGCTTTCAAAACACTATAGCCATAGATTTGAAGATGTTGATTATTTATTTGAACCTAAAAAGATTAAAAATATCGCGAAATCAGTAACAAAACTACATGGAAAAGGATTTGCCTTAACCGGTAATAGTGCTGAATTTTTAGACCCTGTATTTTCATCAGGAGTTTCTTTTGCTACTGAGTCAGCTATATTAGCAGCTAAATTGGTTATTAAAGAATTGAATAACGAAACTGTAGATTGGGATAAAGATTATGCCGACTACATCAAAAGTGGTGTAAATGTATTCGCTACCTATGTAAAAGAATGGTATACAGGAAATTTACAAACACTATTCTTTCACGAACCTGAAAATCCAGAAGTAAAAGAAAAAATATGCGCTGTTTTAGCTGGATATGTTTGGGACCAAGAAAATCCGTTTGTCAAAAAACACGATAGAGTTATTAAATCAATGGCTCACTTAATTGACATGGAAAAAGAAAGACAATCTACTGATTAATTTAAAAACATCATTCTTGTAAAAAAAACATAAAAAAACCTCACGATGTGAGGTTTTTTTATGTTTTAAAATTAATGTCCTCCGCGCAAACACACCAGTCATAAATTACACCAGATAAACAAAAATGATTGCAATTCAATTCCGATAGCTATCGGGACAGAGAATCAAACCCACTGACGGGTTAAAATTACTACTTATTTAATTTAGCAGATAACTCTAGTGATAAAGATGAACGTTCAAACTTAATTTTACCTGCCCCTGTTTCTACAACACAGGTATCATCAGTATTATTAAGTTCAACTATTTTACCATGCATTCCGCTTTTGGTAATTACTTTATCTCCTTTTTTTATTTCTTTAGCAAAACTTAACTCTTGCTTTTGTCTTTTCATTTGCGGTCTTAAAAAGAAAAAATAAATCACTACAAACATTAAAATGTATGGTGAAAACTGACCGACCTGAGCTAATAAATCTTCCATTATAATTGTTTAGTAGATATTACAGCTGGCTTCTTAACCACTCCTGCTGTTGCTGCAGGAACTTCAACCATAGCTTTAATTTTTACAATTTCTTTACCTTTTTCAGTATTTGCTGTAACCGTAATAGTTTGTGTAGTTAGGTTTTTCTTCCCTCTTGAATTAAACTTCACAGAAAATTTCCCTGATGCACCTGGAGCAATTGCTTCTCTTGGCCAATCATTAGGTACCGTACACCCACAACTTCCTTTAATATTAACAATCACCAATGGCTTTTCCCCTGTGTTTTTAAAACTAAAAATAGTTTCTGCAACATCTCCTTGTTTTAAATTTCCGAAGTCATGCTCTGTTTTATCAAAAGTCATTACTGGAAACTTACTAGAATTAGCATCTCTTTCAGCTGCTACTGCTACATTTTCAGTATTAATTTTATCTGCTGCATTTTCTTTTTTACAAGAAACAAATGCTAATCCACACAATGCTGTAAACGCTATAACTCTTAACTTTTTCATAACTATATTTTTTATTAATTCGTTTGTATTCTTTTTTAAGCTGTGCTAAAATAAATAAAAATCTGAAACTACATCAACCCTCTACCTATTTTTTGCAATTTCTCTTCCTTCTTGAAATCTTTTACCAAGCTATCCAGAATACCATTGATAAAAGTACTACTCTTATTTGTAGAGTATTCTTTAGCAATTTCCAGGTACTCATTAATTGTAACTTTTACTGGTATAGATGAAAATTTTAAAAACTCACAAATAGCCATTTTCATTAAAATAGCATCCATTGATGCTATTCTATCTGCATCCCATTTTGGAGTTTTTACATCAATATATTTACTTAACTCTTCATTGTTTAAAGTAACTTTGGTAAGTAAATCTTTTCCAAATTTCTCATCTTCCTCATCTTTAAACAACTTAGTAAGTTTCATTTGCTGGCTTACCTTAACTTTTTTCAATTCTTTAAGAATCATTGTATTTACCAAGGGCAAATCATCTACCCAACTAATACATTCATCCTCATAATACGAATACAACTTATCATTCGGAGCTATAATTCTTTTAAAAATTGTAAGCAACAACTCTTTATCTTTCTCAAAAGAACTATCTTCTTTTAAATATGTGTTGTAAAAATCAGAAGCTAGTATTTCTTTTAAAAGTAAGTTAGCATACTCATCATCCAACTCCCAGTTAGACAAATCTCTTTCGTCAATCAATAAAGCTAATTCCTGACTAGAAGCTATATGATTCAAACATACATTATTAACTAACCTGTGGATATTTTCTGCTTTATTTTCTTGTAAGAAACTATTTTGAGAGGCATTATTTAGTTTTCTAGCTTTTTGAAGAATTACAGTAAAAAGCTGATATTGTAACAAATACAAATCATACATGTTAGAAGCACTGTCATTCAACTTTTTATACGCTAGATTTAAATCTTGATTTTTAGTATGCTGCATTTCAAAAATACACTGCATTACTTTTGTACGAATATGTCTTCTGTTTAACATGAATAAGAACTTTTCCCTCCAGGGGGTTTAATTAGTCGAGTGCTGAAAAATTAACAGTATTCTCGAACGAAAATGTTATAAATAATTCAAAAAGCGAAAGAAACCTCCTTCCGCTTTGCAAAAATAAACTATTATTTAATGATATACTATTTCTGATTTTCTTTTTTTCTTGCATCAATTCTACTTTGAGCAATTGCTAAAGAAGCCGCATGAGTAGTAATGTTCTTAGCTTCAGCGTTTTTGATAATTTCTAAGGTAGTGTTGTATATGTTTTCCGTTTTACGCATGATTTCAGTTTTACCATACCCTTCTAACTCAGCATAAACATTAATTATACCTCCTGCATTTATCACAAAATCAGGTGCGTAAACAATTCCTTTTTCTGATAATATTTTACCGTGAACCTCTTCATTTGCTAATTGATTGTTAGCCGCTCCTGCAATAATATCAACATTTAATTGATTTATTGTGATATCATTTATTGTTGCTCCCAATGCACATGGTGCATAAATATCAGCATCTAAAGTATAAATATTTTCTCCTCTATAAATTTCAGCACCATATTTTGCTTTAACCTCTTCTAAACGTTCTTGATTGATATCTGTAATAATCACCTTAGCTCCTTCATTAGTTAAATGCTCTACTAATGACTCCCCTACATGACCAACACCCTGAACAATAACTCTCTTATCTTCTAAAACGTCAGATCCATATTTATATTTAGCAGCTGCTTTCATCCCAACAAAAACACCATAAGCAGTAATTGGAGAAGGGTTTCCTGCCCCTCCTCTACTTTCAGAGATCCCAGTAACATAAGGAGTTACATCGCGTACTAAATCCATATCAGATGTTTCCATACCAATATCCTCAGCAGTAATATACTTTCCACTTAAAGAATGTACAAATTCACCAAAACGCCTCATTAATTCTGGAGTTTTTTGAGTTTTAGCATCACCAATAATTACAGCTTTACCTCCACCTAAATTTAATCCAGCTACAGCAGACTTAAAAGTCATTCCTCTTGACAAACGAAGCGCATCATTTAAAGCTTCCCACTCGTTAGCATACTGCCACATTCTTGTCCCTCCTAAAGCAGGTCCTAAAACAGTATTATGAATCCCTATTATTGCTTTTAATCCAGTATCTTTGTCATTGCAAAAAACAATTTGCTCATGATTATCGAATGATAATTGTCCAAAAACAGGGTTTACTTTTGCTAAATCCTTAACGTCTATTACTTCTGATGTCATCGTGTGTATTGTTAAATTATAATCCTATAAGATTTATAAATCTCGTAATCTTAGAGCACAAAAGTAACTGATTATTCATTTTTACGCAATAAAATAGCTTGAAAATGATTTTTATTTAATGCTTACTACTCAAGAGACAGCTGTAATGAAAGAACTTAAATATTTAAATAAATACTTTTTAAAATATAAATACCGACTAATAATCGGGATACTAATAACTATTGTAGCACGTATATTTATTGTTTTTACTCCTAGATTTACTGGTAATGCAATTCAATTAATTGAAGAATATATACTCAACAAACAACACTCTGAAGTTCTATTTAGAGAAAAATTATTACACTATATAGTACTAATTATTGGGGTAAGCGTTATAGCTGCTTTTTTTACTTTCTTAATGAGACAGACACTAATAGTGATGTCTCGACTAATTGAATTTGATTTAAAAAACAACGTTTTCAAACAATACGAACAATTATCACAAGACTTCTACAAGCAAAATAGAACTGGTGATTTAATGAATAGAATTAGTGAAGACGTTAGTAAAGTACGCATGTACTTTGGTCCAGCATTAATGTACAGCATCAATACCATTACTTTATTTGTAATACTGATCCCCTTAATGATTAGTACCGCTCCAAAATTAGCCTTATACACCTTGCTTCCTTTACCTATTCTTTCTATTGCTATTTATAAATTAAGTAAAGAAATTCATAAACGCAGCACTGTCGTACAGCAATATTTATCAAAATTAACAGTATTTACTCAAGAATCCTTCTCCGGAATATCCGTTATTAAAGCGTATGGAATAACCAATGATATTACCACTCAATTCGAAGTTTTATCCGAAAAAAGCAAAGACAAAAACATGGACTTGGTAAAAGTTCAAGCTTGGTTTTTTCCTTTTATGATTTTACTAATAGGACTAAGTAATGTGTTAGTAATCTATATAGGTGGATTGCAATATATAAACGGAAGCATTGCAAGTATAGGTACTTTAGTAGAATTTCTTTTATATGTAAATATGCTTACTTGGCCTGTTGCCACTGTAGGATGGGTAACTTCAATTGTACAACAAGCTGAAGCCTCACAAAAGAGAATAAACGAATTCTTAAACGTTATTCCAGAAATTAGAAACGAGAACAATAATCAATATCATCTTGATACTGACATTGAATTCAAAAATGTAAGCTTTACATATCCTGACACAAACATCACTGCATTAAACAACATTTCATTTAAAGTGAAAAAAGGAGAATCTATAGCAATAATAGGTAAAACAGGATCAGGAAAATCAACCATCTTAAATCTGATTTCCAGACTTCATGATGTTACTCGAGGTGAATTACTTATTGGGAACAAAGAAATCACAACACATAACCTTACTTTATTAAGAGAAAATATTGGTGTAGTACCACAAGATCCGTTTTTATTTTCTGACACTATTGAAAACAATATTAAATTCGGAAAGTCTGACGCTACTACCGATGAAATCATTCAAGCAGCAAAAGATGCCGATGTACACAACAACATCATTCAGTTTAAAAACAAATACAATACCATATTAGGCGAACGAGGCATCACACTTTCTGGAGGACAAAAACAACGTGTTTCTATAGCGAGAGCAATAATTAAAAGTCCGAAAATAATTTTGTTTGACGATTGTCTTTCCGCTGTAGACACAGAAACTGAAGAAACAATATTAAACAACCTAAAAAAAGTTACCCAAAACAGTACCACCATAATTGTAAGCCACAGGATTTCATCTGTAAAAAACGCAGAAACTATTTTTGTATTGGATAACGGGTCGATTATTCAAAAAGGATCTCATAATCAGCTTATAAGTACTGATGGTTACTACAAGGAGCTTCATCAAAAGCAATTATCTGAAAAAGAATAGTGAAAAAAATTGGTTCTAAACTTTTTTTTTATGATTTTTGAAACACGATAATTATATCTTTTTAAAGACAAACAAAAAACAGCATGAATTAACACTATTATTTTTAATTCAAGGCATACCTTTAGAACTATACCCACTGGTGGGAAAAAACTAATATTATTACGAAAGAATTATGAGCGATAAAGAATATTTAGAGAAAGAAGAAATTTTTTCAAAGGTATTAAGAGCAGGGAGAAGAACTTATTTTTTTGATGTAAGATCTACCAAAGCAGGAGATTATTACCTTACTATCACTGAAAGTAAGAAGTTTACAAATGATGATGGATCTTTCCACTATAAAAAGCATAAAATTTATTTATACAAAGAAGATTTTGTTGCATTTACTGACATCATGAATGAAATGACAGCTTATGTAATTGACGAAAAAGGAGAAGAAGTAATCTCTGAACGTCATCAAAAAGATTATAAAAAAGAATATGAAACCGAAGAAGTTGTTGTTGAAACTGCAACTGTAGAAAGTTTCACCGATATCAGTTTTGATGATATTTAATCCACCAATGGGATTTAAATATCAATAAACTATATTACGTTTTTTTATAAACCAACCACAAACCAAATTTAAGCTCAATTATTTTAATTGAGCTTTTTTTACGCTAAACGCATTCCGTTTTTCACTTTTCTATCCGGGTTAATTAACACTACATCATTCCCCCCTACCAATCCCAATACCAAACACTCACTCATCATATTCGCTATTTGTTTTTTAGGAAAATTCACTACT
>JABSPO010000175.1 GCA_013214625.1 Flavobacteriaceae bacterium
GACATGGGGTATGCATACCTCATACCAAAAACCCAAAATGGCTTTGTTTGTATCTAAATATGATCATTGTTTATATGACATATTAGGACGCTATAGTTCAGGTGAATTGAATGTAGAAATTCCGTTTATTATAAGCAATCATGTCGATTTAAAACCTATTGCTGATAACTTTAATATTGACTACTACCATATTCCAGTAACCAAAGAAAATAAAGGAGATGCTGAAGAAATACAGTTGGAACTTTTAGCAAAACACAATGTCGACTTTATCGTTTTAGCACGTTACATGCAAATTGTTTCTCCTAAACTGATTTCAAAATTTCAAAATAACATCATCAACATTCATCATTCTTTTCTTCCAGCTTTTGCTGGTGCTAAACCATATCATTCAGCTTTTAAAAGAGGTGTAAAAATTATTGGGGCAACAAGCCATTATGTTACTGAGGATTTAGATGAAGGACCAATTATCGAGCAGGATATTACACATGTTTCTCATTCACATACTATTAATGACTTAGTATTAAAAGGACGTGATTTAGAAAAAATTGTATTGTCAAGAGCTATCAAACTGCATCTGGATAAAAAAACAATGGTACATAATAATAAAACAATTATTTTTTCTTGATGACATAAAATATTAGGTAGTAACTAATCAAAATTAAAAGTATTTTCTATCCTTTATGCTACTCAAATTAATTAGTAAAAGGGGTTAAAAAACTAACATCTACCTAATAGCCTATCTGCTATGAAATTAGTAACTTTGCTGCTTGCTTAAATTTTAGATTAGCAATTCATTATATCAATTAAATGTCAAAAAAACAAGAATACATAGATGTTCAAGGAGCTAGAACACATAACCTAAAAAACATCGATATAAAAATACCTCGTGAGCAACTAGTTGTTATCACAGGCTTATCAGGTTCAGGGAAATCGTCTTTAGCTTTTGATACTATTTATGCTGAAGGACAACGACGGTATATTGAAACGTTCTCAGCATATGCTCGTCAGTTTTTAGGAGGGTTGGAACGCCCAGATGTTGATAAAATAGATGGACTATCACCTGTTATTGCTATTGAGCAAAAAACAACCAGTAAAAGCCCACGATCAACCGTTGGTACTATTACTGAAATATATGATTTCTTACGCTTGCTTTATGCTCGTGCATCTGATGCGCATAGTTATGTTACCGGTAAGAAAATGGTTAGTTATTCTGATGATCAGATTAAAAAATTAATACTAACTGATTATTCGGATAAGAAAATAGTTATCCTTTCTCCGGTTATTAAATCTCGAAAAGGACATTACCGTGAGTTATTTGAAAATATCGCTAAGCAAGGATTCACAAAAGTACGTGTTGATGGAGAAATCCTTGACATTACAAAAGGAATGAAGCTGGATAGATATAAAATGCATGACATTGAAATTGTTATCGACCGTCTAAAAATATCCGATGAAGTAGATAATGAAAAAAGATTGAGCGAAACAATCAATACTGCCATGTATCATGGTGAAAATGTATTGATGACAATTGAACACAATACAACAGAAGCACGCTATTTCTCAAGAGATTTAATGTGTCCTGAATCAGGAATATCCTACCCAAACCCTGAACCAAACTCATTTTCATTCAACTCTCCTAAAGGAGCATGTCACAACTGTAATGGGATTGGTAAGTTATATGAAGTTGCTGTAGATAAAATAATCCCTGATAATAAAAAGTCGATTGCTAATGGAGGAATTGCTCCTGTGGGGGAAGAAAAAAATTCGTGGATGTTCAAGCAGCTAGAAACTATTGCGGAACGTTATGGATTTAAACTCACGGACGCTATTAAAAAAATACCTAAAGAAGCCTTAGAAATAATTCTTCATGGTGGAAATGAACAATTTTCTGTTGAATCAAAAAATTTAGGGGTTACAAGAAATTACAAAATTGATTTTGAAGGGATCATTGCATTTATAAACGCTCAGTATAACGACAGTAATTCATCTTCATTAAAACGATGGGCCATGGAATACATGAACCATAATGATTGTTCTGTTTGTAATGGAAGTCGTTTAAGAAAAGAATCATTGCATTTTAAAATTCATGAGAAAAACATTTCTGAATTAGCTAAAATGGATATTGTTGATTTAACACTATGGATAGCCGATTTGAATAATCACTTATCAAAAAAACAAAAGCAAATAGCTTCCGAAGTCATCAAAGAAATCAGTACTCGTTTACAGTTTTTATTAGATGTTGGCTTAGATTATTTAGCCTTAGATCGAGGTTCAAAAACATTATCTGGAGGAGAAGCGCAACGCATACGTTTGGCTACCCAAATTGGATCACAATTGGTTGGTGTATTATATATATTAGACGAGCCAAGTATCGGACTACATCAGCGTGACAATAAAAAATTAATCAAATCCTTAACACAATTAAGAGATCTCGGAAATTCCGTTTTAGTTGTTGAGCACGACAAAGACATGATAGAGCAAGCCGATTATGTGATTGACATTGGTCCGTTTGCAGGAAAAAAAGGTGGAGAAATCATCTCTAAAGGAACTCCAAAGGAATTATTAAGCGGAAATACGTTAACTGCTCAATACCTCAACGGTAAAAAAGAAATAGCTGTTCCTAAAACAAGGCGCAAAGGGAATGGCGAAAAATTAAGCTTAACTGGAGCTACTGGAAATAACTTGAAAAATGTTTCTATTGATATTCCTTTAGGAAAATTAGTTTGCGTAACCGGGGTTTCAGGTAGTGGGAAATCTACCTTAATAAACGAAACATTATACCCTATTTTAAATGCTCATTTTTTCAATGCGGTAAAAAAACCAATGCCTTATAAAAAAATTAAGGGATTAGAACATATTGACAAAGTAATAGATATCAATCAAAGTCCAATTGGAAGAACCCCGCGTTCTAACCCAGCAACCTATACCGGTGTATTTAGTGAAATACGTAGTTTATTTGCAAAAACAAGTGAAGCTGCTATCCGTGGTTATAAACCAGGTCGTTTTAGTTTTAACGTAAAAGGTGGACGTTGTGAAACTTGTCAAGGTGGAGGCTTACGTGTGATTGAAATGAATTTTCTTCCAGATGTATATGTTGAGTGTGAAACATGCCTAGGGAAACGATTCAATAGAGAGACTCTAGAAATACGATATAAAGGAAAAACAATTTCTGATGTATTGAATATGACCATCAACGAAAGTGTAAATTTCTTTGAAAACATTCCTAAAATTCACAGAAAATTAAAAACTATTAAAGATGTTGGATTAGGGTATATTACTTTAGGCCAACAAAGTACAACCCTTTCCGGAGGTGAAGCACAAAGAGTAAAGTTAGCTACTGAACTATCAAAAAAAGATACAGGAAAAACATTCTATATTTTAGACGAGCCTACAACAGGATTGCACTTTGAGGACATCAGAGTATTAATGAATGTAATTAATGAATTAGTAGACAAAGGAAATTCTGTAATAATTATTGAACATAATTTAGATGTGATAAAACTTGCTGATTATATTATTGACGTAGGACCTGAAGGAGGTAAAAATGGCGGTACCATTTTAGCAAAAGGAACTCCGGAAGAAATCATTAAAGTTAAAAACAGTTATACTGCCGAATACTTAAAAAAGGAACTGAAATAGTTTTTATAATTCATAAAAAAGAGTACTTTTAATAGACTTGATAAAAATAATCAGCTACACTACTTATATATGGGAAAAACACAATTAAACAGAACCTGGAACGAAATAAGAACAAATGATTCTTGGGCTATTTTTAAAATAATGAGTGAGTTCGTAAACGGATTCGAAAAAATGAGTAAAATTGGTCCTTCTGTATCAATTTTTGGATCAGCACGTACTAAACCTGGAGATAAGTATTATGAATTAGCCGTTTTAATAGCTAATAAAATTGTAGACCATGGTTACGGAGTTATTACTGGTGGTGGACCAGGGATAATGGAAGCTGGTAATAAAGGTGCTCATATAGGAGGAGGAACTTCTGTGGGACTTAATATTGAATTACCATTTGAACAACATGATAATCCGTATATCGACAATGACAAGAGTATTGATCATGATTACTTCTTTGTACGTAAAGTAATGTTTGTAAAATACTCACAAGGTTTCGTTGTAATGCCTGGAGGTTTCGGAACTTTGGATGAATTGTTTGAAGCCATCACTTTAATACAAACAAAAAAAATTGAAAAGTTCCCAATTATACTTGTAGGAACTGAATATTGGACTGGATTAATGGACTGGATAAAAGCGACTATGGTTAAAACCCATAAAACTGTTAGCCCTGAAGATTTAGACTTAATTAATATTGTTGATACAGAAGATGAAGTTATTACTATACTAGATGATTTCTACAGAAAGTATGCCTTAAGTCCGAATTTCTAATTCGAAAACATACTTCAACACATATACTCCCCCATGTTTATATTTTTTTTATAAATATGGGGTTTTTAAAACCTATAATTTCTATTATTTCACAACCGTTCCTAACATCAAAACACCTATACTCTACTCTTTTAATGGAGTTTACAACATTTTAATAAAAATGTTAAAATAAAATGTAATTTCATATCAGATTTATATTTTTTTATGTAAATTAATGTGCTAATCCCCCAAAAGATTATATTAATGAAAAGTTGTTATTTACTATTACTATTTTCCTGTTTGTCGTTTTCTCAAACCATTATTGTTGACGACACAAATTATACTGCCACACAACTAGCAAATTTATTATTGAATAGTTCGTGTATTGTTCCATCAAGCGTATCTTATTCATCTCCACAATCGGTTGCGCAATTTGAGAGTAATGGTTCCGCTTTTCCGCTTACAGAAGGAATTATTTTACGTACTGGTATAGCTAAGCTTACTGAAGGACCATATACGGATACCAATTTAAGTAGTCAGGTAAATTCTAGTAGCGATCCTACCTTAGAAGCAATTAGTGCTAGTACTGGACAAAATGACCCTATTACGGACACCGCTTTTTTGCAATTTGAATTCGTCCCCATTTCAAGTGATTTTAGCTTCGATTTTATATTCGCATCTAATGAATATGGGCAATGGCAATGTGGTTTTAGTGATGTTTTTGCTTTTTTATTAACAGACGATTTAGGTACAACCACAAATTTAGCGATAGTACCTAGTACTACCGATCCCATAACCGTAATTACCATTCGTGATAATGCCTATAACGGAGGTTGTACTTCAGAAAACGCTAATTTATTTGACATCTATAATGTTAACAATCCAGCTGCATCAACATTAAATATGCGTGGACATACCACAGTATTGAATGCTTCCTCTACTCTTATACCAGGTGACACCTATACAATACGCTTAGTTATTGGTGACTACAAAAACCCAAATTTTGATTCTGCCGTATTTATTGATACAGGTTCATTTACCACTGAAATAGATTTAGGAGATGACGCCACTATTTGTGACGGAAATGAGATCAGTATTACCACTGGTTTAGATGAAACTGAATTTACACATTCATGGACATTAGATGGGAATCCTATTCCAGGAGAAACAAGTAATACATTAGTTGTTACCCAAGCAGGAACCTATGCAGTTATTGCTATTAAAAATGGTACCGCATGCGAAATCCCTGGTACCATGACTGTTTTTGATTTAGCAATTGACGATCCAGATGACTTATCGGAGTGTGATAATGGTTCCGCTACATACAATTATGATTTAAGTTTTAATGATGAAGCATACCTTGGTTTAGACCCTGCCATATACAATGTAATTTATTTTGCCACTCAAGCGGATATCCCTAGCACCCCAATAAGTGTTACCGATGTTACTAGCTATACACCTGTTGGTAATAACGAAACCATCTACATTAAAATTTTAAATATCGTTACAGGTGTTTATTGTAATGCAGTACTAAATTTTGATTTAACAGTAAGTGCAGCTGCTGTAGCTACACAACCTAATAACATTGATATTTGTGAAAGTTCTAATACCACTACAGTGGATTTAACGGTACAGGACATTCAAATTTTAAATGGTTTAAACGCTGCTGATTTTACTATTACTTATTATGCTTCACAAGCTGACTTAGATAATCAAAACCCTTTAGGAGGAAGTATTGACATTCCTACAGGAATTACCAATCAGGAAATTTGGGTATTAATGGTCAATAATGCTGACCCTAATTGTTTTGATGATACAAAATCATTTAACATAATTATAAATCCACTTCCTATAGTTTCTACATTAGATGATGTAATAGAATGTAGTGAATATACACTCCCTCCTATTGATGATATTGATGGTGATGGAATTGCTGACGGGGAGTATTTTGATAGTTCAAATAACCCTTTAAATGTCGGTGATGTAATTATTGAAGGAGGTACTTATTATATTATTAACGGACCAGACGCCAATGAATGTGTGAATCAGTCGAGTTTTCTGATTACGCTGATTGATGAATATACACCTGATTTACACAATTGCGACATATTTGTAATCCCATCATTTCCTCCAGGTAATTTTTTCTCTACCCTTCAAAACGATCCAGATATAGTATTGTTACCTCCTGGACAGGTATACACCTCAGCTACAATTCCTAGCTCAATATTCTATTACGCAGAACTCACAGATCCAGATACCGGAATAACTACAGTATGTAGGGATGAGGAATTCAATATTAACGTCTATGAATTACCTCCTGCAACAATACCTGCTAATGCCCCTATAGTGACTTGTTTAAGTTATACTTTACCTCTTGTGCCCGATTTAAATGCTGATGGGTCCCCTGATATTCTTCCTGATACTATTGCTCCGGACGGTATTTATTATACCGACAGTGCTGGTACCATCTATACCCCTGGTGATAGTGTAACACTATCAGATACTTATACCATACACAACGAAGAACAACATGAATTTATAAATTCTGATGGCAATAATGATATATTCCCTTGTTTTAATGAAGAAGAGTTTGAAGTAACAATTATCACTATACCGCAAGATGAAATTAAATGTGGTAGTTATATTTTGCCTGATCTTGCAGCTGGAGAATATTATTTACAAGCAAACGGGCAAGGAATTATTATACCACAAGGCTCCGAAATTATAGAAAACGGAATGGGAGGTTTAACACTGCAAAATGATACTAGCTTTGTATTAACAAATCCTGAGGAAATTTTTGTTTTTGCAGCAGATACAGAAGATGTTCCGAATTGCACCACAAATTTGTCTTTCAATTTACAAATTAACACAAATCCTGTTATAGATGAACTTCCAGATGTGATACATTGTATAAATGATCTCTATGAAATAGAACCATTAAATAACCCTGGAGCATACTATGTAGATGACCAATTAGACGAATTCCCTATTAGTACTACAACATACACCGTTGGACAACTAATCACCACTGATAGTACAATATATATTTATATGCAAGATCCTGTAACAGGATGTGAAACACAGTCAAGTTTTGAAGTAGAAGTCAGAGATCTTCCTCCATTAGCAAACCCTGGAGATGATTATCAGTGTGAGCCTTACGAATTACCAGAATTAACTGATGGTAATTATTTCAATTCTCCTGGCGGTATAAACGACCCTGCATTAGATTATCCTGGAGGTAGAAATGTTGGAAGTGAAATTCTACCAGGCACAATTGCTAACGAAAGTATTGATGTATATCTTTATAACGAGTGGGATGACCTTTTAGGATGTGCAACTGAAAGAAAAATCACCATAAATATTTTAGGAATTAATCTTGGTACTTTTGACGATCAAGATGAATGTAACAGCTATATTTTACCACCACTTGCTGTTGGAAACTATTACTGGGAAGAGAATGGGGAAAACGCAATAACAAATTTCGTTATTGACACCGATACTCCTCAAATTACCGCTGGTATTCCAACTACAATATATGTATATGCTGTAAATGGCTATGAAAGAGACCCTGAACTCTGCTCAAAACAAGAAGAGTTTACCCTAACCATTTCAGAAACCCCAGTACTTCCTTCATTTTCACCTATAGACATTTGTGGCGAGTATTTACTACCAGCAACAAGTACTATCAGTACCACCTATGATGTAAATTATTATACCGCTCCTGGAGGGAATGCTGTTGACTTGATAGATCCGAACACTCCAATAATAATTCCTGAAGGAGAAAGTTCTCCTTATACCGAAACCATATATGTTCATGCAACAGCAACCGGGAATACAGCTTGTTTGGATTCTAGTTCATTTACTATAACCATTCACGAGCGACCAGACTTTTCAGTTAGTGACGCCGTAATTTGTATTGATCCGGTAGATGGTTCTCCTATAGGAACTGTAACACTCGAATCTAACTTAAATCC
>JABSPO010000176.1 GCA_013214625.1 Flavobacteriaceae bacterium
ATTTGTATCCACACCACTGCTAATTAAAGCAGCTTTAAAATTAGCATCAGGAATCGGTACTATTTGAGCCTGTGTGAAGCTCATAAAACTGAATAATAGTAATAGTATATAGTACTTTTTCATAAGTATAGTTTTTATACTACTAAAGTATACCAATACACTATGCAGAAGTTAGCCATTTATTATTTGGTTGGGCTAATAATTTATTCGGTAGCATGCATTGATAATTCGGTAAAAAACACAAACAACTGACAACATACTTAAAAGTCAGATTAATTGCAACCCTGCTTTTTTCAATACTTATATTATGTTAACATCAAGGATGCTTATTTTACCTTTTTGGACGCATCAAACCTTCTTGCGTTACTGAAGCAACTAGCTTTCCTTCACGAGTGTAAATATTACCTCTTGAAAACCCTCTGGCCCCATGCGTACTTGGTACATCTATGGAGAATAACAACCAATCGTCAATATCAAAATCTCTAAAAAACCACATGGAATGATCTAAACTAGCCATTTGGGTATTCCCAAAATGTGCTTTACTTGCATGAATATTTAATGCCGTCGTTAGTATATTATAATCAGAAACATAGGTTAGCATCTGCTGTTTTTCTGCTAAAGTAAATTCTTCATTCGCACATTTAAACTTAAACCATACATCAGAGTACGGAGGTAAATCCTTCTTTTCTAAGGGGTTTACAATTTTAGTAGGCTTAAATGAAATAGGTCTTGGTACATTCAAAAAGTCTATTACTGTCTGAGGCAAGAAATCCCCAAACTGATTCAGCATATCATTCCAACTTAGTAAGTCTTCTGGTTGTTTGATATCTGATTTCATAGCTACCTGATGCTCGTAGCCTTCTTCTATTTTATGAAATGAAGCTGCTAAAATAAAAATAACCGATTCACCTTGTTTGGCTGTCACTCTACGGGTGGAAAAACTTCCTCCATCACGCATTATAGCAACATCAAATGTTATAGGTAGGGTTAAATCACCTGGTTCTAAAAAATAAGAATGTAGTGAATGCAATATTCTATCATTAGTAATAGTGTTATACGCCGCATTTATGGATTGTGCCAATACCTGACCACCAAACACTGTAGGTGTTCCTACAGTTTCATTCACTCCTTTAAAACTAAGTTCTGAAAGCTTCTCAAGCCTTAATATGTTTAATAATTCCGAAACTGTATTCATAGGTTCTTAGCAATTGTTTTCTTAAAATTACTACAAAAAAAGCTCATGACAATTAAATTAACATATAATTTAGAGTTTAAAATAACGCTTTTACGACTAGCAAATTATGTTATTTAAATAAATACAATTATTTTCGTAAAAAAAATATAGCATGCAACACATTATAGACCGTTTTATCAGTTACGTAACTATTGATACCGAATCAGATCCAAATTCAGACACTTGCCCAAGTACTGAAAAACAATGGGATTTAGCCAATAAATTGGTTGATGAATTAAAAGCTATGGGAATGGAAGATGTCACTATAGATGACCATGCTTACATTATGGCTACTTTACCTAGTAATGTAGACCATGACGTACCAACAATTGGTTTTGTATCGCATTTTGATACCACTCCTGATTACACTGGTGCTAATGTAAAACCTCAAATTATACCAAATTATGACGGTGGCGATATTCTTTTAAATAAAGAAAAAAACATTGTTTTATCTCCTGATTATTTTGAAGATTTATTGATGTATAAAGGGCAAACCTTAATTACTACTGACGGAACTACCTTATTGGGAGCAGATGATAAAGCAGGAATTACGGAGATTATGTGTGCTATGGAACACCTAATTAACAATCCGGAAATCAAACATGGTAAAGTTCGT
Source organism: Flavobacteriaceae bacterium (assembly GCA_013214625.1). Lineage (GTDB taxonomy): Bacteria > Bacteroidota > Bacteroidia > Flavobacteriales > Flavobacteriaceae. The sequence continues at coordinate 1,851 of JABSPO010000176.1, forward strand.
ATAGGATTTACTCCAGATGAAGAAATTGGTAGAGGTGCTCATAAATTTGATGTTGCAAAATTTGGAGCTGACTGGGCATATACCATGGATGGTAGCCAAGTTGGTGAGTTAGAATACGAAAATTTTAATGCTGCAGGTGCTAAAATTAAAGTAAACGGTAAAATTGTTCACCCTGGTTATGCTAAGGGAAAACTAATTAACTCAATGTTAATTGCCAATGAATTTATTGCTGCTTTACCAGAACAAGAAGTTCCTGAAAAGACTGAAGGATATGAAGGATTCTTTCACTTATACGGAATTGAAGGAAAAGTAGAAGAAACTAACATTGGATTAATTGTTAGAGATCATGACATGGATAAATTTCAAGAGCGTAAAGCGGTATTGGAAAAAATCACTGCAGATTTAAATGAGAAACATGGTGCTGGAACTGTTGAAACAGTAATTAGTGACCAGTACTTTAACATGAAGGAAAAAGTGGTTCCTGTAATGCATATTGTTGATATTGCTGAAGAGGCAATGAAAAACTTAGGTATTACTCCGTTAATTAAGCCAATTAGAGGTGGTACTGATGGATCACAATTATCATACATGGGATTACCTTGCCCAAACATTTTTGCTGGAGGACATAACTTCCACGGACGTTATGAATATGTACCAGTAGAAAGTATCAAAAAAGCGATTGACGTTATTGTAGAAATTGTACAATTAACTTCGAAAAAACAATTAAACTAGTCCCCTCTCTAATTAAGTAGAAGGAATTTAAAATATAATTACTAAAAAAGCCACTCAAATTGAGTGGCTTTTTTTTATGATAAAAGTAACGCAGTTACCTATTAAAATTCTCCTAGCATTTACATTGAACATAAAAATATTAGTAACGCGTTACTGAATAAAGGCGCACACTTTTGTATATTTGGAAGTGACTAATCAAAGATATAAACACAATTGTGTTTATATGAGTGTTGTGTGCAATTTAAGAAATGACGAACCAAAAATTTGAAATAAAGATTTTAAGACAACATTGGATAAATGATGATGGAATTGACGATAAAGCCGATTTATGCTCTCACGGAGTCTTATTTATAAAAATCGGAGATGAAGTATTGTCGAATTTGGAATCGGATTCTTGGGCTTTGACAGCAACTGGATTATATCTACTTAGAACTCTTAAAATTGATTATACGATTGAAGATTTCGGAAGTCAATTAGTTCCTTGTTGTGGACATTTTATGATACCAGACGAGAAAAAAAATTATGTTTCGATTTTAGGCTGTAATGAAGGTGTTGATTGGAATATTAAACACGAAAACGGTAGCGTAAAACTAACGACTGAAAAAGGGACGGTTGCAATAATCTCATTTGAACTTTATATAAATATAGTTCTTGATTTTACAGATAAAGTAGAATCCTTTTACGGAGACCCAAATGAAAAAGAAGTTCCCAATGAAGAATTTGACCAAAACGGATTTCGACAATTTTGGGCGGAATGGACAGAATTAAAAACTGAATGGAGAAAAAATGCACACAACACGGTGTATAAAACATAGCTAATAAGTGCTAAACTCAAAGGTTTATGCTTATTTACAAAGTTCCGCCAAATTTTTAATTTGACTTTTAAAATAGAAAAGATAAAAACAAAATGTAAAAATTTGGCTCTGTGCTAAACCTGAAATTTATCGTATTTTTATACGCTACGTTTCATATACAAACCGTTAGCAAACATTAATAAAAACATTAAATAATGAAAAAATTAATTCTGTTCACGATTTTTATTGTCCTAGTGTTTAACGTAAATGCGCAAGAACAGATTAAACGTTATTATAGCAATGGACAATTAAAAAGTATAGGAAGCTATGATCAGTCTACTAGTGATTATGGAGTCAAAAAAGGAGAATGGAAAACCTATTATGAAAATGGACAATTAAAAAGCATAGGAAGTCATAAAAGGTTGGGTTCTTATAATAGTAAGACCAAACACGGCGAATGGAAATTCTATTATGACAACGGACAATTAAGTGAAATTTCAAGCTATAGTTTTGGTCGTAAAAAAGGGAAATTAAAAACCTATTACAAGAATGGAGAATTAAAAGAAAGTGCTAGCTATAAAAGTAATAGTGTGATAGGACGAACAAAAAAAATTGGAGCATATAAGCTATATTTTGAAAATGGACAATTAAGCCAAACTGGAAACTATGCTGATGATGAGAATTGGTCTTCTGATGTAAAAACAGGAGAATGGAAGTACTATTATAAGAGTGGACAATTACAACTGTTTGGAAATTTAATAGACGGAAGAGAAACAGGGCTATGGAAGAAGTTTTATGAGAGCGGGAGAATAAAAAGTACTGAGACTTTTTCAAATGGAAATTTAATAGGAGAATTGAAACACTACCCAGACAATGACAATGATAGTAAATCTTCCGAGTCTAGTAATATTGACAAACAGGAAGTGATAACTAAAAATCATCCAGACTATAACACTGATAAAAATGATTTCAAATCTGTTAAAATTGGCAATCAGATTTGGATGAGTAAAAATCTTAATGTTAGTAATTTCAGAAATGGAGACCCCATTCTTCATGCTAAATCCAAAGAGGCATGGGATAAAGCAGGTGAAACTGGCACTCCTGCTTGGTGCTATTATGAAAATGAACCCAATAACGGTGCAATTTTAGGGAAGCTGTACAATTGGTATGCTGTAAATGATGATAGAGGCTTAGCCCCTTTAGGGTGGCACATTCCTTCAGATGATGAATGGACAGAACTTACAGATAATCTAGGTGGCAAAGAAAAGGCAGGTATTAAAATGAAGAGCATGATTATGTGGAATGACTATGAAAATAAAAGAGAAAAAGGTCTTTTTGAGGGACTTCCTGGTGGAATCCGATTAAAAGGAAATTTTAAAAATGGCGGCATAAAGGGTAAGGCTGCACATTGGTGGAGTTCTACCGACACTTGGTACCGAAGTATTATTTATTACGCAGAATATGTTGTTAGAAGTGGCTGGAAGAAGGAAACTGGAATTTCTGTTAGATGCCTAAAAGAGTAATGCCAATTAAATGAATAAAGGCATTAATTAAACAATTACTAGTTAGAATATTCCATTTATCAATTCTAACAAAACGTTTGCTAACAACAACTATAAAATAATACGGGTTTTGGTATGTAATCCAAAGGTTTGTGTACATTTACATAGTCGCCAAATATTTTAATTTACTCACCTCCTTTCTTATTTAATTTAAAGGTGTTCATGATTTAAAAATTGGCTTTTATAAATCGACAAGCTAAAATCAAAACAAAAAGCTATTGTCTTGTACCGGCACGAAAATCTGTGGATTTTCTGCCACGTACTATTCATAGCTAAACGTTAGGCACAATAACAAAAAATGAAAATTACAAAATTAGTATTACTCTTTAATTACCAAAAGATTCTATTAGGATTATTAATTTCGGGTCTATTTTATTGGTTTTCTATAAATGTAGAATCTGAATTATTTTCAAATTTTTCATTAATATTTAGTGGTTTAATTATACTAAATATTCTTCTTTCAATCGTAGCTTCTTATATATTATACGACAAATCTGACTTATATAAACTTGAAAAATTACCTGAATATATAAAGCTTAATGAGATTAAAAATGGGATATTTATTCACGCAAGTTTTGACCCTATATCACGTCTCATTGAAAAGAAATATCCAAAAATGAAATTAGTAGTTTGTGATATATTTGAAAACAGACATTTAGAAGAAAAAATGATTAAGATTTCAAAAAGAGAATTCCCTCCTAATGAAAAGGAAATAAAACTTGACCCTACAAAATTACCGTTTGCAGATAATTCTCAGGAAATAATTTTTGCAGTAACTGCATTACACGAAATTTTAGACCACGATAAAAGAGTTCTATTCTTTAAAGAAGCTAAAAGAGTTTTGAAAAACAATGGGATTTTAATCATTTCAGAACAAATGAGAAACGGAATTAATTTTATATTCTTTAATATTGGAGCTTTTCACTTTTTGAGTAAAAACAAATGGGAAAAAGCAATTAAGGAAAGTGGATTAAATATTCATGAAACCAAAGACATAAACATATTCGCGGAAACAATAATAATAAAAAACTGTACCTAACAACACCTATAAATAATACGGGTTTTGGTGTGTAATCCGAGAAGTAATTTTATCTTTACTTAGTCGCCAAATCTTTTAATTTACTCACCTCCTTTCTTATTTTAATTTAAAGGTGTTCATGATTTAAAAATCGGCTTTTTTAAAACGACAAAATTAAAATCAAAATATAAAAGCTCATGGCTTGTGTCGATACGAAAATCCGCGGATTTTCTGCACCGAACTATTCATAGCTAAACGTTAGGCAAAATAAAATAAATCGACAATAGATAGAAGAAGATACTATGAAAAATATAATGTTATTGCTTACATTTTTAATCGGATTTACAATCATTTGTAACGCTCAGACGACTGAAATTAAAATTGAGGCAAAAGGAGTGTTTAAAGAAATTGATGTTACTCACCACAATGAAGCTATTGAAATATTGAAAGGTGAAAACCAGAAATCTAAAAAGAAAATGATTGATATCATTTTGAATAATTCTAATGATTACAATCCTCCAGTAATTTATGCATTATCTAAAGAATTATATAACCAAGATAAAAAGGACGAAGCAATGTATTGGTTTTATGTTGCACAATTAAGAGCTCGATATGATGCGAACCTGTGCATGGACAATTCAGCTAAACAAGGGGTTTCTATCTTGAATAATGAATATGGATCAGAAATAAATGAATACGCTTTTAAAGACCTTGACAAGTTAGAAAAAACTGTTACTTCAGTTACTGCCTTTGTTCGGAGTAATGAAGAGAATTACGATCATAGATGGTTAAATCTACACGGAATGTGGGCAATAATGGCTGGACTTGAGGAACAATCCGAAACTAAAGAACTAAGTCAACCAAAAGATAAATGGGTTGAAATAAAGAAAAAAACTATTGATGATTATTACAATGGATTTATTGAATATGTAAAATCACAGAAAAAGTCCGAAAATGAAGCTGGTGGGCCACCTGTAAAACAACAATTAATTGGCTTTTGGAAAATGATTGAATTGCCCAATAAAGAATTGAACAAAGTCAACCCTTGGCCCTTACCATATCAATGGTTTGGATTCTATGAAAATGGAAAAATCTATTCTATAATGGAGGAAAAAGATAGTAATTATTCTTCAAATGATTTAGATAAAATATTCAGAGATTTACCAAAAGAAAAAGCGCAAAATTTTAACCTAACAGACCAGTTTCTGACAATAAATAATTTAGAAAATAAAAATCATCAAGAATTGTGGGGTGTAAATATATTTGCAGCGGATATTGAGGGGTTAGCTAAAAAAGGTGATTTAATAATGACATTAGATGACGGGAAAGGTGAGGTTAAATATTATCGACTATTGAGAAAAATAAACTAATCCTACCTAAAGATAACTATGCCTAACAACACCTATAAAATAATACGGGTTTTGATATTTAATCCCAGAGCTTGTGTATATTTACAATACCGCCAAATATTTTAATTTACTCACCTCAATTTTATTTAACTCAGAGGTGTTCATGATTTAAAAATTGGCTTTTATAAATAGACAAGCTAAAATCAAAACAAAAATTGAATCTAAACAAACCACATATAAAATTACACGAAGTAGAAAATCAACTTGTTCTTGAAATTGATACGTGGGAATTGAAAGATATAATTGAAGATTATTTAAGAGAAGATTGTGACATAGATTACGAATTTTATCAAGATATGAATCCAGAAAAATCATCAACTAATTATGAAAGTTATCGACTTTTCTTCTCTAGAAAATATTCTAAAAATCAATTATCTAAAGTTTTAGAAAAATTCTCTGATGAAGAGTTAATTGAAATTGTAGGTTTCCAGCGTTCTTGTGCAAATGGAAAGTTCTATTGTGATTGTTGCGGCTATAATACATTAGGGGAAAGACCTACTGGAAATTATGAAATCTGTAATATCTGTTTTTGGGAAGACGACCCAATACAATCAAGCGAGCCAGATTACGAAGGTGGAGCAAATCGAGTATCACTAAACCAAGCCAAAAGGAATTTTGATGAATTCGGAGCTTGCGAAAAAACTATGGTTACCAATGTTATGAAAGCAGATAAAAATGACATCCGAAACCCAAAATATAAAATTAAATAAAAAAAAATATGTACAACAACACCTATAAAATAATACGGGTTTTGGTATGTAATCCAAAGGTTTGTGTACATTTACAT
>JABSPO010000177.1 GCA_013214625.1 Flavobacteriaceae bacterium
TAAAATATTATACAATATAAAAAGAATACATAATCCAAACAAAATTCCAAAAACAAATAGTTTCTTAAATTCCTCTTGTATAAAATCATTATTCCTTTTAACAATCCATCCAATATTGTATAAATTATAATTTTTTATTTTTGAAATAATGATTACTTCTTCATCTGCTTTAAGTGATAATTTAAACATAGAATATCGGCTCAGGGTTTCTCTTAACTTCTGTTCTCTTAAATCTCCAAGAATATGTGTTTTTATCAAGCTTGAATTTATATATATATAAACATCAATTTCATTTGTACCCGCCAGTGAGTTATACAGAACCAGTTCAATTACCTTTTTTGAACTGTTTTTGATTTCTAATTTTGTCCAAAAAGGTCCTTTTTTTTCTCCTATTTGAAGCTTTTGTGATTTTTTGAAATGATTAGTTAAAAATATATCTTTATGTGTCAATTCATTTTTCTGATCTTCTAAATGATGAATAAAATTTAGCGTATTATGTTTTGTGAAATTTTCATCTATATATAAAACATCTGTAGCATGGATATTTATAGACAATAAAATGAGTAAAAAAAGAGTAAAAAAATACTTTTTCAAAATAATATAGTTTACTTAATGTTTAGGATATAACCTAAACCTTGTACATTTTCAATAATATCTTTTCCAAGTTTTTTCCGAAGTCTGTAAACTATATTTTTTATAGCTTGCTCACTTTTATTACCCCCAGTTTCAATAGCAAAGGATATTTTATCAGAAGAAATAAGTTGATTTTTATTTTTTACAAAAAATTCTAAGGCTGCTATCTCACTTTTTGTAAGAAACATTTTTTCTTCGTTATTATATAATTCTTTAGTAATTATATTATATTTCAAACTTGGACTAATATATTCGATCAAACTATTGTTTTCTTCCATTTTTAATATTATTTTTAAAAGTGCCTTAGTAAGAGTGGCATATTCTAAGGGTTTTACAAGATATTCACTGAGATTTAGAGATATAGACTTTAAAAGTTTATCTTGATCTGTATGATTACTAATAATAATCATAGGTATCTTTTTATTTTTTTCGCGAATGGCAACACATAATTCATATCCGCTCATAATGGGCATAACATAATCCGTGATTATCACATCAACACAATTTTTTTCATAAAGTTTAAGGGCACTACTCCCGTTATTTGAGGTGATGATATTTTTAAAAAAAAGAGACAAAGTTGTTTTTAAATTTTTAAGAAGTTTTTCGTCATCTTCCACTAATAAAAGAGTCAGATTCTTTAGTAAAGCAAGTCTACTTTCTATCATATTATTCAATACCTTTTCATTTGTGATTATATCAATAAATAGTCCCAAACTAGTCGCAAAAATTTTTTTATTTTAAAATTATTTTAAAACTCTTTTTCTGTATACTTTTAATTAAATATACTTAATAATATTATATTGGAATAAATTTAATATTACAAAAAATAAACTTGTATACTTCAATCAGCCAAATATAAACTCTATTATGTTAAACAAAGTAATTCAAAAGGATTAAAAATCAGTCAGTTAAAAATTTCAGTTATAGTACCCTTTTATAATACACCGCCCAAATATTTTAAAAGATGTCTTGATTCTTTAAAAAAGGCAAACCCTTACGAAGTGATACTTGTAGATGACTGCTCAACGCAAGAAGAGTGTGTTAAAATGGCTAAGAAATCAGGATTTAAGTATATAAAAACTGAAAAACAGTCGGGACGCGATGGCCACCCTATAAATGTTGGAATGGTAGCAGCAACTACTGAGTATGCTTGTAGGGTTGATTCTGATGATGAATTGTTAGCATTACCAACAACAATGAGTACAGACATATGTTTTGGTTATCAATCAGGAGTTCAACCAGCATTTAATTTAACCATTGAAAGTTTAATTCTTGAACCAAGAGCACTCATGCATGCCAGCGTTATGAAACGTGAAATTTTTTTAAAATACCCTTTTGCAACAGATGCCAATATTTATTGTGATGTTTTATTTACTCTGCAAGTATTATATAATAAGTACACTTTTACCTCTTACCCCCAGGTCAACTATATATATAATACATTGGAAGATTCTATTATTACATCAAAATCACTTTTTAATCAAAGGCTTATTCATATTCAAACAGTTGCACGTTTTTGTGAAATGGAAAATATTGAACCCAATGAAGCCTTTAGATTTTTACAATTTGCAATGCTTAATGTACAACATGGAAGAGACGCTTTAAAATTTTTTAGAAAATAGCTTTATGATTGATAGTATTTTTAGCTAATTCGTTGCCAATATCAATAAAACTTTGAATATTAATTTCATAATTAAATGACACAGAGTTGATCACCTGAGTCAAATTTTCATACCCTATAAGCTTTTCAGTAAAGTTTTTATCCCAAGATAATGCACCCCAACAAATATTTGAAACAATTTTTTTAGATTTGTCTACAACTTGATGAGTATTAATATCAATGGAACCGTAATTATGGGCTTCATGGTCTTCATAAAAACAGAATAAGTTTAGAGATGTTTTATTTTGAATATTTTTTTGCACAAAAGGATTTGGTTCAATAAAAGTATCTGCCATTCTAAACAAAATATTATATCCTTTCACGTGAAGGTACGATGTTTTAATTGCATCAATTAAATTTCCAATTTCTCCTTCTTGATAAATAAAATGAATATTTTCATGGGGATATTTTCTTTTGATATATTCAAGCAAAGACTCTTTTCCTGTACGAATAACAATAATAATTTTTGAAACGTTGGCTTGAAGTAAACTATTAATTGAGTTATCTATAATTGGTTCATTTTTCCAAACTATCATTTCTTTAACTTCATGATTACCTATTTTTTTTAGTCTTCTTGACATCCCTGCTGCAACAATTAATCCAACTTTTTTTTGTATGACTGTTTTCAATTTTTTGATATTCTCCAAAGTTACTTATATTTCTATTTAGTATTTTAATTAAATAATAGTTTATCATAATTTTTTCTACTAAGTAAAACTATATTTAAGTCCAAACGATATCACCATTTCAAATGTTTTAAATTCATAAGTAGCATCTCTAATTAGTACCAAACTAGTACCAAAATATTTTTTATTTTGAAACTGCTAGAAGATTATTTTTCTATATACTTTAGTAAAAATATAATTACAATATTATTTTACTTTTATAAAGATACGGAGAGGAAAATTTATGAAATTTAATCAAGAGTATAAATCAAGATTTAGAATACTAAAAGGTGGAAAAATATCTTTGGTAGTATCATCGTTACTAGGGGGTATGACTATGAGTTTTGCAGCGCCAAGTGGAGGTACGGTTACAAGTGGAAGTGCCAATATTACGGTGAATGGAACAACAACCAATATTTATCAATCCAGTCAAAAGGCCTCCATAAATTGGCAAAATTTTTCTATTGGAAAAAATGAAACAGTAAATTTCAAACAGCCAAATATAAACTCTATTACTTTAAACAGAGTTATAGGAAATGAAAGAAGTATTATAAATGGAGCTTTAAATGCAAACGGTCAAGTTTGGATTTTAAATTCAAACGGAGTATTGTTTGGTAAAAATGCTAGTATTAATACAGCAGGACTATTAGCTACTACAAAAAAGCTAAGTGATGCAAACTTTAATGCAGGAAACTATACATTCAAAGGTGACTCTACACAATCTGTTATAAATCTAGGAACTATAGATATTTCTGATTCAGGTTATGCTTCACTAATAGCTAATAACGTTTCAAATGATGGAACAATAAAAGTAGTGAAAGGAAAAGTAACTTTAATAGGTGCTTCTGAAGTTACTATTAATCTAAATGGAAATTCATTAGTAAACTTAACAGTTAATACAGGTGTATTAGATGCACTTGTAGAAAATAAAGGTGCCGTTTATGCTGATGGTGGAGAGATATATTTAACGACAATTGCAGTTAATGAACTTCTAAAAGGTGTAGTTAATAATACTGGTATCCTTGAAGCTAATTCATTTGATGAGATATCTGGAAAAATCGAACTCTTTGCTCATGGTGGTGAAGTAAAAGTTGGTGGTACACTAAAAGCCGAAGGTGGTTTCATAGAGACTTCTGGTAAAGAATTCACTATGCTTGAAGATGTAGAAATCAAAGCAGATGAATGGTTGATTGACCCTGTAAATATCACTATAAATACAACCTTAGCAGGAACAATAGAGGCTGTTTTAGGAAGTGGAAATGTAACTATTACAACCGATGGTTCTAATACTCCAAGTACATCATCAGAAGAAAGTGGAACAGAAGGAAATATCAATGTAAACTCAGCCATTACCTGGTCAACTGCAAATACGTTTACCTTAAGTGCGGCAAATAATATTAATATCAATCAATCAATTACAGCGACCCATGCTAATGGAGTTTTGGCACTGCATTATGGACAAGCCAATGTTAGTGGAGGTAACACTTCAACCTATAATGTAAATGCTCCTATAAACTTAAAAGCAGGTGATAACTTCATTACAAAACTAGGAAGTAATGGTACAACTATTACATGGAAAGTTATTACTGAACTTGGAAGTGAAGGAAGTACAACAGGCACAGACTTACAAGGAATGAATGCTAACTTGTCTGGTAATTATGTACTTGGAAAGAATATAAATGCTAATGATACTTCTTCTTGGAATAGTGGAGCGGGATTTAATCCAATTGGAGATAATCCTTATGATTCTACTAGATTTGCAGGTAATTTTGACGGTTTAGGTCATACCATTGATAAGCTTTTTATAAATAGACCCAGTGAAACGTATATTGGTTTATTTGGTAGCATAGATAATTCAGACATTAAGAATATTGGTTTAATTGATGTAGATATAACTGGAGACGAACATGTAGGAGGATTGGTTGGACATTCAGGTTATAATAGTATTGTTAAAAACACTTATTCTACTGGTGAAGTAACAGGGAATCAGTACATTGGAGGGCTTATAGGATCAAGTTATGGTTCTATGTCTACAGAAAACTACTCTGATGTTGATGTTTCGGGGAATACAAATGTTGGAGGTTTACAAGGTTCTTCTGGGCCTGGTACTATAAAGAATAGTTATGCAACTGGTGATGTAACAGGATTGGGAGGTTCTAGTAGCGATATAGGAGGATTGGTGGGAAATAATAGTTCCACAATCGAAAACTCATACGCTACGGGAACTGTAAAAGGTAATGATAAAGTAGGTGGACTTGTAGGAACAAGTTACGGAACTGTAAATAACAGTTTCTGGGATACACAAACCTCAGGACAATCGACTTCTGCAGGAGGAGAAGGTAAAACCACAGCAGAAATGCAAGATATTTCTACCTTTAGCGATGCAGGATGGAGTATAGAAGAAGATTCAAGCACTGCAAAAAGTATACCATTTTTGACAATGAACGGTTCAACTCCAATTTGGAAAATCGCTACAAAAGTTACAGCTGAGTCACCAGAAGCAGCAACATCAGAAACAGAAGCAAAAAAAGTAATCACAGCAATCACAAATAATAATTCCATAAAAATAACCATACCAAAACTAGTCACACCAATAATCAAATCACAAGTAAAAACGCAAGTGACGTCAACCCAAGGTTTAGGTTTTAAAGAAGGTACAAAAGTAGCATTGGTTTCAAAACCTCTAGAAAATGAAGCAACAAAAATGGTTACCCTAAGTGAAATTAAAGCGATGCAAAGCTCTAAATCTGAGGGACAAAATGATACAGATTCTACTCCTGTAGTTAAAGATATAAGAATATCGCTCTCGCAAAACTCAATAGTAGAATTGGTAAATGGGGGAGTAAATCTTCCTGATGGAGTTGAACAAGAATTCTATGTAGTAGAAGAAAGAGGAGAACAACTATGAGAAATAAGATAATAATTGCAAAAGGAAGTACCCTTGCATTATCTGTGATATTGTCAAATTCACTCTACGCAGCAGCTCCAAATATTGGGGATGTGATAAAACAAGTTCAAGCTCCAAAAGAACTTCTAAAAAAAGAAGTGAAACCTTTACTTGAAATTGGTGGAGTTAAAAAATATACACCCATGATTAAAGATGATAAAAGTGGTAAAAGAGTTTTTGTCAAAGATTTTAAAATTGAAGGTGCTGTTCATATTTCAAATAAATACTTGCAGTCGCTCATTTCTGAATATAAAAACAAAAAATTAACTTTTTCAGAACTTAAGAATATAACATCAATCATCACAAAAGAGTACAGAGATCAAGGTTATTTTGTTGCACGGGCATATGTTCCTGTTCAAGATATCAAAGATACAACGGTAACAATAGCTATCATAGAGGGTAATTATGGGATATTTAAATTAAAAAATAATTCATTGGTAAAAGATTCTATGGTTCAAGCTATGTTAAATGATGCAAAAAGAGACAACATAGTTTCAACCAATACACTAGAACGAGCCATGCTTATTATTAATGATACCCCAGGTGTTATAGTAAGTGGGGCAGATGTATTACCAGGAAAAGAAGTAGGAACCTCTGATTTTAAAATCACCACTCAAGCTTCAAATGCTTATGATGGATATATTTTATTAGACAATCAAGGAAGCAGATATACGGGAAAGAAAAGATTAATGATGGGAATTAATATTAACTCTCCTTTTAAACTAGGAGATAAACTCTCCGTAAGTGGGCTTTTAAGTAATGGTGAGAATCTAAAGAATGCAAGAGTGGCATATAGTCTTCCTTTAATGCCCAACGGATTAAGAGGCGAAATGTCTTATTCTAATACCTCATACTCTTTAACAAAAGAGTATGAATCTTTAGAAGCGAAGGGTACTGCACAAGCATTGGATATAACATTGATTTATCCTATAACTAGAACACGATTAGAAAACTTAAACCTCACGTTAAATATTGCAAAAAAATATTTAAAAGATGAAGTACAAAGTACTAATGATATAACTAAAAAAAGTGCTGTCGTTGCAAATTTTGGATTAAGTTATGATAAAAACAGCATATTTTTAGGTTTTGATTCACAGACAACAGCAGCTATTACCTATACCTTAGGAAATTTAAAGTTTGAAAACAGTGCCAAAAAATCTGATGATGAAGCAGGAGCCAATACAAACGGAATTTATTCTAAAATTGGCTTCACGCTTGGAAAAAAGATTGTATTGTCAAATACAATAACGCTTGAAAGTTTATTTCAATATCAACACGCGTTAAACAATAAAAACTTAGATGGAAGTGAAGATTTCTCAATTGGAGGAGCGTATGGAATCAAAGTATATCCAGATGGTGAGTTAAGTGCTGAAAATGGCTATTTATTTAATATAGAAGCAAAATATAAGTTTCTTAAAAAATTTAATGGTATCTCATCACAAGTTGGAATATTTTATGACAGAGGAAAAGCATACATGGCAAATAACAATGTAGGATTTAAAGATAAAAACCTACAAGATATTGGTATTGGGTATTATGCAAATTATAAAGATTTCTTTTCCAAAGTACAAATTGCTTGGACTGCAAACAGTCAAAGCGTAAGCAGCGAACCAAGCGCAAACAGCAGAATCTTGTTTCAAGGGGGTTGGAGCTTTTAATAGCTTCCCCCTTGGCAATAGTCTTCTTAAATAAAATATCTTATAAGGAAAAATAATGACAAACAATGAAACATTCAAATGCAGTCATGCCTCTAATTTTACCTCTCTTTAAAAAAACTTAAATGCTTCAATACTAATTTCAGTATAACAATCAAAAAAAACTTGTAACCTTAAGTGAATACAACGATAAATTAGATGCCAATTTTATAGAGTTTGACAGACCCATGTGAATGTATGTCTAAAACAATAAAATTTGGGCAGGCTTGGGACACACAACCTGGGAATTTGTAAACTTAGAAAATACAATAAAAAATATTGATGAAGATAAAAGTCACGATGCCTGTTATATGCCAATGAATATAAATATTGCAGGAGCAATAGATATTCATGATGTGGATAGTGGATAGTGGATAGTGGATAGTGGATAGTGGATAGTGGATAGTGGATAGTGGATAGTGGA
>JABSPO010000178.1 GCA_013214625.1 Flavobacteriaceae bacterium
CTGAATAGTCAAATAATTGGTAGGATAATCCTGAAACATCAGTGTTTCCGATTGATAGGTTTATCATGTCGGTAGTTGGGTTAGGATAGACTTTAGCATACAGGTTAATTTCATGTTCTTCTACACCTAATAGTACTTGTATTTCAATAGGCTGTTGTACTCCTTGCGAAACTGAACCTGCTGTGTCTGTACTGGTAATGTAAAAAGCTTGACCAACTGTATAGGAAACGTTTCCCCCAGCTCCTGTTGCATTAGCGCCCGAACTCACGGTGTTTTCTTGCGCATTTGTTACGAGCATACCTATACTAAACAGGAAGGCTACGTAATAGGTTGTTTTTTTGTTCTTCATAGTGTTATTTTTTTTAGTAATGCTTCATCATTAATATTTTATTGAGTTTCTGGGCTAAAAAATCAATGTTATTAGTAAGTCTGCATTATTTGTTGATACTAGTAATTCTATGTAAAGAGACAATAAAGAGGTGTGAGTTTAGATAAATATGTAATAAGAGGGGGAATTATGGGTACGAAGTATGTAATTGTGTTCACGAAAAAAACTAACCTTGATATTAATGGTGTTTTTTGGTAAAAAAAGTAAGGGGGGGCTATATTGAAATAGAAAAAGCATCCTAAAATAGGATGCCTTTGAAAAAGATAAAATCAATATTCTCGGTGCAAGCACACGAGGTATGAATCAACACAAATAACTTTTTTCGCGAGGAATACCTCGGGAAATTAAACCCACTGGTGGGATTAAAGGTCAACGGTGTTGACTAGTCTCTTGATAAAAATATTTGTATTACATACCAGAATAATAACATTAGTGATGCAAATAAACCAATTGCAGCCGGAATGTATTGTTCGTTAGTATACTTATGTACTAAGTTAGATGTTTGATATAAAATAGATCCTGCAGCTAACACACACATACCTACTGAAAACCATAAACCCATATCAAAACCGAATAATGCTCCAGCTATGATTAATCCCATTGCAATAAAGAACCCTACTGTAAGTGCTGACTTTAAAAAAGAGAAGTCTTTTTTTGTAACAAAAACAACAGCGGTTAATCCTCCAAATAATGATAAGGTAACTATTGCTGCTTGGTTTAATAAATCCATTCCTCCAGAGTACATAATAGCAATATAAATAATCGGAATAAAAATAATTGCCTCAGCTATAATATATAGTCCATAAGCCAAATACTGTTTGTTTTTATCAGTAGTTTTCATTGCTGTACTTTCAGCATAGTTGGTCATAAACATAAAAGCACCTAGCATGATTAGCCAGCGCCATCCTTGAGTCATTGAAAGCATAAAATCTACTAAAGCGCTTGATTGTAGTAAAAAATATTCAGCAAAGAAAAATGCTAAAACCCCTCCAGCTACATGGCTGTATGTTTTTTTGTAAAAAGCTACTTTCGCTTCATCAGATAATGCTGCTACTGGTATTGCTTGTGGTTGTTGAATATTTTCCATTATGTGTTTTTAAGTTAGGAGCGTAAAGATACTCCTTTTTTTATTTTAGGATGTTAAATGTTTATTAATAGGCTGTGCTATGGTGTGCTAATATGATGTCTGCCATTTTCAAGAAAAGAAATATTTGGCAGTTTTTTATGGGTATTAAAATAAGTGTATCCTTTTTGTAAGTCAGTCCATAAGTTATTGGTGTCACTATTTTTTGTGAGCTTATTTAAAAAGCGACTATTTTCACCTTTCATTTTAGCTGGGAATATGGTTACCGAAATACTTGACTGCCCGTTATTAATTGCTTCAACACAATACACATAGAAACTTCTTATTTCATTGTCAGTTAGCGGAACACAGCCTATGGTAACACAATCACCATGGATAAAAATATCACCTCCTAGTTTATTTTTATGACCAAGTATTTTGTCAGAAGTATTTGGGTAGTTAATACCAAGTGATAAATGAAAATTACTATTCGGGTTAAAACGATCAATATGATAGTATCCTTCTGGTACTTGGTAGTCGCCTTGTTTTCTTTTAGGTCCTAATTCGCCTGAGGACATGCAAATATTGTATTCTCTGAATAATTTATAGGTTGTACTAGTAGCATCTTTCCCCCAGAGCTCTACAATTCCATCATATTTAAAAACTCTGATGTATAAACTATAGGTTTTTGGGTTGAGGTTGTGTTTTTGTAGGTTGTTTTTTACACCATTGTATTTTAGTTCATAGGCGTTTTGAACTCTTTTATGTTGTAGTTGCTCTTTTTTGAAATTCCCTTGTAAGAATATAAACGGAATACATAGTAGTAAGTCTCTCATTGTGAAGCGGGTTTATAGTGTAACGAGAAAAGAGGACGTATTAGTATAGGTGTCAATAAAGTAATTATACTAGTATCGATTTCCCGTTTGCTGTTTTACTTCCATCAGCAGAAAAGTAAAAATCAATTTGTCCCATATATACACCACTTTTTCCGCATTGGTTTATTAAAACATTTTCACCAATACTATTTTTTTCTATAGTTGGTTTTGGGAGTAATGTATGCGTATGCCCACCAATGATTAAATCGATATCCTTAGTGTTTCGAGCTAATTGTAAATCACACACTTTTTTAGGGTTGTTCTTATAGTAATACCCTATATGTGACAAGCAAATAACTAAATCGCATTGTTCTTTTTCTTTTAAATTACGAACAGTATCCTGAGCAAGTTCAATAGGATTTAAATATGTTGTTTCTTTATACAAGCGCTTACTTACTAAGCCATCTAGTTCAACGCCTAAACCAAATACGCCAATTTTTATACCGTCTTTTATAAAAGTTTTATAAGGCTTAACTAATCCGTCTAAAACGGTATTGCTAAAATCATAATTAGCAGAAACAAAGTCAAATTTTGCATTGGGTAATTGTGAAAGAAAGCCGTCAATTCCATTATCAAAATCATGGTTTCCTAATGTAGCTACATCATAACCAAGCATGGACATAAGTTTGAATTCTAATTCTCCCCCAAAATAATTAAAATACGGAGTACCTTGAAAAATATCTCCAGCATCTAACAATAGGGTGTTAGGGTTGTTCTTTCTAATAGTGTCAATTAAAGTTGCACGTCTTGAAAAGCCTCCAAGTCCTGGGTATTTATAATGGTTGTTAGGTAAAGGTTCTATTTGGCTATGTACATCATTTGTATGCAATATGGTAATATGTGTGTCTTTTGGTTTACTAAATGAACTTAATGATACCCCTCCTAAACCTAAGAAAGCTGTACTAGCAGCAGTTTTTTGTATGAATGATCGTCTAGTTTGCATAAGTAAAACGCTTATCAAGGTTAGGGACAATACTATCGTTTTTTTTGAAATAATCAATTAAAGCAGTTCTTATTTTATAACCTGTTTTGTGTAATGAAACAGGGTTTTTAAAGAAATTCATTTTATCACCACCTTCTTGTAAATAATCCGAAGTTAGTACAAAGTAGTTTTTTGTTTCATCAAACGAGAGGTCATTTATGGTAACATCCTGATATGTTTCGGTATTCAATTTCAAACTCAATTTAGCAATTGGGTGTGCTCTTTTATTAATAAATAGGTAATGAAGTAGTTCTTTTACTTTCTCACCTGATAATTCAGCTATGACTAGTTCGTTTTCAAAAGGCATTACCTCAAAAGCATTTCTTGCAGTGATACTTCCCTTTGGAATAGGAGCTCTTATTCCTCCATAATTAAATAATACAAAGTCAATGGTTTTATTGGTTTGCTTTTCGAAAATGGGGTTCCCTAGCTCAAAACATATATCAGCCATTAAATTCCCTAAGCTGCTTTCTAGTTTTCCATCTATTCTCGTTAAGTCAATAGGAGTGATGCATATTACTGAATCTAATTGTTCATTCAAGTGTTTTTTATATGGAGCAATAATGTCAGCTATTTTTTGATCATCGATTAATGTACTATCAGTAACTAATTGTTTTCCTTCAACTTTGTACAGTATCATGTTACTTTTCTTACAGGCAATTGTAAAAACAAAAGTTATAAATATAACAAAATGTTGTATTTTCATATTTTTAATGTTTGATTATAACTTGCGTAATGGAATTTAGGAATGTATTTTTGTACTACAAATGTAAAGCTAATGTTTTTTAAAGAAATCAAAAAAAAATCGGCCCAAAAGAGTATCGATAAAGCACTTAATAATGCTTCTAATACTACTGAAGGGAAGATCAAAACCTTAGGGGTTTTGGTTGATGCTACGGTATTCGCTGATTTCCCATTTGTAAATGAAATAGCTGAGGTTTTTGGTATTGAAAAAAGCGCAATTGAGATTGTGTATTATCATCCAAATAAAAAGGAAGCAGCACTAATGTCTGAGTTGGTATATACCGATTCGGAACTGGGGTTTAAAGGAAGGATACAAAATGAGGGATTAACTCATTTTATAAATAAGTCATATGATGGTTTGCTGAATTACTATAATGAGGATATCTTATTATTAAATTTGGTTGCTGTACAATCCAAAGCAAAATTTAAAATGGGTTTTTCAGGTGGTTATGAAGGAGTTAATGATTTTTCTGTAACCACTGGGTTAAACAATATTGAGGTGTTTTCATTTGAGTTAAAAAAATATTTATCGATTTTAAATAAAATATAATGAACAAGTTTTTAGGTACAGGAGTAGCGTTAGTTACACCGTTTAATAGTGATAAAAGTATTGATTTTATCGCGTTGGAGCGTATTGTTAATTATGTAATAGATGGCGGAGTAGAGTATTTAGTAGTGCTTGGGACTACAGGAGAAAGTGTTGTGCTTACTGAGGAAGAGAAACAGCAAGTAATTGCTAAAATTATTGAAGTAAACAATAAACGTTTGCCATTGGTGTTAGGTGTTGGAGGAAATAATACCGCAGCTGTAGTTGCTGAATTAAAAACTACTAATTTAGCTGACTTTGATGCAGTTTTATCGGTATCTCCATATTATAATAAACCGAGTCAGGAAGGAATATATCAGCATTTTAAGGCAGTTTCAGAAGCTTCATCCAAACCAGTAATTTTATATAACGTTCCTGGAAGAACAGCTTCTAATATGTTGCCAGAAACTATTGTTCGTTTGGCAAATGATTTTGATAATATTATAGCGGTAAAAGAAGCTGCTGGTGATTTAGTTCAAGCAATGAAAATTATTCAGCATAAGCCAAAAGATTTCTTAGTGATATCGGGTGATGATATGCTTGCTTTGCCAATGACTTTAGCAGGTGGTTCAGGAGTAGTTTCTGTAATAGGGCAAGGATTACCTAAAGAGTTTTCAGAGATGATCCGTTTAGGATTAAATGGTGATACTAAAGCAGCATATGAATTGCATTATAAAATAGCCGATTCAATTGATTTTATTTTCGAAGAAGGAAATCCGGTAGGAATTAAAGCATTGTTTTATAAACTAGGGTTATGCGGATTAGATGTACGCTTACCTTTGATAGCAGCTAGTGAAGAATTGCAGAAAGAAATTAATAATTTTGCCGATAATTTTTAAGAAACATAAATAACAATACTTTAAAGCTGTCTGTAAAGATGGCTTTTCTTATTTTTGAGTTATAAATATACAGAATGGCAAAAATACAAGATCCTGGATTTGGGTATAAAACAGCATCATCAGCTAAAAGGATAGTAAATGCTGATGGTAGTTTTAACCTTAAACATTTAAATAAAAAATTTTCGGTATCAGAAATTTATTCAAGACTCATTAATATGTCTTGGACTAAATTCATGACACTAATTTTTGTGTGGTATGGTATTTTAAATCTGTTTTTTGCGAGTATTTATTACGGAATAGGTATAGAGCATTTAACTATAGCTAAAACCACTCCTTTTCAAGATTTTTTAAACACGTATTTTTTTAGTGCACAAACACTAACAACTTTGGGGTATGGGTTGATTTCTCCTCAGGGAAATGCTACTGCTTTTGTTTCTTCTATTGAAGCACTTGTAGGATTAATTGGTTTTGCTTTTATGACAGGCTTGTTATATGGTAGGTTTTCGAAGCCTAAAGCTGCTATTAGGTTTAGCGAAGTGATGGTATTAAGACCGTTTAAAGAGAAACGAGCTATTATGTTTCGTTTAATGAACAAGCGAACTAATGTGATGATAGAACCTGAAATCACCGTTACTTTGGCAATTAATGCACTAGATGAAAATGGAGATTTAACAAGAACGTTTTTTAAACTATCACTAGAGCGAGACAAGATAATGTACTTACCAACTACTTGGACTATCGTACACCTAATAGATGAAGATAGTCCGTTATTTGGTTATACTGATGCACAAATTTCAGCATTAAATGCGGAGTTGTTGATTTTAATTGAATACTATGAAGATGCTTTTGCGCAAAATGTATATCAAATGCATTCCTATAGTTTTAAGGACTTAAAAGGAGGAAGTAAATTTATTGCTGCTTATTATTTTGATGAAAATGGTCAGGCAGTTTTAGATCATGGTAAATTAAGTATAACTGAGTCAATATAGCTCTTTGCTCATTAAAATAGTGTATAAAAAGTTAAATTTAAGTAAATAAACTTCTCAATATAAAAATGTAGGTTATCTTCGTAAGAGAAATTGTTTTTAGTTCGATTAAAATTGATTAATTTTGCAAAATCTTTTGATTATATATGAAGCACCTAGTATACATTATTACCATTGCAATAGGATTAAGTTCTTGTTCAGAATACCAAAAAGTATTTAGAAAAGACGATATAGCACCAAAGTTTGCTTTGGGTGAAAAACTATACAATGAAGGTAAAGTTAAAAAAGCTCAAAACTTATTTGCTCAAATAGTACCAAACTACAGAGGGAAACCAGGTGCTGAGAAATTAATGTATTTGTATGGAAACACGTTCTATTTACAAGAAGATTGGAATACTGCAGCATATCAGTTAGAGCGTTTTACAAAAGCGTACCCACGTAGTGAGAAGTTAGAGGAAATGGCTTTTAAAGCAGCAAAAAGCAACTACTATCTTTCTCCAAGATCAAGCTTAGACCAAGAAGATACTAATAAAGCGATTTTAAAGTTGCAAAACTTTATGAATACCTACCCTAAGTCAGAGTACTTAAAAGAAGCAAGTGATTTAGCTTTAGAAATGAATTCTAAATTAGAAGAGAAAGCATATAATATAGCTAAAGGATATCATCATAGAATAAGCAGTGGTACTCAATATAGAGATGATTATAATGCAGCGATAACAGTTTTCGATAATTTTTTAAATGATTATCCAGGAACGAAGTATAAAGAAAAAGCATTATATTATAAATATGATACGGCGTACTTATTAGCAAAGAATAGTACTGAAAGAAAAAAGAAAAAACGTTTAGAAACTGCAATTAAGTTTTATAATAAATGGAAAAGATCAGCTGCAGAATCAGAATTATCTGACGCCGCTGAAATAACTCTTGCAGACATAAACAAACAATTAGAACAATTCAATAAATAATCATTATGGATATTAAAAATACAGATGCTCCAGTAACTACTATCACTTACGATAAGAATAAAATTGACGCACAAACAGGTAATATTTATGAAGCGATTTCTGCAATAGCAAAAAGAGCAACACAAATTAATACTGAAATGAAAGATGAATTGGTAGAGAAACTTGAAGAGTTTGCTACATTTAATGATAGTTTAGAAGAAGTGTTTGAAAATAAAGAACAAATTGAAGTTTCTAAGTTTTACGAAAAATTACCTAAACCTCATGCTATTGCTGTTGAAGAATGGTTAGCAGAGAAAGTTTATTATAGAGATACTACAAAAACAGAAGAATAATATATGTCAATTTTAAGCGGTAAAAATATATTACTCGGTATTACTGGAGGTATTGCTGCTTACAAAACTACATATTTAGTCAGACATTTTATAAAAGCAGGTGCACATGTTAAAGTTATCATGACACCTGCTTCTATTGATTTTGTAACTCCTCTTACTTTATCAACCTTATCAAAAAATCCAGTATTATCTTCATTTACAAATGAGGATGATGACAATGATTTATGGAATAATCAT
>JABSPO010000179.1 GCA_013214625.1 Flavobacteriaceae bacterium
CTGAGTTTTTAAATTTTTCTTATTAATTTTATTTTTGGGAAGAAGTTAAATTTAAAAAATTGGCGGCTTCCCAAAAATGCACGAATCATTAGTTTTTGCAACACCTCGCACTATGTTTTATATACGTTGTTGCAACCAGTTGTTTTCAGAAACTAAATGAGCGTTCCTGTCTTTTCATCCTCATATCCATAATAATTCCAATTCCGATTATTAATAGAGCAACTGAAATCACTCCAATTTTAATACTATAATCTATGTTACTTTGAACAGAAAAACCAACTGCAAATGAAAGTCCAAAACTGACTGCCCAAGTTGTGTAATAATTATTTGGCACAAAACGCAATTTGTTTTTCAAGTACTTTTTAAAAGTAGCCAATTTCTGTTTAAATATTTCATTGCTAAATGAGGGTATTTTTTCAAGTTCTAAATATTGTATATAACTTTCAATTCCTTCCATCTGTTCAGGGTTTAAACCTTTATCTTTTAGTTTATGTAAAAGTTCTATAAATTTTTCAAACGTTTTGATTTCCGATTTTTCATTGGTTTTAGAAAGTTGTTTTTTTAGAAAAATTATGGTTGCCTTTAAATCGTTAGTCTCCGCAACCGAATTTGTACCAATCAATTCACTTATTTTTACATCTAACGCAATTGATATTCTTTTAATCGTTTCGCCTGTTGGTTCCGATTCATTGTTTTCAATTCTTTGGATTGTTCTCAAACTTACTCGTGATTCATCAGCTAAATATTCTTGAGACATTCCTCTAATTGCTCTTAATTCCTTTAAGTTTTTTGCTAAATTTTTTGTTTCCATTTTAAATGTTATTTTTTGTTTCAGCAAATGTATATCGGAAACATATTTACTTGTTGCGTCAAGTTAACGTCATCTTTACGTCAATTGACTTTAACGTTTAGCTATGAATAGTACGGGGCAGAAAATCCGCGGATTTTCGTGTCGACACAAGCCAAAGCTTTTTGTTTTGATTTTAATTTTGTCGTTTTATAAAAGCCAATTTTTAAATCATGAACACCTTTAAATTAAATAAGAAAGGAGGTGAGTAAATTAAAAGATTTGGCGACTAGGTAAATTTACACAAACCCTTGGGTTGTACACCAAAACCCGTATTATTTAATAGGTGTTGTTGTGCCTCGTTTTTATTAGTAAATACATTCATTTCTTACTTTAACTCCTTTCGCTTCTAATGTTTTTTTCATTTTCAACCAAGTTTTGTCTCTTAATGTTCCTGCTGGATAAAGTTTATTTCTAAAATCACTTGTTATAACTCTCATACAGTTTGGTTGATTACCTTGTGTTTCGAAAACAACCTCGTTTATATCTGAAAAATTATACGCTTTCATTTTCCAAATAAAATTGTGGTTTCGAATTATTAAGAGTTTTTTTGTTAGTTCAAAATAGTGCATAAACCAAGAATTCAATACAAACCAAAAAGTACCCAAAAGACTAAGGAATATTGCAGCTCCTAATTTTAGACTTGTTTCTTTACCAATGAATAGAAAAGCAAAAAATACTATTAGACCCCAAAGCGAAACACCCCTCAAACTTGTGAACTGATTTCCTTTAAATACTTCGGTATTTTCAAATCGAAATTCACTGATTTTAACTTTCTTTGGAGTATTTATTTTAAATTCTTGCTTGTTTATAATAACTTGTTCAAGAAATGACTTCACTTCGTAACTATTTACATACATATCATCGAACAAAATTTTATCTCTACCATCATTAAATAAAATTGCTGTTCCCTCCATAGGAAAGTTTATTATAAAGCGAAAAGGCATTTTTCCTGTTAATATTACATCTTTGATACTATTTAATTTAAATGTCTCATTCCCAATTTTTATATTAGTCTTGTCGATAGTGATTTTTGGTGAATTTCCCCAGTATGAATAGACCATCCAAATTGCTAAAAGACAAACTAAACTGCCAAAAAATGGCATAATTAGATATTTGTTTCCAGCTTGTTTATTTGCTTCATTGTCTAAACCAATAAAAATCATAAATGAGCCTAAAGCAAATAAAAAAAGAAATCCAATTGCTAATGTTGCATAGAATTTTAATGGATGTCTTTGGGTTTCAATTATGTTCATTCAGTTTTTTTCTAATGAGGTACAACGTTTAGCTATGAATAGTACGGGGCAGAAAATCCGCGGATTTTCGTGTCGGCACAAGCCATAAGCTTTTAGATTTTGTTTTAATTTTGTCGTTTTATAAAAGCCAAACTAAAAGGTTTGGCGACCTTGTAAATATACACAAGCTCTAGGATTATATACCAAAACCCGTATTATTTTATAGGTGTTGTTGTATGGCGTTTTACAGGTTTTTAAGTTCTATTTTCCGTCCGTCTAAATCTTGGACTATCGCAGTTAAGCCCCATTCAGTTTTTTGAATATCCGATTTTATTTTCCAATCGGTATTTTTTAATTTATTTATAGTCTTGTTTAAATCAGGGACATCAAATCCAAGTCTAAGGTTTCCGTCGGCTTTAGTCATTGATTTAGTCAAAGGATATATTTCGAAAGTCATTCCATCTGATTCATAAGCATAATGATAAGGACCGTTTCCGTGTTTATGATATTCAAACTCCATTCCTAATAATTCATATTGAGATTTTAGTAAATCTGGAGTTTCAGTCCTAATGACTATTAAGTTTACTTTCATTAGTTGATTTCTTTTATTTCCTTAATAGCCTTCAATATTACCTCTCTGTTTTTAGATAGTAATAACCATTTAGGTAATCTACTTTCCAAACTTGTGTTTTTCCATCCATATTCACCTTGTCTCCTCTCTCGGATAGAATCATTTATGTATTCCTCTAAAAAATTTAGATGCTCTTTATTGTAAGCAAATAAAGTCTGATTTTTTATTTGTTTAGTATACCATAA
Source organism: Flavobacteriaceae bacterium (assembly GCA_013214625.1). Taxonomy (GTDB): domain Bacteria; phylum Bacteroidota; class Bacteroidia; order Flavobacteriales; family Flavobacteriaceae. Next base: position 2,899 of record JABSPO010000179.1, read on the forward strand.
AGGATATTTAAAGTAACAGTCAACAGGATGACCTATTAATATCCCCTCTGATTCTTTATAGTTATTTGAATAATAATAAGTGCTAGATTGGCCATTCCAAATTTTAGATTTTCCGCATTTTGAACAAATGAATCTTGTGTTATTCCGATTATTAGCATCTGATTTTACAACTGATTTAGAACCACAATTAGGACAGCAAACATCAATTTGGTTTATAAATTCTGAAATGTACGTGAATTCGTTTTTCATTTTTTTCTTAATGCCATACAACGTTTAGCTATGAATAGTGCGGGGCAGAAAATTCGCGGATTTTCGTATCGGCTCAAGACAATAGCTTTTTGTGTTGATTTTAACTTGTCGATTTATAAAAGTTAAACTAAAAGGTTTGACGACTATGTAAATATAGACAAACCCTCGGTTTAAGCGCCAAAACCCGTATTATTTTATAGGTATTGTTAGCAAACGTTTTTCATTTATTCAGGGTGTAGTTATCATTCCAGTGAATAAATATTTATTTTCAATTCTGTTAAACATATAAATTATGCTTGAAGCTTCGTTCCCTGATAGTTTTTCAAAAGAGTAACTTATTCTAATTATTGAATCTGTTTCATGTGTAGAATATGTCTTTCCTTTAAGTAGCTCCGAACTGTACAAGTTTTTACGATGCTTTTCAAATATTAATTGTTTTGAGTGTAATTCATTGTCTACGTCTAAAATACAGTCGGTACAATAGATAGAATCCAGCGAGTTATTCAATAAATAAGTCAAGTCTTCATTCTCAATTCCATTTTTGAATTTTTCCCAAACTGGATTTTCAGTCAATTGATTAGATTCATTTTTACAGGAGAAGACTAACAATACTGAGAGAATTAAAATCGAATATATAGAATTAGTTGTTCTCATTATCATTTGTAGTTCTTCCTGTTAATGTTTGCTAACGTTTAGCTATGAATAGTACGGGGCAGAGAATCCGCGGATTTTCGTGTCGTCACAAGCCAAGAGCTTTTTGTTTTGTTTTTAATTTTGTCGTTTTAAAAAAGCCAATTTTAAAATCATGAACACCTTTAAATTAAATTAAGAAAGGAGGTGAGTAAATTAAAAGATTTGGCGATTATGTAAAGATAAAATTACTTCTCGGATTAAGTGCTAAAATCCGTATTATTTATAGGTGTTGTTAGGTGCTTTTTATGTTTAATATTTGATTTTTAAATAACTCAAAGCGTTGTCTTTTATCTTTCTTATTGAAATATGAATTGACCTGTCTTAATTTCTTCATGTTACGGAGGAAATCAAATTGTTCAGGTTCAGTTTCTGTATTCAAAGCATAAAATGATAATCCTTCTAAGTTGACTATTTGTGATAAGTTTGAGACATCTTTTAAGTTCTTTAATGTTATTAGTCTCACTGTTTGCAATTCTGGTAGTTTATTAAATTCAGGAAGTTTCGTTACTTGTGTTTGATTATTAATTTCTAAAGACTTTAACTTAATTAAGTTTGAAACAAAAGAGATGTTAGTTAGCCCTCTAATTCTTCCTAATTCTAAATATTCTAGATTGTGAAGGTTTTTTAGAAAATCTAATTCGTTTACATTACCGTTTATCAAGGTCAGATCTTTTAATTGCCTCAAACCTTTTAAAGTCTCCTTTTCTTTAAACTTTACTTGGTTTAAGTCAAGAATTTTGACGTTAGACATTTTACTTAGAAAAATAAAATCTGATTTAAGAGTGTCAGACCATATATGAAGTTTTGTCTCGGGTTTTTCTGGAAATATATGTTCATTTAATTCCATCCATGTCTTTTCTGAAGGCATAAACTTCCATGGTTGTATGACCCTGATCTTTTCTAAATTTGAAATATCAGCTATGTCCTGAGAGCTTAATTCACCAATTAGATTTAAGCAGTCCCCATTCAGAACCCAATTTGCACGTACTATCTTATGTATTTCAATTTGATCCATTTGATTGTGTCTAACGTTTAGCTATGAATAGTACGGGGCACAAAATCCGCGGATTTTCGTGTCGACACAAGCCATGAGCTTTTAGATTTTGTTTTTAGTTTGTCGTTTTATAAAAGCCAATTTTCAAATCATGAACACCTTTAAATTAAATAAGAAAGGAGGTGAGTAAACTAAAAGATTTGGCGACTATATAAATGTAAAACTACTATTTGGATTAAACACCAAAACTCGTATTACTTATAGGTTTTGTTGTGGCGTGTTTTTTATTCTGAATATTCAATTTTCCTTGTCCATTCAAATAATCTTTTTCCGTTGATAATTTTTGTCTGTTTAATCCAATTATTTTTATTATCAAATATATATTGAAACTCTACCTTGGTTATACTGTGTTGATCAGTATATATAAGTTTAGTCGGAAATTCGTGATTATCATATGAGAAGACTAAAATTTGATTATTATCTGGATATTTAGGAAATGTAAATGTCTCTTTTAATTTTCTTTGATTTTTATCATATTCATATCTCTTAAAACTTGTTATAGAATCTTTACCATCATAATAATAAAATTCAGTCAATAAATCGTTCTCGTAAATGGATTTTTCTTTTTTATATAAAGCAGGTGTGTTACGATCATTAAAATCTGGATTATAAGAATATTTTTCTATAATTCTATCTTTTTCGTCATATACAAATACGCGACTTATTTGATTTGTTCCTTTTGCAGTCCGCTTCTGTCTGCTACCTTTTTTTGTTTTTATCCAAATAGAAGGTGAATGATTTATAATTTTAATTTTTCTGTTTTTATCATCGTAGTTATAAAGCGTTCCATAATCAGTTCCATATTCGTCAAAGTTTCTAATTTCAACTAGATTGCCAATTGAATCATAGTATTTTTCTGTTCTTCTAATCTCTTTTGGATAATCAGAATTGTAGTATTCGTATTCCGAAACCAAGTTATCATTATTGTATTTATATTTTTGTGTAGAATAACTACTGTCTTCACTTATTGTTTTTATGAATATGAGATTATTATTTTTATCGTAAGTATAACTTGAATTTGATTCTTGATAAGAATAGTATTTATGAGTATTAATTTTACCTATTTGATTATAAGAATATTCATTATAGCTAATAGTATCTTGTTTCTTATTAAACCATATTTCTTTTAACACTCTATCTTCATGGTCGAATTCTTTATAATAATTGATGTAATGTACCCAATAAGTATTGTACCACCAATTATTGAATCTATTAAAAGTATATTCCGAATTCATAAACCCATTATGCCCATAATCACCTTCAGTACTGAATAATTTTCTGTTTTGTTGATTTTCTTCTAAAAATGAAAGTTGTTCTCTAATAGATTTAATTTTCCCATAAATTGTATCTCTTTGTTGAGAAAATGAATATAAAAAATTGAACGATATTAAAATTAAGATTATTATTTTTTTGTTCATAGTTGATTGTTTTCACAAATATATCTAACCTTTGGTTTTTATAAAATAGCAATTTAGTTAACCTATTCATTTGGTAAGTAAAGTAGTCTGTTGGTTTAGTCAAATGCATTACAACGTTTAGCTATGAATAGTACGGCGCAGAAAACCCACAGATTTTCGTGTCGTCACAAGCCATGAGCTTTTAGATTTTGTTTTTACTTTTGTCGTTTTATAAAAGCCAATTTTTAAATCATGAACACCTTTAAATTAAATAAGAAAGGAGGTGAGTAAATTAAAAGATTTGGCGTACTATGTAAATATACACTTACGTCCCGAATTACATGCCAAACCCGTATTATTTATAGGTTTTGTTGTGTGCCGTTTTACTTATTTACACACTTGTTTTTTCGTTTCTGTTGCCTTTGTATACCCTAAACTTTCTGCTTTATCTAAGTCTTTACAAACCATATTTAAAATTCCGATTCTAGACCAAGTCACTGCTCTTTCATAGTAAGCGACTGCATAGTTTGGATAAAATTCGATTACTTTATTAAACATCTCTTTTGCCTTTCCATAACCTTCTTCGTCACGATACAACATTCCATTGTATAAATATGAAAGTTGGTTCTTAGGTCTAATTTCAATACTTCTTTCAAGGTCTGCATGTCCTTTTTTTAAGTTTTTGAATTGAGTTGCATATAGTAGTCCTCTGTTAAAGTATGCGTCATAATAGTTTTTGTCTTGGTCAATCGCTTTGCTGTAATACTTCAAAGCATTGTCTTTGTCTGGTGTTAAAAGTGAAGCATAGCAGTAACCAAGCTCATAAAATGAATATTTATCGTTGGGTTCAAGTGTCAACGTTTTTTGATAGAACTCCATTGCTCTATCCAAGTTGCCAAGTCCAAAATAGCATTTGCCAATGTTGAAGGATGCATCTGAATTTCTCTTTTTCGTTTTTTCAAAAGATAGAGAAAAGTCGTCAAGTGCTTTTTGATAATTTCCTTTGTCCAGATAGCAATGTCCTCTTTGATATAAAGCGGTTGTATCGTTTGGGGCTATCTTTAATGTCAAGTCGGAATAAACAATAGAACTATCCAAGTTGTCAAGGTAGTAATACATTAAACTAAGCTTGTTGTAGATGAAATAGTTTTTATTATCGAGTTTAAGAGCTTTGTTGTAAAAATCAATTGCGTGTCTGTAATCATTCTCTTGCTCTGCTTTTATTGCTGCAGAAGTCAACTCTTCAAATGTTTGCCCATACGATTTACAAACAATTATTGTCATTACAATTATTAATATACTTCTCATAATAGTCTCTACAATTTAATGGTATACAACGTTTAGCTCGTATGTTTGTTTAGTGGTAAAATACGACACTAATATATAACTTTATAAATATAATAAACATAAATCAAAATAGGAGGGATAGAAGCGTTTAGCTAGATACAATTTTCACTAATTGATATCGAATCATAGAGAAACACCCTTCTGTTTTTTTTTCT
>JABSPO010000018.1 GCA_013214625.1 Flavobacteriaceae bacterium
AGCATATTTATTAATTTTCGGAGAATTGCCAACAGCTGCTCAATTAGCAAAATTTGATGCAGATATTAAAGCAGAAGCACATGTAGATGAGGATGTCAAAAAAATATTAGACGGCTTCCCTAAAACAGCCCACCCAATGGGAGTATTGTCTTCTTTAACAAGTGCTTTAATAGCATTTAATCCAGATTCTGTAAATGTTGATTCTGAAGAAGACATGTATAATGCTATTGTTAAAATCATGGGGAAATTCCCTGTGTTAACTGCTTGGGCACATAGAAAGAAAATGGGATTGCCATTGGATTATGGCGATGATTCGTTAGGATATGTTGAAAATTTCATGAAAATGATGTTTAACAAGCCTAATAAAGAATATAAGGCAAATTCAGTAATTAATAATTCAATTGATAAATTATTGATATTACATGCTGATCATGAACAAAACTGTTCTACGTCTACAGTACGTATTGTTGGTTCTTCTCATGCAGGTTTATACGCGTCAATTTCTGCAGGGATATCTGCATTATGGGGACCATTACATGGTGGAGCTAATCAAGCTGTAATTGAAATGTTGGAAGATATTAAGGCTGATGGTGGTGATACTAAAAAATACATGGCTAAAGCTAAAGATAAGCAAGATCCTTTCCGTTTAATGGGGTTCGGTCACCGTGTATATAAAAACTTTGATCCTCGAGCTAAGATTATTAAAGTTGCAGCGGATGATGTGTTAGGAGCTTTAGGAGTTGAGGACCCAATACTTGAAATCGCTAAAGGTTTAGAGCAAGAAGCATTATCTGATTCTTATTTCGTAGATAGAAAATTATATCCGAATGTTGATTTCTACTCAGGAATTATTTATAGAGCTTTAGGGATACCAACTGAAATGTTTACTCCTATGTTTGCATTAGGACGTTTGCCAGGTTGGATAGCGCAATGGAGAGAAATGCGTTTACAGAAAGAACCAATAGGGCGTCCGCGTCAAATTTACACTGGAGAAAACTTACGTTCTTTTAAAGATGTATCAAAAAGATAATAAGATAATAAATAAAGTATATATAAAATGCGTGTTGGTGGTACTGACACGCATTTTTTTATAACTGTGAGTATAAAATGAGATGATTAGTTTAAAAGTATTAGCTTAAACTAGTACTTTTGCGATTGTATTTTTAAATCTATTAAAATAAAAGTAATGAGTAAAACAATAAAAATAATCAAAAACAGGTCGGATATTGGTGCAGGAACACGTGGTGCTGATATGGGGATTGATGCTATTGAAATAGCTGCTATCAATGAACAAAGCGATTACTTTACTCAATATGAATTTGAAGATTTAGAAACAGAAAACGAATCGATATACAATAAAGTAACTAACTCTTTTGGTAAGCGTATTGAACAAGTGTATAATCAATGTGCTCGTTTAAGTGATGCTGTACAGCGTAATTTAGAGTCGAATAATTTTCCGTTAGTATTGTCTGGGGATCATTCTTCTGCCTTGGGTACTATTTCGGGTATAAAAGCAGCTTATCCTAACAAGCGTTTAGGAGTTGTTTGGATTGATGCGCATGCTGATATTCATTCGCCATATACGTCTCCTTCAGGGAACATCCATGGGATGCCTTTGGCTGCTGCATTATCTGAGGATAATAAAGCTTGTCAGGTAAATGAGATTTCTGCTGATACTGAGAAGTATTGGTTTGCAATGAAAAATATTGGTTGCCAAGGCGCTAAAGTTTTAGCTTCTGATGTGGTGTATTTTGGAGTTAGAGATACTGAGGAGCCAGAAGATAAGCAAATTGAAGCATTAGGGATCAAAAACTATATGGTGCATGAGGTGCGCTATAGAGGTTTAGAGGTTTGTGTAAACGAAACACTAGTAACATTAGCAGAATGTGATATGATTTACATTTCATTTGATGTAGATAGTATGGATTGTGATTTGATTTCTTACGGAACTGGAACTCCAGTGCCAAAAGGATTTGATCAACACGAAATAATAGCAATTATCAATCAATTAATTGAATCTAAAAAAGTAGCTTCAGTTGAGTTTGTAGAAGTAAATCCGTTATTAGATTTTAAAGGAAATAAAATGGCTGAAACTGCTTTTGAAGTATTGGATGCGGTGTCTAAGACAATTAAGGAAAATATTTAAGTAGTAATCATATTTAATATTTATTAACTCTTTCTTTTTTATAAAAGAAAGAGTTAATTGTTTATAGGAATGAGTTTTGTAAATTTGAGCCGATATTAGTAGTGCCAAGTAAAATAATTTAACATATAAAATTTTGAGTAAACAATCCACAAATACAGTTTTAATGGTTCGTCCAGTTGCGTTTTCTGAAAACGAACAAACTGCAAAGTCAAATCATTTTCAACAATCAATGGTGTTATCGCCTAAAGTGATTCAGGAAAAAGCATTAGCTGAGTTTAACTCTTTTGTAGCGCAATTAACAAGCGCTGGTGTGAAAGTTTTAGTGATTAAAGACACCATGAATCCTCAAACGCCAGATTCAATATTTCCTAATAACTGGATCTCATTTCATGAAGGAGGAGTAGTGGCTGTTTATCCAATGGAAGCTCCGAATAGAAGAAAAGAGAGAAGAGAGGATGTAATCGCATTTGTAGAATCTCAAACAGGTGTTGAAATAAAAGATGTTGTAGATTATACTTCAGCAGAGGAAGATGAAATTTATTTGGAAGGAACAGGAAGTGTTATTTTAGATAGAGTACATAAAATAGCGTATTGTGCTGAATCATCACGATCGGATGAAGAGTTGTTTATTGAATTCTGTGAAGATTTTGATTATGACCCGGTATTATTCAAAGCCAATCAGGATGTTAATGGAAAAAGGAAACCTATTTACCATACTAATGTAATGTTGTGTATAGGTTCTGATTTTGCTGTTGTTTGCTTGGATGCTATTGATGATAAAAAAGAAAAGAAAAACGTAGTACAGCATTTAAAGAAATCGGGTAAAGAAGTTATTACTATAACAGAAACTCAAATGCATTCTTTTGCTGGCAATATGTTAGAGCTTCAAGGGGAGTCAGGAGCTGTGTTAGTGATGAGTAAACAAGCAAACGAAAGCTTAACTGCAGCGCAATTGTTTAAATTAGAGAAACATGCTACAATTTTAGCTGTAGATTTAAAAACAATTGAGACTATTGGAGGCGGAAGTGCAAGATGTATGTTGGCTGAAGTATTCTGATACCAGTGTCTTTTATTAAAAAAAACAAAAATAAAACCCTCTAAAAAAAAATTTTTCAGAGGGTTTTATTTTTAAAAACAGACTGTTTATATAACAGTTTGAATCAAAGCGTGGATCCCTGCCCATAAATATTCAATTCCTAAAGCAATAACAATAAAACCAATGATTCTTGATATAGAGTTAATTCCGTTTGGTCCAAGAACTCTAATAATGTATTTGGACCCTCTCATCATTGTATAACAGATGATACATACCGCTATAACAGCTATTAGTGTGGTGATGATTTCATAGGTACTGTTCAACTCTTCATTTAAACCAATAAGTAGTGATATTGATCCAGGTCCAGCCATCATAGGTATGGCTAGTGGAGTAAGGGAGATACGTTCTCTTTCGTGAGCAGCCTCTTTGTGTTCTTTGTTCATTCCTCTGTTTTTACTAAACTCACCTTTTAATAAAGCAAAACCAGAAGAAGCAATTACTAATCCTCCAGCAATTTTCAAAGCACTTAAGCTAATTCCGAAAAAAGTCAAGACATATTTCCCTAAGAAAAATGAAATTACTAAAATCACAAAAACATTAATACTTGTAAGCATTGATGTTTTGTTTATTTCCTTTTGAGTATCTCCTTCTGTTAAACTAACAAAAATGGGAACAGTCCCTAATGGGTTCATTACAGAAAATAAAGCTCCGAATATGTATAAAAATAATTCCATGATTTAAAAATTTTGGCAAACAAAAGAATTTTTAACGAATTAAACTTTATTTAAATGTTATTTATTTTATAAGAAACGTTTTTTTCTACAAACGGTCAAAAACACCGATTAAATACATTGTTTAGTTGTCAATAGGTATTAATTAGTGGTAAAGTTATATCCTGTATTTAAATTTGTAATTTTTTAATAAATGATATTTATGCTGTTATAAAAATGAATAATTCTTTTAAGAAAATATAATTTATATCAAGCATAAGCTATATTTGCAACTTATAAAAATAAGATAATGACAATTCAAGAAACATTAGCATTAAAAGTTAAAGAGGCATTTGTGTCAATTTACAAAGTTGAGTTACCAACAGTTGAATTTCAAGCGACTCGAAAGGAGTTTGCAGGAGATATAACTGTGGTAGTTTTTCCTATGTTGAGGGTTGTAAAGGGGAATCCAGTGCAGATTGGTGAGAACTTAGGGCAATATTTAGTAGATAATGTTACCGAAGTTGAAGAATTCAATGTGGTTAAAGGGTTTTTGAATCTTGTTATTTCAGACACTCATTATCTTGAGTTTTTTCAAGGAATAAAAAATGACAAGAAATACGGTTTTGTTTCACCAACAGTAGCGAATGATGCTGTTATGGTGGAGTATTCATCTCCAAACACAAATAAGCCATTGCATTTAGGACATGTTAGAAACGTGTTGCTAGGATATTCTGTTGCTGAAATTATTAAAGCTTCCGGGAAAAAAGTGTATAAAACTCAAGTGATTAATGATAGAGGGATTCATATTTGTAAAAGTATGTTGGCTTGGAGTCGTTTTGGAAATGGAGAAACTCCAGAGTCAACAGGGTTAAAAGGAGACAAGCTGGTTGGGAATTACTATGTGAAGTTTGATAAAGAATATAAAAAAGAGATTGCAGTTTTAGTATCCGAAGGTAAAACAGAAGAAGAAGCTAAAAAACAAGCTCCTTTAATTTTAGAGGCTCAAGATATGCTTCGTAAATGGGAGGCTGGAGAAGAAGAAGTAATTGCGCTCTGGAAAAAAATGAACCAATGGGTTTATGATGGGTTTGAGGTAACATATAAAAATATAGGAGTTGATTTTGATTCGTATTATTATGAGAGTAATACCTATTTATTAGGAAAAGACAATATAGCTGAAGGACTTGAAAATGGGGTGTTCTTTAAAAAAGAAGATGGTTCTGTTTGGTGTGATTTGACAGCGGATGGACTTGATGAAAAAATTGTATTGCGTTCGGATGGAACTGCAGTGTATATGACTCAGGATATCGGTACAGCAATACAACGGATAAAGGATAATCCGGATATTGGAGGGATGATTTATACGGTTGGTAATGAACAGGATTACCATTTTAAAGTGTTGTTTTTAATTTTAAAGAAATTAGGGTATGCTTGGGCGGATAACTTACATCATTTAAGTTATGGTATGGTTGATTTGCCTTCAGGTAAAATGAAGAGTAGAGAGGGTACTGTAGTAGATGCTGATGAGTTGATGACTGAAATGGTGACTACTTCAAGAGAGATTTCTGAAGAGTTAGGGAAGTTGGATGGATATACGGATACTCAAAAAGAAGAAGTATACACTACTATTGGTATGGGGGCTTTGAAATATTTTATTTTAAAAGTAGATCCTAAGAAACGTATTTTATTTAATCCTAAGGAATCAGTAGATTTTCAAGGAAATACTGGTCCTTTTATACAGTATACGTATGCTAGAATTCAAGCAATATTAAGAAAAGCTGAAATTGACTACTCTAAAAATGTAACCATTCCGTTACATGAGAAGGAGAAGGAATTGTTAAAGCAAGTGGAGCTATATCCAGAAATTATACAGCTAGCAGCTACAAATCAAAGTCCAGCGTTAATAGCAAACTATACGTACGATTTAGTGAAAGGGTATAATTCTTTCTTTCAAAATGTTTCCATTTTTGGAGCAGATTCAGAAGATGAAAAAATATTCAGAGTACAGTTGTCTAGTCTAGTAGGTAATATTATAAAATCTGCTTTTGGACTATTAGGGATTGCTGTTCCTGAAAGAATGTAAATGAATACAAGTACTGGAATAAGAAAAACTAAAAAGTCTGATTTATTACAAATCAGACTTTTTAGTTAGCTATAATTAATGTCATATTTACCTTTAAGAGCCTAATTAAATAAATTCAAATTATCACCATCATAATATCCAAAGCCATATTGTTTGGTTAAAAATACAAACCTAATCTCGTCCATAAAAACTAGCTTACTTATCTTCATTACGCTCCCGTAGTTATGGGATATTTTTTTAGAGTATAGCAATACATTCGGATCAATTATTAGTTCATTCCTATAGCCTGATTCGTTTTTATGTAGTTTAAAAACTCCGTAATTGGAGCAGTAATACAGCGATCCATTAAAGTTGTTGTAAACTACAGGTCCAATGATTTCATTTTGCTTTTTAAAAGCGGATTCACTATTTTCTATAATTTTATAAAACTTTTTTTCTATAGTTGTTAGATATTCATAAAAACCATTTTTTTTATGAGAATACGCTAAGCCTTCGCTAAAAAAGTAGTTACCATCCTTGTCTTGAGTAATTGATTTAATTCCGTAATAAAGAGGTAGTTCCGTAGGGAATTTATAGATGTATTGCTTTCCTAGTTTTTTGACATGATACGGATATTTTTTGAATTGTTTTTTACGATAATCCTTTAAGTAGTCATTTTTGCTATTAAACGTTTTCTTTTCATCAAGAATTAATAGTGGTTTGTGTTTTAAGAACGCAGACTTTTTAGTGTCGAAAATAAATATTTCTGAAAACTTCCCGAAATCATAACTAATCCAAATTCTATCTTTTTGATCAATGTAGGCTAATTGTGGCTTACGTAGTTTGTTGTTTTTAAAACTATACATACCATTCCCGATTCTGTTTTTCTCTGTTGGCATGTAGTATTTGTTGTTGTACTTAAGTCCTTTACTTGAAATTGAAGCTATTTTGTTTGTTGTAGTGGTGAGAATAGCAAAAGGTGTTCCTGTAAAAGCGCCAACCTTCTTCCATTGGTTAGTGGTTGTTTCTTTCTGGATTATTCCATCGAGTGTTACACAGTATATCTCATTTTTTTTATTTGAGTAGATACAAGATATTTCTTTTTTAATATAAGAGATATCACCTTTATTCATATCCCAGACTACTAGCTTATGTGTTTTTGACAGCGCGTAAATCAAATTGTTTTTTGTAACTACATCTGTATATCTACTTTCATAAACGTTCTTGTTTTGGGCATGTATAGTTGTTAATGTGAGTACACAGAATAATGATAAAATGATATTTTTAAGCATATTACTTTTAATATAGTGATTGTTGATTCTGGTGTTAATAATATAGTTTTTCGGCACAAGACCTTGCTGAAGTTTCATTTCAACTAATAAGCTTTAGCTAAAGGCACAATGTGCCTGAGTAATAAAAATACATTTTTTATTAGAATTATAGCTGGTATTCTTGTATAATAACTTTTGTTACTCCCTTCATTTTGTGTAATTTTGCGTTTCTCAAATAATAGATGACGTCAATTTAATTTCTAAATATTTCGGAAAGGAATTAAATTGAAAAGAAATGATTTATATGAGATGTTTAAAAGTTAAAAAGGTATAACATATGTTTGATAATTTAAGTGATAAGTTAGATAAAGCACTTCATGTTTTAAAAGGACATGGGAAAATAACGGAAGTAAACGTAGCAGATACGCTAAAAGAAGTTCGTAGAGCTTTATTAGATGCCGATGTTAACTTTAAAATAGCTAAAGATTTTACCAATAGAGTAAAAGAAAAAGCTTTAGGAGCTAATGTATTAACAGCATTGCAGCCTAGTCAGTTAATGGTTAAAATCGTAAAAGATGAATTAACTCAATTGATGGGTGGTGACTCTGAAGGGCTTAATCTGTCTGGTGCGCCAACCGTAATTTTAATGTCAGGGTTGCAAGGTTCTGGTAAAACTACATTCTCGGGTAAATTAGCAAACTACCTTAAAACTAAAAAATCTAAAAACCCATTATTAGTTGCTTGTGATATTTATCGTCCAGCAGCAATTGATCAATTACATATTGTTGGAGAACAAATTAATGTTGATGTATATTCTGATAGAGGAAACACTGATGCTGTAGCAATTGCAACTGCAGGTGTAGCTCATGCAAAAGCAAATGGTCATAATGTAGTTATTATTGATACTGCAGGGCGTTTAGCAGTTGATGAAGCTATGATGGCTGAAATATCTAATGTGCATAAGGCAGTTCAGCCTCAGGAAACATTATTTGTTGTTGATGCTATGACAGGTCAAGATGCTGTTAATACGGCAAAAGCTTTCAACGATCTATTAAATTTTGACGGAGTTATTCTAACAAAACTAGATGGTGATACTCGTGGTGGAGCTGCGATATCAATTAAATCAGTAGTAAATAAACCGATTAAGTTTATTGGTACTGGAGAAAAAATGGAAGCAATTGATGTGTTCCATCCTTCTCGTATGGCAGATCGTATCCTTGGGATGGGAGATGTTGTTTCTTTAGTTGAGAGAGCACAAGAGCAATTTGATGAAGAAGAAGCTAGAAAGCTTCAGAAGAAAATAGCAAAAAACCAATTTGGATTTGACGATTTCTTAAAGCAAATTCAACAAGTGAAAAAAATGGGTAATATGAAGGACTTAATGGGGATGATCCCAGGTGCTTCTAAAGCCATGAAAGGAGTGGATATTGATGATGATGCGTTTAAGCATATTGAAGCGATTATTTATTCTATGACGCCAGGAGAGCGTACTAAACCTGCGTCAATAAATGCAAATAGAAAGAAACGTATTGCTAAGGGAGCTGGTAGGTCTGTACAAGAAGTGAATCAGTTACTAAAGCAGTTTAATCAAATGAGTAAAATGATGAAAATGATGCAAGGTGGCGGCGGAAAGAAAATGATGCAAATGATGCAAGGAATGAAGTAAAAAAAATGAGCTAAGCTCATTTTTTTTTTTTGAATACTGAATACTGAAAAAACATGATATTACTAGACGGTAAAAAAACAAGTAAAGACATCAAGGAGGAGATAGCTATTGAAGTAGCCAAGATGAAAGCTAACGGTAAAAAAGCACCGCATTTAGCAGCTATATTAGTTGGTACTGATGGGGCTAGTATGACATATGTAAGCGCTAAAGTTAAAGCTTGTGAGCAAATAGGTTTTGTGTCAACATTAATCGATTTACCAGTAGAAACTACAGAAGAGAAGTTGTTGCAAGAAATTGAAAAGTTAAATAAAAGTACAGAGGTTGATGGTTTTATTGTTCAATTACCATTACCTAAACATATTGATGAGCAAAAGGTATTAGAGGCTGTAGATGTTGATAAAGATGTTGATGGATTTCATCCTACTAATGTAGGGAGGATGGCTTTAGACTTGCCTTGTTTTTTACCTGCTACACCTTATGGTATTTTGGAGCTTTTAGAACGTTATAATATTGAAACTTCAGGAAAGAATGTTGTTGTTATGGGAAGAAGCCATATTGTAGGACGTCCGATGAGTATTTTAATGAGTCAGAAGCGTAAAGCTGGTGATGCTACTGTTACTTTAGTACATAGTAGAACAAAAGATTTAAAAAGTATTACTCAACAAGCAGATATTATTATAGTAGCTATAGGTATTTCTGAATTTTTAAAAGGAGATATGGTTAAAGAAGGCGTGGTAATTATAGATGTTGGGATTACTCGTTTGCCGGATGCAACTAAAAAATCTGGGTTTAGATTAGCTGGAGATGTTGATTTCAAAAGTGTATCTAAAAAAGCAAGTCATATAACACCTGTTCCTGGCGGTGTAGGACCAATGACTATTGCAATGTTATTGAAGAATACTTTGCTGGCGAGAGAACGTCATAGTGTGAATTCATAAGCTAAGTGTGTATAAAACTAAAAAGCCAAAATCATATTGATTTTGGCTTTTTAGTTTGTTAGAATGTTTTACTTGAATCTTCGGTAAGTGAGATTAACTCTTTCATTTCTTCAGGTGTAATATCGCGCCATTGCCCTACAGGAACATCCAAGGAGATGTTCATAATACGTATACGCTTTAGTTTGGTTACTTCGTATTCTAGATACTCGCACATACGTCTAATTTGTCTGTTGAGTCCTTGGGTAAGTGTTATCTTAAATGTAAGCTTACTAACAGGTTCTACTTTACATTTGCGAGTTATAGTGTCTAAAATAGGAATACCATTCCCCATTTTTTTAAGAAAATCTTGAGTAATTTGTTTATCGACAGTTACCAAGTATTCCTTTTCGTGATTATTTCTTGCACGTAATATTTTATTTACAATATCACCATCGTTAGTTAAGAAAATTAATCCTTCACTAGGCTTATCCAATCTTCCAATAGGGAAAATTCGAGTAGGGTAGTTGATGTAGTCAATAATATTGTCTTTTTCAACTTTTTTGTCAGTGGTGCAAACTATGCCGACGGGTTTGTTAAAGGCAATGTAGATAGGTTTTTTTTGTGATTCGGATATCAACTTACCATCAACTTTAACTTCATCAGTAGGTGCTATTTTTGTTCCCATTTCAGGCACTACGCCATTTATGGTTACTCTACCTTGGTCAATCAATTTATCAGCTGCTCTGCGTGAGCAATATCCAGCTTCGCTTAAAAACTTATTGATTCTTGTTAATTGAATTTCTCCCATGTTTTGGTTTGTCTTTTTTAAGAGGTATAAAGGTACAAAAAAAGCCATCCGTTTAAAGATAGCTTTTTTTATATTCAGGAATGATTGCTTATATTTTAGCAAACATTTTTTCCATTTTTATTTTTTGTTCAGCTGCTAATTCAGCATCTACTAAAATTCTACCAGAATGCTCATCAGTAATTACTTTCTTACGACTAGCGATTTCTACTTGAACTTGTGGTGGAATCGTGAAGAATGAACCCCCAGCAGCACCACGTTCAATAGCAACAATAGCTAAACCATTTTTTACATTAGTTCTAATTCTATTATAAGCAATCATCAAACGCTCTTCAATTTGCTTTTGATATTTAGCAGACTTTTCTAATAAAGCCTCTTCTTCTTTTTCTGTTTCAGAAAGAATTTCATTTAAGGCCTCTTTCTTGTGCTTTAAGTGAGTTTCTTTGTCAGTTAAACGCTCTTGCGCTTTTCCAATCACTTCACTTTTATGCTCTATTTGTGCTTTAAATTCTTTAATGTTCTTTTCAGCTAATTGTATTTCTAAGTCTTGAAATTCAGTTTCTTTAGCTAAAGAGGTATACTCTCTGTTATTTCGAACGTTGTCTTGTTGTTTGGTGTATTTTTTAATTAAAACTTTTGATTCCTCAATAGCATTTAATTTAGCTTTAATATTGTCTTTAAGTGTTTGAATGTCGTTGCTGAAGTTCTCAACTCTTAAGCTTAATCCAGCTACTTCGTCTTCTAAATCTTCAACTTCTAAAGGAAGTTCTCCTCTTACATTTCTGATTTCATCAATACGAGAATCGATTAATTGCAAGTTGTATAATGCTCTTAACTTATCTTCTACTGAAATTTCTTTTTTCTTTGCCATATCTAAAAATAATTGACCGGATTAGTATTAATGCCTGATAAAACGATTGCAAAATTAGGTATTTTTTTACTAAGAAACTCATATAAAAGTGTTTTTGTGTACTGCTCACTTTCATAATGTCCAATGTCGCATAATAAAATACTATTTTCTGCTTGATAGAAGTCGTGGTATTTCAGGTCAGCCGTAATATAAACATCTGCTCCTGATGTTTTTGCATTTTTAATAGCGCTACTTCCTGACCCACCTAAAACAGCAACTTTTTCAATCCTTTTTCCAAGTAAATTTGAATGCCTTACGCAAGAAGTATTCATTTCTTTTTTTAAGAATGTTAAAAAGTCGTTTTCATTCATAGGAACACTCAATTCTCCAGTCATACCTAAGCCAATATTTTGATGTGTATTGGTCAGTTTTGTTACTTCATATGCAACTTCTTCATAAGGATGATTTGTAAAGAGTGCTTTTAATATTTTCGACTCTAAGTGTTTCTCAAATGTTACACTGATTTGTGTTTCGTTTTCAATGTGGAATCCCCCTTTTTCTCCTATCTTCGGATTAGAGTTCTCATTTCCTTTATAGGTTCCTTTGCCAGAAATAGTAAAGCTACATTCACTATAGTTTCCAATGTTTCCAGCTCCAGCAATAAATAAAGCGCCTCGAAGTTCTTCTGCATTTATATCTGGAACATATGTGGTTAGTTTGTATATGAAATCAGCTTTAGGAATCAAGGTTTTTCTATTAATCAAGTTTAGTCGGTCACAAATAGTACTATTAACTCCATTTTGAACATTGTCCAAAGCAGTATGTGTTGCATAAATTGCAATATCATTTTTTATAGCTTTAACAATTACCCTGTTTACATAGTCTTGACCATTAAATTTTTTAATACCAGAAAATACAATCGGATGAAAACTCACTATCAAATTGCATTTTTTTGCAATTGCTTCATCAACTACTTCTTCCAGTGTATCATGTGCTATAAGGATGCCTGTTAATGGGGTGTTTTTGTTTCCAACAAGCAATCCAACATTGTCATAACTTTCAGCATAAGCCAAAGGCGCTAACTCTTCCATATATTGAATAACATCTTTTATTTGCATAAATAATTTGATTAATGATTGAAGAATTAAAATAGGTTGAAAAGACAAAGAGTAACAATCTAAACGATAAAAATAACTACTTGCTTTAATCTTTAAAGTTATTCAATATTTGAATTCATAATCAAAGATACATATTTATCATTTGCAAGTACAGTGTAGAAAGTTTACTTTCGTATTGTGCTATTTTTAAGAAAAATATTAT
This sequence comes from Flavobacteriaceae bacterium, assembly GCA_013214625.1. Taxonomy (GTDB): domain Bacteria; phylum Bacteroidota; class Bacteroidia; order Flavobacteriales; family Flavobacteriaceae. The sequence goes on from JABSPO010000018.1 coordinate 12,787, forward strand.
ACCCGTTTTCGATCATTTATGATGTCGTAACATCTGTTAGAAATTTCTTTTTTGATAAAGGAATTTTTAAAAGTAAAAGTTATGATTTGCCTATTTTAGCTGTGGGTAACTTATGTGTTGGAGGAACAGGAAAATCTCCAATGATTGAGTATTTAGTCCGATTATTGAAAGATGAATTTCGTATTGCAACTTTAAGTAGAGGGTATCGAAGGAAATCGGAAGGTTTTGTATTGGGAAGGGCATCATCTACTGCTGATGATTTAGGAGATGAGCCGATGCAGTTTTATCAAAAATTCTCTGATATAAATGTTGCGGTTGATGCCGATAGGCAAAATGGGATTTCACAATTAATACAGCAAGTAAATCCAGATGTAATATTATTAGATGATGCCTTTCAGCATAGGAAAGTCACTGCGGGGTTTTATGTATTGCTTACTAAGTATGACTCGTTATTTGTAGATGATTTAATATTGCCAGCTGGGGATTTAAGAGAATCTAAACGAGGAGCTAAACGAGCTAATAGTATTGTTGTAACAAAATGCCCGAAAGATATATCACTTGAAGAGCAAGCTAGAATAAGAAAAAAAATAAACCCGCTATCAAGTCAACAAGTGTTCTTTACCTGTATATCCTATGCTAAGGATGTAATAAGGGGTAGTGAATCAAGATTATTAACGTCATTAAATAGCTTGAAGTTTACTTTAGTTACAGGGATAGCAAACCCAAAACCATTGGTGAAGTATTTAAATGGTTTAAACCTCAACTTTGAGCATATTTCTTATAAGGATCATCATAATTTTTCTGTAAAAGAACTAAAAGAACTTTCTGAAAAGCAGTTGGTGATTACTACAGAAAAAGATTATATGCGTTTGAAGGATTCGCTTACAAATGTATTTTACTTGCCAATTGTTACAGAGTTTTTAAATGATAAAAATGATTTTAATGAAAGTGTTTTGTCATTTGTAAGAACCTAATACCATTTAAATTTCAAGGCACTCATAAGTAAATTAAATTATCTTTGGTTTAGATGAGTTTAAAAATAAAAGCATAGTCTAGTTCCTGTTGTATTTTTAAGTGATATATAAATCAGAAGGGCTTGTACTCAACTTGATTGAGTAAACTATTTAATATGGTGGCTTTGAATTTTAATTGCTATGAGAAGGCGAAAAAGAAGAGACCTATATAGTAGGCCTCTTAAAAAGCTAATTAATTTAGATTTTTTTTGAAAATCCTGAAAACTAACTCACCTAGGATGAGCCAATAAGTGTGCCGTTTTTATTCTTGTTTAGAGGGTAATTATTTTAAGTAGTTGACTTAATCAATTGCAAATATATTTTCTTGAAAAAAGTATCGGCTTTAAAAGGTTTAGATAATATATCATTAAACCCAGCTTCGTTAAACATAATCAAGTCTTCTTTTTCAATTGTAATTGCAGTAAGTGCTATAATAGGAATATTAGCATCAAATAGGCGTATTTGTTTAGTGGCTTCAACACCACCAATTCCAGGCATGTGAATGTCCATTAATATTAAGTCAAACTGTTGTTCTTGTGCTCTTAATATGGCATCTTCTCCGTTATCTGCTGTCACGCAATTAATTTCTTTTTTAGTAAGTGTTTTTTGAGTGATTAGCTGATTTATTTTAACGTCATCGACTAACAATATATTTTTGTTTTGAAGTATGTCTAGTAGGTCTGTTGGGAATATCTCTGTAGTTTTAGGCACTTCAATACTTTCTCTTTTTGCATGGTCTAAAGTAATTTCAAAGAAAAAAGTTGTCCCTACATTTGGTTGACTCCTTAATTGAATTTTACTTCCCATCAGTTGTAATAAGTTTTTAACAATGGTTAAACCTAAGCCAGTACCACCGTATTTTCTGTTAATTTGTACTGAGCCTTGGGAGAAACTTTCGAATATTTCATCTTGTTTGTCATAAGAAATTCCAATTCCGGTATCTTTTACTTCAATTAGTAAATCGATAGTATTTAATGTAGAGCCGGTTTTGGTAATATTTAAATTTACGTCTCCGTTTTTCGTGAATTTTATGGCATTACTAACTAAGTTAATTAGGATTTGAGAAATGCGTAAAGAGTCACCTAATAAGTATTCCGGAATACTATCTTCAAAATTTAAATGAAGTTTGGAATTGTTGTCTTTTGCTACTTTTGTTTGAGTGAATAATACTTCTTTACTCAGTTTTTTTAAATCAAAAGGAATCTTTTCAAGCTCAACTTTATTTGCTTCTATTTTATTAACATCAAGAATGTCATTAATAAAGTTTAATAAGTAATCTCCAGAAAACCGCAAAGATTTTAAATATCCTTTCTGTGATTCTTTTGGGTCTTCATCTAATAGTAAATCAGTTAAACCGGTAACAGTGTATAAAGGAGTTCTTAGCTCATGTGTAATAGTTGACAGGAAGTTGGCTTTAGCCTTGGTTGCTTTTTCTGCTTCGTCTTTAGCGATTATTAGCTGATAGTTGGTGCTTTGTAATAGTAAGTTTGCTTTCTTTCTTTTTTGATTGTTGTTAAATAAAAAGATGATGAATGAAAAGAATAAAATTAAGAAAGCCAATCCTAAAAAGGTTAATACTTGGTTTCTTTCCTCTTGCTCTATTTTTTGTTGAATTATTTCTTCTTGTTGTTCTATGCGTTTTTCTTGTTCTGCGGAATTTTGTTTAGCATAAGCTTCAGCAGTCAGACGTACTTTACTGATACGAGAGATACTGTCAATAATTTTGTTGTGAGTTTTAAGTAATTCAATTGCCTTTGAAGGGTTACCATTATCTTCATGAATATTACTAAGGGTCTTGTATCCTTCAATAATCACCCATCTATATTGAATTGCTTTTCCGATATCAATAGCTCTTATACAGGTACTTATAGCTTCTTTTCTTCTATCTAGTTTGTTTAGCGCTTGAGATTTGAATAGTGATATTTCTGCTTTTTCACGTTCTTGAGCAAATCTTTTAGCTGCAGTATAAGCGTGATTAAATGTTGAGTTTGCTTTTTTATAATCTTTTTGTGCTAAAAATAATTTTCCTTTGTTATTTAATATTTTAGTTCTGCTACTAAATAGTGATAGTGATTTATAGATTTTTAATCCTTCATCAAAATAAACTAATGCTTGGTGGTAGTTGCCTAATTCCGTATGTAGTAAGCCTTGAGCATTTCTTGTTCTTGCAAGTTCTTCTGTTAAGTTATTTCTGCGTTGGATATCAGCAGCTTTACTTAAGTGTATATTAGCTTTGTCAAGCTTATTGTCATCCATCAAAACACGACCTAACTCTCTATATGCTATAGATTTGTATTCGTGATCATTAATTTTATCAGCTAATGATAAAGCAATATTACCGTGTTTTAACGCTTCATCATAATCTAAGCGAGTCCTTAGTTCGCTTGTTTTATTTAAATGCATGTAAATTTGATCTTCAATATCACTCTTACTTTGTGAAAAAAGAAGTGATGAAGTCAATAAAGAAAAACTAAACAGTACTAGTTTGATGAATAATTTCATGTGTGATGATAGCTTTGAATAATTGGTAGCAATAATGATTTAATAAAGATGAAGGAGTAAGCTTCAGCTTTTAAAGGAAATAAAGATACACTATTTGAGTAATTCTTACCAAATAGTTTTCTTGCAATATTATAGAAAGGATTATTTGCTTAAAATCTTGATTAAATCAACCAGTCGGTTGCTGTAGCCTATTTCATTATCATACCACCCAACAATTTTTACCATTTTACCAATAACGGAAGTCAACAGCGCGTCAAAAGTACAGGAGTAAGGGTTGTTGATAATGTCCACTGATACTATTGGATCTTCAGTATAATCTAAGATTCCTTTTAAGTTAGTATTAGCAGCTTTTTTAAAAGCACTATTGATCTCTTCTATGCTAGTTTCGTTAGTTACATTAAAAGTAATGTCAGTTAACGAACCATCAGGTACTGGTACTCTAATTCCACAACCTCCAATTGTGTTGGCGAGTTTTGGAAAAATACTAGTTAAGGCTTTTGCTGCTCCTGATGTTGTAGGAATTATGGATTGTGTTGCAGCTCGTGCTCTTCTTAAATCCCTATGTGGTTGATCGTGTAAACTCTGGTCAGTAGTAAAAGAATGTATTGTAGTAATGTATGCTTGTTCTATTCCGCATAATTCATCTATGACTTTAATCATAGGTGCGGCATTATTTGTAGTGCATGAAGCATTAGATACAATTGTTTCTGTGCCGTCTAAAATACCTTCATTTACGCCAACAACAATCATTTTAATGTCGTTTGATTGTGGAGGGACAGCTAGTATTACTTTCTTAGCTCCGTTATTCAAATGATTATTTAACTCCGTTGAGGTTTTAAATTCCCCAGTAGCTTCAATTACAATATCAATATTATATGGTTTCCAATTAATGCCTTCAAGAGTTTTAGCGTTACTTAAAGGAATTGCAATATTGTTTACTAGGATGTGATTTGTATTAGCCGAAATTGTAGCCTTACTGACTCCGTGAATACTGTCGTATTTTAGTAAGTGTGCTAATGTTTTAGCGTCTGCTAAATCATTAATAGCAACAACTTCAATAGTTGGATGATTGATAAGTAATCTAAAAAGACTTCTACCAATTCTACCAAATCCGTTTATTGCTATTCTTGTTTTCAATTAATTAGAAATTTTATTCCCACCAGTGGGGTTAATGCCCTGTCCCGATAACTATCGGGATGTCTTGAACGAAAAAATGTTGTTATTTAATTCATACCTCGTGGACTTGCCTCGAGGAGGTTGAATCTAACAACGAAGCGGTCTAAATTCTTTTATAAAATATGTTTGTGAGCTTTGTATGAAGAGCGGACTAATGCACCGCTTTCTACATGTCTGAAACCAAGTTCTTTTCCTATTTTTTCGTATTCAGCAAATTCATCTGGAGTAACAAAACGTTGTACAGGTAAATGCTTCTTACTTGGTTGTAGGTACTGACCAATAGTGACGATATCAACATTTGCATTTCTGATATCTTTTAAGGTTTCAATAACTTCCTTTTTTGTTTCTCCTAAACCAAGCATAATTCCTGTTTTAGTTCTTCGTTGCCCGTTAGCTTTTAAATAACGTAATACTTCTAAACTACGTTCATATTTTGCTTGTATACGGACTTCTCTGGTCAACCTTTTTACGGTTTCCATATTATGAGAAATAACCTCAGGAGCAATAGCAATCATTTTATCTAAATGCTTTTCGATTCCTTGAAAGTCAGGAATCAACGTTTCAATAGTTGTTTCTGGGTTCATTCTTCTAACAGCCTTTACGGTTTCTGTCCAAATAATAGTTCCCATATCCTTTAAATCATCTCTATCAACCGAAGTTAATACAGCGTGTTTGATTTTCATGATTTTTATAGAGCGTCCAACTTTTTCAGGTTCATCCCAATCTACAGTTTCTGGTCTACCGGTTTTTACGCCACAAAATCCGCATGAACGGGTACATATGTTTCCTAAAATCATAAAGGTAGCAGTTCCTTCACCCCAGCACTCTCCCATATTAGGGCAACTAGCAGAAGCACAAATTGTATTTAATTTGTATTTATCTACTAATCCTCTTAATTCAGTATATTTTTTTCCAACAGGTAATTTTACTTTTAACCATTTCGGTTTTCCTTTTGGAGGTAATACGCTAGATTGATCTGTGTTCATAATAAATTATTTCTAAGGGTAGGCAAAGATAAACAGAAAAATAGTATTATTTACTCACACATGAAATTTTAATACTCGCTGGCTTGCCTTGAAATCAAAAGTGTTTTTCCTTTCAATACTTCGTAAACTTGTCATATGGGTATTTGCTACAATGTTGTGATGTCGCAAGTGCAAAAAAAAAGAGGGGTTACTTTCGTTGAATTATTTCTGCTAGTAATTTTCGAGCACGTAACAATTTTACTTTTACGTTTGTCATGGGTTCATTAATCTCGTTAGCTATTTCTTTATAACTCATTTCTTGAAAGTATCGTAGTTGAATGACTTGCTGGTAATGAGGTTTTAGTTTTTTTATATCTCTCAATAATTTTGCTAAATTCTGTTCAATGATAATTTTATCTTCTGCAGAAGGAGCGTCGTCAATAATATCTTGAAGCGCATCATTATCCTTACTTAAGTTGTTTAAAGTAATAGAAGTTTTCTTTTTTCGTAAAATATCATAATGAATATTTTTAGAGATCGTTATCAACCATGTGCTAAACTTATATTCTTCACTGAACAAATCAATTTTATGAAAAGCTTTGGAAAATGTTTGGATAGTGATGTCCTCAGCATCAATTTCATTTTGAGTTCGTTTTAACTGAAATCCATATACTTCTTTCCAATAGGTGTCTAATAAAAAATTAAACGCACTTTGGTGGCCTTTTTTTGCTTTGGCAATTTGTTGGAGTAATATGTTGTTATTTAATTCCAATGATTTGGTTTAGAAAACCTATTTGTTATAAATATAGTTAATTGAAATAGAATTAAAAAGAGTTCTAAAAACGGAATTGCAAAAATTAAATCTTGCTCTTTTAATTTTTTAGCAGAAAACCCATAAACAAGATATTGAACCAGAATTCGTATTCCGAAAATGATTAACACCAACTCCCATTGAAAAAGAAAACTTATAAGGACAATAAATAAGAGCCAAAATAAAATTTGGGATACGTAAAATAAACCTAAAAAGAACTGGTCTTTTCCCTTATAGTGACTTGCGGTAGAGACATGTCTTCTTTTTTGGGTAAACCACTCAGAAAATGTTTTAGAAGGATTTGACAGTGTATGTGATTCTTCTGAAAATTCAATACTTGTATTCTTTTTTGTAGCTACTTGATTTACAAACAAGTCATCATCACCTGAACGAACATCCATGTGGTTCATAAAACCATTTACATTAAAGAATTCAGCTTTATGATAGGCTAAATTTCTGCCAACTCCCATATATGGGTTTCCTACTTTGGCATATGAAAAATATTGAATAGCTGTTAATAGTGTCTCAAATCGTATTAAAGCATTAAGGATGGAATTTTTTTTCTTTTTGTAGGCTCCATAGCCTAAAACAAATTTTTTATTTTCAGAGAAATGAGCACTCATGCTTGAAATCCATTGATCCGATTTTGGAGTGCAATCGGCATCAGTTAAAAGCAAGTATTCATTTGTACTAGCCTTAATACCCAAAGTTAGTGAGTACTTTTTACTACCCCAAAAAGCTTCGTTATTTTCTACATTAACAATTTTGATATTTGAATGTTTTTCTTGGAAGGATTCCATTACTTCTAATGTATCGTCATAGGAAGCGTCGTTAATTAAAACTATTTCAAAGTTGGGGTGTTTTTGATTTATTATTGATGGCAGAAAGGTTTTTAAATTTTTCGCTTCGTTTTTTGCACAAATCAACACTGAAATAGGAATGTTGTTTTGTGTTGTTTTCTTTTTTTTAGCAAAAGAAAATCGACTAAAAACTAAAAGAAAATAAATAAGTTGAATACTAGTAATCGCTATAAAAGCATATAGTAAAATTGTAAGCATATATTGGAGGAGTAGAAGTATAGGTGTTAGTTTTCGTGCTGAGGTTCATCACAATTTCCAATTTCATCAGCTGGTTTTCCGCAAAAACCACAAGCTTCACCATCTTTGTTAAGCATTGGGTTCTGACTTGCACAAGTGCCAGAAAACTTACCGTCTTTTTTAGCCCAAAGTTTAATAGCAATTCCTAAAACAGCTAATGATAGTAGTCCGATAGTAAGTAAGAGAAGTCTCATTGAAATATAATTTATACTACAAAGGTAATATATTTTAAACAAAAAAAATGACCCGCATAGCGAGTCATTTTTAATATGCTCCGATTGTTTAAAAGATGTTATTTAATAATCAATCGTTTAAAGGTTTCGCTATTACCAGTTTGTATCTTTAAAATATAAACGGCTTTTGCTAAGTCGTTAAAACGAACTTTTTGGTTGAATACATTAGAATTGTTTTCAAAAGTTTGTTTCGAAACTAATCTTCCTCTCATGTCAAATAGAGAAAGTTTTACTGCTTGACTTGTAGTAGAGTGGAAAGAAACAAAAAATTCTCCGTTGTTAGGGTTAGGATAAACGCTTACAGATTCTGTAAATTTAGTGTCTTCAATTCCTAAGACGGGTGCTCCGCAAATTTCAATATTGAAATTTAAAAATTCTCCGCCATCATCACTTGGGTATCCATCTGTAGCTGTTACAATCCAGTTTCCTGTAGATGCTTCACCATTAAATACGGACAGCGTATTTTCAGGTTGTATTGTTCCTCCAACACAAGGTGCAGATGTACTGCATGATATAGGTCCTCCTGCTTGGTCATCATAAGTAACTCCAATGTCGTCCGTTCCATCATCACATTTACTATTTGCTAATAAAATAACTTCTGTTCCATTTGGAGAGGTTAATTTTAATTCAACATCACCAGCCCACACATGTTGTACATTAATCGTAACATTAACATCTGTAATTGATACATTATCAGGTATGTTCAATGTAGATGTTATTACATGTTCAGTAGTCCCCGTACCAGGAATAGTAATGTTGTTTTGAATAGAATTATAAGTAGTACATGATATAGCAGCTGTCGTGAAATTAAAAGTAATAGAATACACTGACTCTCCACATCCATTAAGTGATTTCACTCTCCAGAAATACTGAGTACTAGGGTTTAAGTTAGTAGCTGTATAATTATTTGTATTAGCCGTATTTGTCGTCATATTTGTAGTAAATCCAGCGTCAGTGGCTATTTGTACTGTGTAAGTAGCTGCATTTGCAGCAGTATTCCATGTAAGAAAGCTACTACTTCCTATGCTTGTGGCGTTGTTAGCGGGATAAGTTAATGTTGTAGCTGAAGGCACTCCAGCTTGAACTGATAATACAACATCTAAAGTTTTGGTAGTAGTTCCAATTGCTGTAACAGTTATTGTATAATCACCAGTTGTTACGGCTGCAATATTACCAATAGTCATTGTAAAAGAACCATCAGCACTTAATGCAGTTGGTGAAAAAGCTACAGTGGCATTGTTAGGGACTCCGGCAGTTGCAGTAAATGCAGTATTTGCATTATATCCACCACTAGTAGCAAATGTGAAATTAAATATAGCATCCGTAGGGGAACAAACAGAAACAGGACTGTTGTTTGCCGTAACAGTAAAATCAGAATTACATGCTGTTACGCCAGTTTTAAAGTCAGAAGCTATAGTAGCCCAATACGCTTCAACTCTAGTTATTTGACCTGCACTAAACATAAACATGTGAGTATCATTAGTGTAATCCATATAACTCATTGTTAACGCCTTTTCAGGGTTGTTACATCCCGCAACTGAACCTGGTGCAGGTGTACCATAAGTTGGATTTGCAACAGCAGGTGTGTCAGCAATACTGTCACCTGCACCAGTACAACCACCATTAAAAGTATGGTCTAAATTGAAAAAATGACCTAACTCATGCGTTGTTGTTCTTCCTAAGTTGTATGGAGCGCCTGGAGTGTATCCGCTACAACCAGCTCCTGATCCATATGCTGTAGGTGCAATTACTACAGATGCACCATTAGCAATACTACCGCCTAATGGTGAGTATCCTAATATTCCACTTCCGGCATCTTTAACAAGAAAGTTCATATATCCTCCCCATTTTGCATCAGTATCATTTCCCCCAAAGCCTGTATACCCTATAGTGACGGCAGGACCTCCTTCAACTAAATCAGAGTCGGTGTTTGCTGGGTGGTTTAATGTAGCAATACAAAAAACAACATCTGCTGCACCCGTATTTAATCCAGGGTAAAATGAACTAGCCGCTGCCCAATCTGAAAAATCGGAATTTGTACCAGTGTAATCCGCATTTAAAATAGCTATTTGAGTTTCAGCGAAAGCTTCTAAACAAGCACGGTCAGATTCGTTTCCGCTAGGAAAATGAACTGCAACAGGGATGGTTAAGGTCGCCTTTTTGTATGTGCCGTTTGATTTCTGTGTTTGAAGTTCTAAAAATTTTGCTTCAAATTTTGCTTGTCTCTTGGCGTATTGTTTAGCAAATACGGGGTCTTTTAATTTTTGTTTCATTAATTCAGCAGTGCCACATTTTTCTTGGGCATGTGTAAAACTAAATAGCATAATTGCTAAACTAAAAAGGAAACTCCTTTTTAAAAGGGTAATTTTTTTCATGGTAATTTTGGTTTATTTAATAATTAATTAAAGGGTTAAAGAGGGGTAATATATGGATTAAATGCAAGTATTTAACAATTAATGTGTTTTTTGTGTTTTTTAACGATGTTATTGCCCTCTTAATCTTTGTGCGAATGCTTGTTTTGTATAGGGTTTCGTATAGGAAAAATAATTTGATAATAATTCGTTGATATTTAGTTTGTTGTAAAAAAATCAAGTGATTTTTTACTGTTTTGAATAAATTTGCACTATTGGTATTGCTGTAAGTAAGAGAGGGTATTGGGCAAAAAAAATGACCCGCATAGCGAGTCATTTTTATAAATAATTTGGTTGGTTAAATGAGCTTATTTAATAACTAATCTTTTAAAGAACTCGTTATTTCCAGTTTGTATTTTTAAAATATAAACTCCTTTTGCAAGCATATTGAAATTAACGGTTTGATTGAATATTTTTGAGTTGTTTTCAAAACGTTGTTCAGTAACTTTTCTACCTCTAATATCGTAAGCTGTTAAAGCAACAGCATCGTTATTTGTTGTATTGAAAGAAATATGAAACTCTCCATTATTAGGGTTTGGCCATAGTGCAAATGAATTTGCAATTTGGGTGTCTTCAATTGCTAATACAGGACTTCCACAAATTTCTATGCTCCAAGAATTGATTGTTCCAGAATCATCAGTCCAATTATCATAAACAGATAGTGTCCAGTTTCCAACAGAAGCTTGGCCATTTACAACAGATAAAGGATTCTCAGGAGAATATGTTGCTGTAAAAGGTGCGTTTGCTGCAGCAGTAGCTGTTATTGCCGTAGTTCCCGCATCGTCAAAAACAGTATTAGTGAAGTTCGCTCCACTATTACTAGCAAGATTCTTAAGTAGCTCTATAGTTGTTCCAGTAGGACTGGTGAGCACTAGTCTTAAGTCTTCAACATAACCATATGTAATATTTACTGTTACATTTACATCTGTTATCGTAACATTATTACTTACAACAATTGTAGAAACTCCTGGAGCTGCTTCGGTACCGTTCGTAGTGGAATTTGGGATAGCAACACTTGTATTATTATTGCCTGTATTACACGATATTGTAGCAGTTGTAAAGTTAAATACTGAAGAGTATGTAGATTCTCCACATCCGTTTACTGCTTTAACTCTCCAGAAATATTGAGTTGCTTGCGTTAATCCAGTAGCGCTATAATTTGTTGTACTTACAGAGTTAGAGGTTGTGTTTGCTGTAAATCCTGCATCAGTAGCAGTTTCTACCGTATAAGTAGCTGCATTAGCTGAAGTTGCCCATACCAAGTTTGTTGGCATAGCTTGTCCAGTAGCTCCGTTTGTAGGAGTTGTTAATGTTGGTACTGTTGGTATTCCTGCTTGTACAGATAATACAATATCTACTGTTTTAGTAGTAGTTCCGGCAGCAGAAATAGTCATAGGATAATTTCCAGCAGCAATAGTACCTGTTAATGTTAATGTAAAGTTGCCAGCAGCATTCATACTTGTAGGACTAAAAACAGCAGTTGCTCCAGCTGGTAAACCACCAGTAACACTTAAAGTAGTAGTAGTATTGTATCCATTTGAAATCCCAAAAGTAAAGTTAAAAACACCATTTGTAGGAGCACAAACAGCTACTGGGCTATTAGTAGCAGTAACTGTAAAGTCAGGTGATTGGCAAGAAATAACATTTGTTTTCCAGTCTGAAGCAACAGTAGCAAAATAAGCTTCCATTCTAGTCGATTGTCCAGCGGTAAACATCCACATACATGGGTCGTCAGCATAATCCATAAAGTTCATTCTCAATGCTTTTTGAGAAGCAACACAACTAGCATCTAGTCCAGCAGGTGTATTTACACAACCGTATTTTTCAGAAGCTACTGCAGGCGTGTCAGCAACACTGTCACCAGCACCAGCACATCCACCATTAAAAGTATGGTCTAAGTTGTAAAAATGTCCTAGTTCGTGTGTTACAGTTCTTCCTAAAGCAGAAGATCCTGCAGGAACATACCCCGTACAATTAGTTATCCCTTTTCCGAAAGCAAAAGTATTAATTGCAACAGAGTTACCAGCGCTAATACTTCCGCCTAAAGGTGAATATCCTAAAATACCTGCACCAACATCCTTTACATTAAAGTTCATATAACCTACCCAAGAGGTATTGTTGTCGGTAGTTGCAAATGTTCCTGATTGGGTACTACCAATAGTAACTGCCAAGCTTCCGTCTGCTATAGCAGGAGATACAGTAGGATGGTTTTTGGTAGCAATACAAAACTTTACGTCAGTTGTCCCAGTAGTTACACCAGGGAAACTTGCTGCAAATGTTGGCCATTTAGCTATTAAATCTGCGTTTGTACCTTTATAGTCTTCATTTAATACATCTATTTGTGATTGTGCAAGGGATTCTAAACAAGCTCTGTTAGCTTCACTTCCTGCTGGAAAATGAACTGCTACAGGAATGTATAGTGTTGCTTTTTTTTGGTAAGTGCCATTGGTTTTTTGAGTTTTAATTTCGTTAAACTTGAGGTTAAAAGCAGCTTGTCTTTTTGCGTATGCTTTTGCAAAATCAGGGTTTTTGAGTAGTTTACTCATGTGTTGCTCCATCCCGCAAGTTCTGTTTTGCGCATGTGAAAAAGTAAAAGCGGTTAATACTAGTACAATACATACTAGTAATTTTTGTTTAAAATGTAGTTTTGTTGTTTTCATAACAAATTATGATTTATATGGGGTTGAATTATTTACTCCAAACATAAGTAATAAAGCCCTTCTGCTTACTGAATGTGAGATTTTTATGAGTTGATTTTCAGTGTTTTGAGTGGTTTTTGGCGAAATGAATACTTTGTTTGTTAAGCCTATTTATTCACTGGATTTAATAGGTTTCAGTAAACCAGTAGCTCTTAAAGTGTTTTATTTATAACAATTTAAGAGTTAAAAATGCATTTAGACGATGTTTCATGTATTGTATATCTTTACTTGATTTGTTTAAAGTATGGATTGAAATTTGTTTTATATAATGAAAAAAAAGATATGAGCTTACCAAACTAAGCAGGTAGGGCATTATAAGTGTAGGGGAAAGGCTGTGTGTAAATAGTTTTAGAATTAAAGTAGAGTTTTTTGACGGGATACTGTAAAAATAAATTTAGACGGTTAATGTTTGAGGTTGGGAGAAAAAAAATGACCCGCATAGCGAGTCATTTTTAATTCATTCGGGTTCTTTAAAAGAATGTTATTTAATAACTAATCTTTTAAAGAATTCATTATTTCCAGTTTTTATTTTTAAAATATAAACTCCTTTTGCAAGCATATTGAAATTAACAGTTTGATTGAAAACATTTGAATTATTTTCAAAACGTTGTTCAGTAACTTTTCTACCTCTAATATCGAAAGCTGTTAAAGCAACAGTATCGCTATTTGTTGTATTGAAAGAAACATGAAACTCTCCGTTATTAGGGTTTGGCCATAGTGCAAATGAATCTGCAATTTTTGTGTCTTCAATTCCTAAAACTTGAGTTCCACAAATTTCTATACTCCAAGAGTTTATTGTTCCTGTAGAATCAGTCCAGTTATCATATACATTTAATTTCCAGTTACCAATGCTGTTTTGTCCGTTAAGTACTGACAAAGGGTTTTCTGGAGAATATGTTGCTGTAAATGGAGCATTAGCATTAGTTGTTGCCGTAATGGCTGTTGTTCCAGCGTCATCGAAAATGGTATTTGTAAAATTGTCTCCACTATTTCCAGATAAGTTTTTAACCAAGTTAATTTTTATTCCTGAAGGACTTTCTAGTTCAAGTCTTAAATCCTCAATATATACATAAGCAATATTTACTGTTACATTTACATCAGTAATAATTACATCATTCGTTATATTAATAGTCGACACTCCTGGGGCAACTTCAGTACCGTTTGTAGTAGCATTAGGTATGTTAACAGTAGTGCTATTCGTAACAAGTGCGTTACAAGAGGCTCCAATAGTTAATACAACGTCTACAGTTTTTGTAGTTGTTCCAGCAGCAGAAATAGTTATTGTATAAGTACCTGCGACAACTCCCGAAAGGCTTCCTATTGTTAATGTAAATGCACCATTTGCATTCATGGAAGTTGGGCTAAACGTTGCAGTTGCACCAGGTGGTAATCCGTTAGTTACAGAAAAAGTAGTATTTGCGTTATATCCGTTAAGCACTGCAAAATTTAGGGTAAAAACTTCACTTGCAGTACCCTGAGTAGCAGAAATAGGACTGTTTGTTGCTGCGATTGTAAAGTCTGGAGAAGTACTACAGGCTGTAGGAGTAGCGTCAATAGAAACTAATGAACCTCTGTTTACAATATTGTTTGCAGGGTTAAGTATAGCTCTCATACGTGCTACTTGGTCGTTTGTAAATGTATTCATACATGAATCATTTGAGTAATCCATATAGTTTTCAATTTGATCAAGAGAGCTACAAGTGTTTTGGTTTGTAGGGCATCCGTTTGATTGTGCTGCTTGAGTAGGGGTATCTGCACAGTTGTCATCACCACAATTAGAATCACCAGTAATATGTTTTAATCCTAGCCAGTGCCCAACTTCATGGGTAACTGTTCTTCCTAAGTCAAAAGGAGCATTGTAGTTACCTGCTGGATACTTTTGAGAAGATCCGAATGTAGTAGCGCCCATTACAACACCATCAGTGTTTGCTGTACCACCGACATAACCACCAGTCATACCTGTAATTACTCCATTCGCATGAGGGAATTGAGCATACCCTAAATCTTGAGCACCTAAAGTAGCAGTCCAAATATTACAGTATTTAGTAGGATCCCAGATTGTTCCTGGTTTGAATGCGTCTAAAGCAGAGCCAGCCCATGAAGCTTGTCCACCATTGTGCCTTGTAATTCCAGTAGTTACATTTCCACTAGGGTCTACTTTTGCTAAGCAGAATTCAATAAATGAATCAGCACCAGCAGCGTTTGTGCTCGCTCCGTTTGTTCCTGCCATTTTTCTGAAATCTTCATTCATTACCTCAATTTGAGCTAATATTTGAGCATCTGAAATATTTGGTCCTGAACCGATAGCTTCTCCATTGTGTACAACATGTACAACAACTGGAATTCTATATATTGGCGCCATTTTTCCTTGAGATGCATCTAGTCTATCTTGAACGATTTGTTTTGCAATAGCTCTTTCAAACTCTTCATCAGAAGAAATTAAACCTAAACTTCTTAAGTTTTCATTGTATTCGTAAGATGTACATACACCTCTTTCAGGGTTTGCTCTTAAGAATTCTTTGTTTGTTTCGGATAATTCTAAACCTTTACGGTTTTGTGCTTGCAATGTGCAAACAAATAATAAGGACATTAATAATCCTAATAAAGTAACTTTTTTCATCATTGATGTTTTTATAGTTCTCTAGCGAAACTATAGGTTAAATACATTTATTAACGATGAAGTGAGTTTTTTATGAGTTATAACTACATAGTTTTTAGATCTTTGTTGACTTTATGTATAAATTACGATCTATTTTAAAGGATTTAATACTTTTATTGAAATCAAAAGTTTTTGATTCTGTGGTTGTGAATAACCAAGTTGACTGGCCATTAATCCATACTTTAACAGGGATACAGAAGTTGGATACAGTGTTGATGAATTTAAAAGAAACTTGTTTGTTTTTTATTTGATATTCAAACACTGGGATGTTGATTGTTCTTAAGTATTGATCAAAGAAACCGCTTAAATCTAGTTTAGTATTGGTGCTAATATAGTTTTCTATTTGTTCAGTAGTGACTTGTTGATGGTAGAAATCATTATTTAATCCTCGTAATATTTCTCTCCATAACATATCATTATTTATTATTTGACGAAGGGTATGTAGCATATTGGCTCCTTTATAATACATATCACCAGAGCCCTCATTATTTACGTTGTATTGCCCGATGAGTGGTTTGTCATTTTTTATAGATTTTCTTGTGCCAATTACATATTTATTAGCTTCTTCTGTAGAGAAATGGTAATCAATAAATAAACTTTCAGAGTACGCAGTAAAACTTTCATGAATCCACATGTCGGCTACATCTTTGTTAGTAATACTGTTTGCAAACCACTCGTGACCACTTTCGTGTACTATAATAAAATCGAATTTTAAGCCAATCCCCGTGCCGCTTAAATCGCTACCTAAATAACCATTTTGATATTTATTTCCGTACGTAACGGAGCTTTGGTGTTCCATACCTAAATATGGTGCTTCAACTAATTTGTAACTATCCTCATAAAAGGGATATGGGCCAAACCAATGTTCAAATGCTTCTAAAGTCATTTTGGCTTGTTTGAATTGTTTTTTTGCTTTCGCTAAGTTGTGTTTTAGCACCCAATAGTTACAGTCTAAGTTTCCTTTTTCTCCTTTAAAAACTTCTGAGAAATGGGTGTAATTACCAATATTAATATTTACTCCGTAGTTGTTAATTGGGTTAGTAACTTGCCAATGAAAAGTTTTAGTTTTGGCTTTTTTGTTATGAATAGTGTTAATTAATCTTCCGTTAGAGACATCGGTTAAATGTTCGGGAACTGTAATATGCATATCTATACCATTTTCTGGTTCATCGTAGCTATGGTCTTTATTTGGCCACCAAATACTTGCTCCAATTCCTTGGTTTGAAGAAGAAATGAAATTAGTTCCCTTTTCATCTTTTCTCCAAGTGATCCCTCCAGACCACGGTGGGTTTCTACTTTCAGTGGGTTTTCCTTCGTAATAAACAGTGATTTTTTCTTCTAAACTTATGGGTAGGTTTTTTGAGAAATAAATCCAATACACATTTCCTTCTCTAGTATAGTTTAGTTCTTGCTTTTGATGTGTGACTTTAGTTATTCGCAATGGTTCTTGTAAGTCTATCTGCATTTTTTTAGCAGGTTTTAAAACCTCAAAACAAATAATGTTATTACCTTTTATCGTTTTAGTTTTTGGAAATACTTCAACTGATAATTCATAATGTTTTAAATTCCACCATTCACGTTCAGGAGTAATACTACCACGTAAAGAATCTTGACGGGTAAAATTTTCTTTATGTTCGAACAATCCATTTTGTGCGGAAAGGAATAGTGGGAACAAGAGTAATAGCGGGAAAAATTTCATTTAAAATTTATTTTACACTAAAATAGGAATACGATTGAAATAGTAAGGTGTATAAGTGTTAAAACATGGATAAACTTGATTAATACACGTTCACTTCGGGGTTAATTTCAATTCCAAATTGCTCAAAAACTGCAGTTTTTATTTTCATTGCTAAGGCCCAAATTTCTTTTCCGCTAGCATTTCCATAATTCACCAATACTAAGGCTTGGTTTTTATGAACACCTGCATCGCCAAATTGCTTTCCTTTAAAGCCAGCTTGTTCAATTAACCACCCAGCAGGCACTTTTACTTCATTATCAGAAACTCTATAACTTGGCGCTTCAGGAAACGTAGTTATAAACTGTTCGAATTCAGTTTGAGAGATAACAGGGTTTTTAAAAAAACTACCACTGTTTCCTAATATTTTAGGGTCTGGTAATTTGGATTGTCTAATTGCGATTACTGCATTAGAGATTTCTTTAATAGAAGGGTTTGTGATGTTTTTGTCTGCTAATTCATTTTCAATTGCACCATAACCAGTATTTAAGGCATGATTTTTTTTAGTGAGCTTAAAGGTAACAGCCGTAATAATATATTGTCCTTTTAATTCTTTTTTGAAAACTGAATTTCGATACCCAAATTCACATTCTTTTTTATTGAATATTTTTGTTGTACCAGTAGCTATTTCTACTGCTTCACATTCAATAAAATTATCTTTTAATTCTTTACCGTACGCGCCAATGTTCTGTATTGGGGCAGTACCGATATTCCCAGGGATTAATGACATGTTTTCTAATCCGCCATACCCGTTGTCTATACACCAAAGAATAAATTCATGCCAATTTTCTCCTGCATTAGCTTGTATCCAAACATAATCATCATTTTCATCTATAACTGTTTTTCCTTTTAAGTGTATGTGTACCACTAAAGCGTCCTCTATATTTTTAGTAAGTAACATATTACTGCCTCCACCAAGAATAAATAAGTCTTTTTTGTTCTGCTGTAATACTTGTAATAATTCATTTGTATTACTTACTGCAACAAAATCCCTTGCGGAAACATCAATACCAAAAGTGTTGTAGTTTTTAAGTGAAATGTTGTGTTGGATGTTCAAAAGATAGTTAGGTTTAAAATTTAAAGTTTAGAATTAATGACTTCTCGATACAATCTGCTTCCGTAAGCTACAGAAAATCACATGAAGTTACAAAATATTAGTTAAACACTTCCTCTCCCTTTAAAGGAGAGGATTGAAGTGAGGGTGTTTATACTGTAGCTACTTCGTTTATAGCTTTATATGCTACTAGTGCTGCTTTTAAAATATTTGCTGAGCTAATTAAGTCATCCTTT
Source organism: Flavobacteriaceae bacterium (assembly GCA_013214625.1). Taxonomy (GTDB): domain Bacteria; phylum Bacteroidota; class Bacteroidia; order Flavobacteriales; family Flavobacteriaceae. The sequence goes on from JABSPO010000018.1 coordinate 31,378, forward strand.
TTAAGTACGTATGCAATACGGATTTGATTTAATCCAACTCCTGGTGTAGAGTAGAACCCGGCAGCAGGAGCAACCATGATTGTTTCTCCGTTTAAATTAAATTCTTCTAACAACCATTGTGCAAAAGTATCAGCATCAGCAATAGGCAATTCAGCAATACAGTAAAAGGCTCCTTTTGGAGTAGCTACTTTTACTCCATCAATTTTTTTCAATTCTGAAATCAGGGTGTTTCTACGTTCAGTATATTCTTCAATCACATCAGTAAAATAACTGTCAGGAGTGTCCAAAGCAGCTTCTGAAGCTATTTGTGCGTATGTTGGAGGGCTTAAACGTGCTTGTGCAAATTTCATTGCAGTAGCCATAAAAGCTTTGTTTTTAGAAACAATACAGCCTATACGAGCGCCACACATACTATAACGTTTAGAAACAGAGTCAATAACAATAGCGTGATCATCCAAATCGTTTTCTGCTAAAACAGAATGATGCGTTAATCCGTCATAAGCAAACTCACGGTATACTTCATCAGCAACTAAAAATAAATCATACTTTTTAACGATAGCGGCTAATTGTTTAATTTCTTCTTTACTATATAAATATCCAGTTGGATTTCCTGGGTTGCAAATTAAGATTGCCTTAGTTTTAGGTGTTATTAATTTTTCGAATTCTTCAATTGCTGGTAAAGCAAATCCAGTATCAATACTTGACATAACCGGAACTATGTTTACGCCTGATGCGGTAGAAAAACCATTATAATTTGCGTAAAATGGTTCAGGGATAATTACTTCGTCATCAGCATCCATAATACTACCAAATGTGAACAACAAAGCTTCAGAGCCGCCAGTAGTAACAATAATGTCGTCATGTTTTACATTAACATTATGCTTACTGTAGTAGTTGGCAATTTTTATACGATACTCTTCAGAGCCCTCAGAACGTGAATACGCTAGTACTTCTAAATTATTATTTTTAATAGCATCTAGTGCTACTTGAGGAGTTTTAATGTCAGGTTGACCAATGTTTAAATGAAAAACTTTTGTTCCTCTTTTTTTAGCAATCTCTGCAAATGGCACCAATTTACGTATTGGTGACTCTGGCATTGCGTGTCCTTTGGCTGAAATTTTAGGCATTGTATATCTTGATTTAGGTATGCGAAATTACATATTTTTATTGAGATAAAAGTGTGTTTTTATTGCGTTAATTTTTGTTAAATTAGAATTAGGTTCATTAATATTTTTGTAACTTTTATGCATACTCTAGGTAGATGTTTTTATATATGAAAAGATACATATTTATTTTTGCATGCTTTGTTCTTTCAAGTTCATTATTTTCTCAGTCGTCATTTGAGATAATGAATAATAAAAAACAAGTAAAAATCCCTTTCAATTTAGTTAGTAATCTTATTATTGTTCCTGTAAAATTAAATGGAGTAGAGTTATCATTTTTATTAGATACCGGAGTAAGGGAAACGATTTTATTTAATGTAAGTAAAGTTGATTCGTTAATGTTGAATAACGTAAGAACCTTTACAGTTAAAGGTGCTAATGATGTTAAAGTGACTGCATTAAAATCAAAAAATAATTTATTAGAAGTAGGGGGGTTAAAAAGTACTGCTCATACTATATATGTGGCGTTTAATCAGGATATAAATTTATCAGCTTATTTAGGAGAAGAAATTCATGGTATTTTGGGCTATCATTTGTTTAAAGATTTTGTGACTGAAATTTCCTATACCAAGAAGGTTGTTAAGGTAATGAGAAAGGGAACCCATAAAAATAAATGGAAACGCTATACTGCTGTTGATTTAACTTTTTCAAAAGGCAAGCCATATGTTGGAGTAAAAATACGTGGAGAAAATCGCAAACTGTTATTGGATACAGGTATGAGTGACGGGGTTTGGATGTTTAAAGAAGATAGCCTATCTATAGCTAAATATGGTTACTATAAAGATTTTTTAGGAATGTCAGTTTCAGGAGAAATATTAGGGAAAAGAAGTAAAATTGAAGGATTTAATTTTGCTGGTGAAAGGTTTAAGGATGTTAAAATATCTTATCCTGACCCTGTTACTTTGCCAAAAGAGATAAAAGGGTTTAAAGATAGAGCAGGTAGTATAGGAGGAGAGTTGTTAAAACGTTTTACAATTGTATTGGACTACCCAAATTTAAAAATGTATTTAAAACCAAATTCACATTTAAAGGACTCTTTTTATTATAATAAATCGGGGATAATCTTGAGGCAAGATGGGGAAGCGGTATCTAATAATAACAATAACGAGTTGTTGAAGAATTTGAAAACAGATAATTTTATATTGTTTGTGGATTTAACATATTTATTAAGCCCGGAATTTATAATTGATGTAGTTAGAGAAGGATCTCCAGCAGATATAGCAGGGTTGAGAGAAAATGATATTTTGTTAGAAGTTAACGGATTGAAGACTTTTCATTTTACTTTAAAAAAAATAAACAGGCACTTTTATGATGAAGATGATACCCTTGTACAATTAAAAATTAAACGTAATGGACGGGTGTTAAATAAAGAATTTAAGTTAAAATCACCATTAAAAAAAGCGCGCTAATAGTGAGTTTTTTTTAATGGTTTTTATATTTAAAACAGATTTATTGATCCATTATAGATTTTGTTTTTTCTTCTTTCTTTTCAAGAATACTACTATTGTCTATTTTTTTAATTTCTCCTTTAATTTTTAAATATGAAACACCGTTTTTTACATTTGTAGCATTAGAGGTTACTGTAATTGTTTTTCTGATAAAACCAGTTCTTTTAGTATCATACTTTACCTCGATCTCTCCTTTTTCACCAGGAGCAATAGGTGCAGTAGGTTTTTTAGGGACGGTACAACCACAACTTGATTTTACATTAGTAATTACCAATGGAGCATTACCCGTATTTGTAAAGGTAAATGTTCTTACACCGTTACTTCCGTTTTCAATTTTTCCGTAATCTACAGTATCTTCTTTAAATTCAATTTTGGCAGAAGTTTCTTGTGCATAAGTACTTAAACTTAATAAGCTTACGAATAAAAGTGCAAATAAATTTTTCATTGTTCTTAGTGTTACTTACTTGAATTACAAGTAATAGATTTTTAGGGTAATATAAAATCAAATATATGCAAAAATATATACTTCTGATAATCTACTCAAAAGAAGTATAGAAAAGCAGTGTTTCGTTCTATATATTCCCTAATTCAAAATATTAACTACAAATGCGATAATCACTTTTTAAATAGTTTTGTAATGGTTACTTTTGTTGAGTATATTACAAATATTAGACCAAATGAGTGATTTAGGAAAATACAATGCTAAAGCAGTAGAAGAAAAATGGTATAGCTATTGGATGAAAAATAATTATTTTCATTCAACTCCAGATGAAAGAGAGCCATATACAATTGTAATTCCGCCACCAAATGTCACTGGGATTTTACATATGGGGCATATGTTAAATAATACTATTCAAGATGTATTAATTCGTCGTGCTCGTTTACACGGAAAAAACGCCTGTTGGGTTCCTGGGACCGATCATGCATCTATAGCAACTGAAGCGAAAGTTGTTGCTCGTTTAAAAGAGCAGGGGATTGATAAAAATGATTTAACAAGAGTTGAGTTTTTAAAACATGCTTGGGATTGGACTAATGAATACGGAGGTGTTATTTTAGAGCAACTTAAAAAACTAGGATGTTCATGTGATTGGGATAGAACAAAGTTTACTTTGGATGATGACATGTCTGAAGCGGTAATTAAGTCGTTTGTTGATTTGTATAACAAAGGAATGATTTATCGTGGCTACCGAATGGTGAACTGGGATCCAGAAGCAAAAACAACACTGTCTGATGAAGAGGTAGTGCATGTTGAGCAACAAGGTAAATTATACCATATCAATTATAAAATTGAAGGAACAGACGAAGTACTGACTGTTGCGACTACACGTCCAGAAACTATTTTAGGGGATACTGCAATATGTATTAATCCTAATGATGAGCGTTACACACATTTAAAAGGGAAGAAAGCAATCGTACCTATTTGCAACAGAGTAATTCCTATTATAGAGGATGAGTATGTTGATTTAGAATTTGGTACAGGGTGTTTGAAAGTTACTCCAGCTCATGATGTGAATGATAAAGTTTTAGGAGATAAGCACAAATTAGAGGTAATTGATATCTTTAATGAAGATGCTACGCTGAATAGTTTTGGATTACATTATCAAGGAAAAGACAGGTTTGTAGTTCGTGAAGAGATATCTAAGGAATTAGAAGAATTAGGAGCGTTGCCTAAAGTAGAGAATCACTTGAATAAGGTTGGTACATCTGAACGTACAAAAGCGGTTATTGAACCAAGATTATCTGATCAATGGTTTTTAAAAATGGATGAGTTGGTGAAACCAGCATTAAAGTCTGTTTTAGTAGATGGAGATATCAAGTTATATCCTAAAAAAATAGAAAACACGTATCGTCATTGGTTAGAAAATATTAGAGATTGGAATGTATCACGTCAGTTATGGTGGGGACAACAAATACCAGCATATTTCTACGGTGATGGGAAAGAAGATTTTGTAGTAGCTGAAAACATCACAGATGCTTTAGCTTTAGCGCAAGAAAAAACAGGAAATAATTCGCTGTCGAGGACCGACCTTAAGCAGGATAATGATGCATTAGACACTTGGTTTTCATCTTGGTTGTGGCCAATATCCGTATTTGATGGAATTAGAAATCCTGATAATGAAGAAATAAACTACTATTATCCAACAAATGATTTAGTAACTGGGCCAGATATTATTTTTTTCTGGGTAGCTAGAATGATTTTTGCAGGCTATGAGTTTAAAAACGAAAAGCCTTTCGAGAATGTGTATTTCACAGGAATTGTACGTGATCAACAAGGGCGAAAAATGTCCAAGTCGTTAGGGAATTCTCCTGATGCTTTAGGCTTAATAGAAGATTATAGTGCTGATGCAGTACGAGCAGGAATGATGTTATTGAGTTCTGGAGCAGGAAACGATTTGTTATTTGATGATTCTAAATTACAGCAAGGAAAAGCATTTAGTAATAAAATATTTAATGCTTATAAGTTAGTTAGTGGTTGGGAGGTTAGTGAGTCAATAGCACAACCTGAAGCAAGTAAAATTGCATTAGAGTGGTATGATAATAAGTTTCAAGCAGCATTTGCTGAAATGGAAGATCATTTTAGTAAATATCGTTTGTCTGATGCGCTAATGACTGCGTATAAGTTAATTTGGGACGATTTCTGTTCTTGGTTATTAGAAATGATAAAGCCAGGATATCAGCAGCCAATTGATAAAGTTACTTTTGATACCGTAATTAAGATGTTCGAAAACAACTTAAAAGTTTTGCACCCGTTTATGCCTTTCTTAACTGAAGAATTATGGCATCAAATTGCAGATAGGAGTGTAGAAGAGGCGTTAATAGTTTCTGCGTACCCTGAACCTAAAGCTGTAGATCAAACTATTTTAAATGATTTTGAAATTGCTGCTGAGGTTATTTCAGGGATCAGAACAATAAGAAAAGAAAAGAATATCTCGTTTAAGGATACTATTGCCTTTTCTGTATTAAATAATGAAAAATTAGCCATACGTTTTGATGCGATAATTAAGAAGTTAGGGAATATCTCTGAGTTAAATTACGTAACTGAAAAGGTTGATGGTACTTTAAGTTTTAGAGTAAAATCTAACGAGTATTTTATTCCAATGGCAGGTGCTATAGATATAGTCGCTGAGATTAGAAAATTAACTGAGGAGTTAAATTATACAGAAGGGTTTTTAAAATCTGTTCAAAAGAAATTGTCTAATGAGCGATTTGTAAATAATGCTCCTGAAGCAGTAATAACAAGTGAACGTAAAAAAGAATCAGATGCTTTAGCGAAGATAGAAACAATAAACGTTAGTTTGGCTTCATTGAGTTAGGTTTAGTAGTTTGTAGAGAATAAAAAAACCACGCTAATAGCGTGGTTTTTTTATGGGATTTATTAAAAGAGAGGTCTTAGTTTCTTTTTAAAACTGCTGTAGCGTTAATAGCAACATCTTCCCAAGTTTTACTAATTCCATCTTCTCCTGTGTGTAGTAATTCACAAGCTTTGTGAAGTGATTTGAATGCGGCATCCATTTTCCAGTCCATTAAGTTTGTAATGGTTCCGTTAATGTCAACTTTATTGTCTGAAATTGTATATTTCATTGGAATAGCAATTGTTTCACCGTTCATTTTTAAGTTTAATGACATAGTTCCTTCTTCATCATTTCCGATAATATCAGAAAAACGACCAGAAATTAATATCGTTTCTTTCATTATTCCAAAAAATAATGCTTTTATTTTATTGTCTCTAATTTCATTTTCAGAAAAGAAACTAGAAATAGGAATGCTAAATTCTAAATTAGCAAAAGCGCCATGTTTACTATCGCTTTGTATTGGGTTGTCGATGTTTAAACTTGTGAAAATTCCTTTAACAGGAGTTTTTTCGGTTGTTTTATATGCTGTCCAGTTTATTTCCGTAGTATTTGCGTCAACGCTGTAGGTTGGGGTTTTAGCCTCTTGTGTTGTTTCTTCTGGTTGTTTAGTGTCTTTTTTACAAGAAGTGATAAAAAGAGAACTCACTAATAAGCATAGAATTACTTTTTTCATAATTATTGGTTTCATTTAGGTTGATTCCCTGAAGTGGGATTGGTTTATTATAACTGATCTCATTGAAATATTTAAGCTTCATTTTGTATTAATGACATGCTTAAGATGAGCTTTTTAAATAAATTCAATGTCAAGATTATACTTTTTAATGGTCTCGTTAACCAATTCAACATAAGCAAGTTTTGCTTCGTCAATTGAAAGGTTTCGTACTTGTAACATTGCATTCATTTTAAATGCATTTCTCATTTGATCTGGATCATTCGATGAGTAAAAAGCAGAAGTACTAACAGTAGCCTGTTTGTAAAAGGCATAAAATTGCAATCTTAAATCTATTGGAATAAGAATGTCATCCATGGAGTTAGCTACTTCAAAAGCTTTTAAAAATCGTGTATGTAATGTGGTAGTTTTACTCATTAATAGCAACGATTGTTTCTCCTCCTTTAACAACATCGTTTAGTTTTATATTTAACTTAGTGTCAAGTGGTAAAAATAAATCTACTCTTGATCCAAATTTAATAAATCCAGAATCTGTGCCTTGAACAACTTGTGTTCCTTCCTTAGCATAATTTACAATTCTTTTTGCTAATGCTCCAGCAACCTGTCTGTATAAAACTTCACCAAAAGTTTCGTTTTCCACAACGATTGTTGTTCTTTCGTTTTCTTCGGAAGCTTTTGGATGCCATGCAACTAAAAACTTA
>JABSPO010000180.1 GCA_013214625.1 Flavobacteriaceae bacterium
TTCTTTTGGAGATCAATCAGTTCCTTTCGTGTTAATTATACTAGTACTTGGAGCTATATTTTTTACAGTTTATTTCAAATTTTCGAATTTCACTTTAATTGGAACAGCAATAAAAGTAGTAAGAGGGAAATATGACGAATTAGATCATCATACTGCAGATATTGCTGAAGGAGATTCAACACCTGGAGGAGATATTTTTGAAACTATTGCATCAGAAGGAGTTGAAGGAGAAGTTTCTCACTTTCAGGCATTAACTGCTGCCTTGTCTGCTACAGTAGGTTTAGGAAATATAGCCGGTGTTGCAGTTGCGGTTGCGGTAGGTGGTCCTGGAGCGACGTTCTGGATGATTCTTGCAGGGTTACTAGGAATGGCTACTAAATTTGTAGAATGTACTTTAGGAGTAAAATATAGAGAAGTAATGGAAGATGGTACCGTACACGGAGGACCAATGTATTACTTAAAAACCGGATTAGCAGAAATGGGTATGGCTCGCTTAGGTAAAGTCTTAGCTGTGTTTTTTGCTATTATGTGTGTAGGTGGTTCTTTCGGTGGAGGAAACATGTTTCAGGCAAATCAAGCTGCTGCACAACTTATAGAGCGTTTCGGGATAGAAAGTGGCGCTGCCGGATTGATATTTGGTGTTATTATGGCTGCTATTGTTGGAGTTGTTATTATAGGAGGTATTAAAAGAATTGGTTCAGTAACAGAAAAAGTAGTTCCTTTTATGGCGGCTATTTATGTAGGTGCTGCATTAATTATTATAGCGATGAATTATGATCTTGTGCCACAGGCATTCGGGATGATATATGACGGAGCATTTAATCCTAGCGCTGCATTAGGTGGTATTTTAGGAGTGTTGATAGTAGGGTTTCAAAGAGCTGCATTTTCAAATGAAGCAGGGGTTGGTTCTGCTGCAATTGCGCATTCTGCTGTAAAGACTAAATATCCTGCATCTGAAGGTATCGTTGCGTTATTAGAGCCGTTTATTGATACGGTTATAATTTGTACAATGACTGCTTTAGTTATTGTAATTACAAATATTGAAGGAGGATTCTTTGAGTATGGACAAACAGGAATTCAAGGAGTAGAGTTAACTACAAAAGCGTTTGACTCGGCAATTCCAGGGTTCTCATGGGTGTTAACTATTGCAGTAGTGTTATTCGCGATTTCTACAATGTTATCATGGTCATACTATGGGTTACAAGCTTGGAAATTTTTATTCGGAAAAGGAAAAACGGTTGATATAGTTTATAAAGTATTATTCTTGTTATTTGTTGTTTTAGGATCATCTATTAGTTTAGGAGCTGTAATTGACTTCTCTGATGCAATGATATTTGCAATGGTTTTTCCTAACGTAATAGGATTGGTTTTATTATCACCTAAAGTTCGTGACGAGCTTAAAGTGTATAAGGAAAAAATTGCTTCGATGAAATAAAAAATTATCAAATGAAAAATATTAAACCCCACTTCGTGTTTACAAAACAACAACGTAGTGGGGTTTTTGTTTTGTTGCTATTGATAGTTGTATTGCAATGTGTTTATTTTTTTGTAGACTTTAAAACTGAGGAATCAAGTGTAATTGACCTTCATAAAATTTCAGTTTTTCAAAATGAGATTGATAGTTTGGGTTTGGTTAAACAGGTGGATAAATATGAGGTGCATCTATATAATCCAAATTTCATTACAGATTATAAAGGGTATGTGTTAGGCATGTCGATAGAAGAGATTGATAGGTTGCATCAGTTTAGGGGGTTGAATAAATATGTGAATTCAGCTATGGAGTTTCAGCAAGTTACCAAAGTGTCTGATTCGTTATTGGCAATGTTAAGTCCGAAATTTAAGTTCCCAGATTGGGTGTCTAAAAAAAAGAAGTATAATAATTTAAAGCATTCATATAATAAAGATTTTAATAAGGTTGAGGCTAGAGGTATTGGTGCTGCTACCGGAATAGAGGGTAAGTTAGCGTACAGAATTGTGAGCTTTAGGGAGAAGCTGGGAGGTTTTCTTACTTTTGAACAATTAAAGGATGTGTATGGGTTGTCAGATGATGATATTAAAAAGGTAACTGATAAATTTGTGCTAAAAACAATTCCAAATATTAAAAAAATAAACATTAATTTAGCCACCGCTTCAGAGTTGGCTAAGTTGGTTTATATTAATGAGTATATAGCAACTAATATAGTTGATGAACGAGTATTGAGAGAAGGGTATGTGAGTCTGGATGAGTTGAAATATGTAACTCATTTCCCAATTGAAAAATTAGACCGGATAAAATTATATTTAACAATAAACGAAACCCAAAAATAAACCAGAGTAGTTATGGATAAAAGATATTTTACAGAAGAACATCAGCTTTTTAGAGAAAGTCTTCAGGATTTTTTAAAAAAGGAAGTAGTTCCGCACATAGATAAATGGGAAAAAACTGGTGCTGTTGAGCGATTCATCTGGAAGAAGTTTGGTGATATGGGGTATTTTGGTTTGGCTACGCCAGAAGAGTATGGTGGGTTAGATTTAGATTTATTTTATACTGTAATTTTCTTAGAAGAAATGCAGAAAATCAACTCTAGTGGATTTGCTGCAAACATGTGGGCGCATGCTTACTTGGCAATGACTCATTTAAATAAAGAGGGTGATCATGATATTAAAAAGAAGTATTTAGAGCCAAGTGCTTTAGGTGATAAAATAGGGTGTTTATGTATTACGGAGCCTTTTGGAGGGTCTGATGTTGCAGGAATGCGTACAACAGCGGTTAAAAAAGGAGATACGTATGTGATAAATGGTTCAAAGACTTTTATTACAAACGGAATATATAGCGATTATTTAATTGTTGCAGCTAAAACCGCTCCTGAGTTAGGAGGGAGAGGAATGAGTATTTTTGTTGTGGATAGGGATACACCTGGGATATCTGCTACTAAATTAGATAAGTTAGGTTGGAGAGCATCTGATACTGCTGAAATAGCATTTGATAATGTTACTATTCCTGCTTCTAATTTAATGGGAGAAGAAAATCAAGGGTTTCCGTATATTATGCAACATTTTGCTTTAGAGCGTTTAATTATGGCAATTAACTCGCATGCAAGAGCGGAATATGCAATTGATTATGCGGTGCAGTACATGTCTGAACGTACAGCTTTTGGGAAAACAATAGATACTTTTCAAGTGTTACGTCACAAAATAGCTGATGCCTCAACTCAAATGGAAATATGTAAAGAGTTTAATTACTCAGTTGCTAAGCGTTTGGATGATGGCGAGTATGTTGTTAAAGAAGCTACAATGTCTAAGTTGGCATCTACTAAAATGGCTGATGAAGTTATTTATGAGTGCTTGCAGTTATTAGGTGGTTATGGGTATATGGAAGAATATCCTATGGCGCGTTTATTAAGGGATAGTCGTTTAGGTCCTATTGGAGGAGGGACATCGGAAATCTTAAAAGAGATTATCGCAAAACTAGTAATCGACAAAAAGGAATATAAACCGGCGACGTAATGATTTGATTATTAGTTTTGCGAAAGGACATATTTGTATATAGCTAAATTTGTAATCGATAAGAAGGAGAATAAACTAGCAACATAATATCAAATTAAGTTGTTGCGTAGAAATATATTGAGCGAAGCGAAATAATTACTAATTATTACTAGTCAGTTATTAATTAAGTTTTATATTTGCAAGCTGAACGCTAAAAGAGAGGAGGTTAAGACTTATGTTAATTATACCAATTAAAGACGGAGAAAACATTGATAGAGCTTTAAAGCGCTACAAGAGAAAATTTGATCGTACTGGAACGAAGAAATCACTTAGAGAAAGAAGATATTTCGCTAAACCTTCTATCGAGAATAGAGTTAAAATGAAAAAAGCTCAGTACATTCAAGGATTAAGAGATCAGGAAGAATCCTAGTCTTATTTAAGAATAGTTATAAAACCGTTTAGTACCTTTGGTATTAAACGGTTTTTTTATGTCTCAATTTTCGGATTACCTCAATTACTTGTCTCTTGAAAAGAAGTGTTCGCCTCATACGGTTTTGGCATATACAAAAGATCTAGAGTCGTTTGCTGCCTTTTGTAGTAATGAATTTGATTCAGAGGAGATAAAAGACTGTGTGTATCCTCAAATTAGAAACTGGATAGTTGAGTTGCTGGAGGAAAAAGTTAGTAATAGAACTGTCAATAGGAAGATAGCTTCTTTAAAGAGTTATTATAAGTTCCTATTAAAGGTTGAGTTGATAAAGGTTTCGCCATTAGTAAAGCATAAGGCGTTAAAGGTTTCTAAGAAAATTCAAATTCCGTTTTCGGTAAATGAAATGGAAAAGGTTTTGGAGGATGTTTGGTTTGAAGATTCTTATGAGGGCGAGCGAGATAAGTTTATGATTGAGTTATTTTATGCTACAGGAATACGAAAAGCGGAACTTATAGGGTTGACTTTGAAAGATGTTGATTTAGCAGTTAAAACAATTAAGGTTCTGGGGAAAAGAAATAAGGAACGAATAATACCGCTAACTACAGTTTTAATTGATAGCTTAAAGAGGTATTTAAAGGTTAGGGAAGGCTTGTTGGTTGAAATAGAAATAGATAGTTTGTTTTTGACGAAAAAGGGAGCTAAAATTTATGATTCACTTGTGTATCGAGTAATAAATTTGTACTTTAGTAGAGCTTCTTCTAAGGTGAAAAAGAGTCCGCATGTTTTACGACATACCTTTGCGACTCATTTATTAAACGAAGGGGCGGATTTAAATGCGGTTAAGGAATTACTTGGTCATACAAGTCTTGCAGCTACGCAAATATACGTGCATAGTAGTATGGCGAAGTTAAAAGAAGTGTATAGAAAGTCTCATCCGCGAAACGTTAAAACCTAATACTCACTTTTAAAGCATAAAGAATATGAAAGTAAACACACAGTCGGTAAATTTTGTGGCAGACCAGTCATTGGTAGATTTTGTACAGAAGAAGATGGATAGATTAGATCAGTTTTTTGATAAGGTTATCCGTGCAGATGTATATTTAAAGGTAGAGAATAAGAGTGAAAAAGATAATAAAATTTTTGAAGCTAAAATAACTGTACCTGGAGATTCGTATGTCGTAAAAAAGCAATGTAAATCATTTGAAGAAGGAGCGGATTTGGCTTCTCAGTCGTTAGAAAGGTTGTTAAAAAAGCGAAAAGAAAAATTAAGAGCACATGCTTAGAGAAAAAAAGGCAAAAATAGTTTTGTAAAAAAGAATTATTACATACATTTGCAGTCCGCTAGAAATAGTGGGCTTTTTTATTTTTTAAAAGCCGATGTAGCTCAGTTGGCTAGAGCAGCTGATTTGTAATCAGCAGGTCGGAGGTTCGAGTCCTCTCATCGGCTCTATAAAAAGAGTAAGTTCTTTAAATTATTGAAAATAAAATTTTGGGGAGATTCCAGAGTGGCCAAACGGGGCGGACTGTAACTCCGCTGTCTTTCGACTTCGTAGGTTCGAATCCTACTCTCCCCACCAGAATTTCCGTGTAAACGGGAATACGATTTTTAAAACTGAGTAGTCAATGCGTCAAGCTTCAACTTTTGGACATTGATGAAAGGTTTTAAATTCGCGAGAGTAGCTCAGCTGGTAGAGCGTCAGCCTTCCAAGCTGAATGTCGCCAGTTCGAACCTGGTCTCTCGCTCAATAATTTACGCGTTGCTAATTTTGATTTATGATGTAAGTCAGAAGTTAGTAATTGTAAATTTAACGCCGGTGTAGCTCAGATGGTAGAGCGCATCCTTGGTAGGGATGAGGTCACCGGTTCAAATCCGGTCATTGGCTCGGAAAGAGTTTGGTGAGAATGAAGTAGTATAGAATAAACACTAATTATAATAACTAAGAATAAAAATTAATAATCATGGCTAAAGGAACTTTTGACCGCTCGAAACCACATTTAAACATTGGTACAATTGGGCACGTAGATCACGGTAAAACTACATTAACTGCTGCTATTACTACGGTATTGGCAAAAGCTGGTTTTTGCGAGGTGAAGGATTTCGATCAAATCGATAATGCTCCAGAAGAAAAAGAAAGAGGAATAACAATTAATACATCTCACGTAGAGTATGCTACTGCTAATCGTCATTACGCTCACGTTGACTGTCCAGGTCACGCGGATTACGTAAAGAACATGGTAACAGGTGCTGCTCAAATGGATGGTGCTATATTAGTAGTTGCTGCAACTGATGGGCCTATGCCTCAAACTAGAGAGCATATCTTATTAGGGAAGCAAGTAGGTATTCCTAGAATGGTTGTTTTCATGAACAAAGTTGATTTAGTTGATGATGAAGAATTATTAGAATTAGTTGAGATGGAAGTAAGAGAATTGCTTTCTTTCTATGATTATGATGGTGATAATGGACCAGTTATAGCAGGTTCTGCTTTAGGAGGTTTAAATGATGATCCAAAATGGACTCCAGCTATTCTTGAATTAATGGAAGCTTGTGATACTTGGATCGAGGAGCCAATAAGAGAGATTGAGAAAGATTTCTTAATGCCTATTGAAGATGTATTTTCAATTACAGGTCGTGGTACAGTAGCAACTGGACGTATCGAAACTGGAATTGCTAACACTGGAGATACTGTAGATATTATTGGTATGGGTGCTGAAAAGTTAACTTCTACTATTACAGGTATTGAAATGTTCCGTCAAATCTTAGATAGAGGTGAGGCTGGAGATAATGCAGGTATCTTATTAAGAGGTATAGCAAAAGAGGATATTAAAAGAGGGATGGTAATCTGTAAAACAGGTTCTGTAACTCCTCATGCTAAGTTTAAAGCAGAGGTTTATGTTCTTAAGAAAGAAGAAGGTGGACGTCATACTCCATTCCATAACAACTACCGTCCACAGTTTTACGTGCGTACCACTGATGTAACAGGAACTATTACGTTACCTGAAGGAGTTGAAATGGTAATGCCTGGTGATAACTTAACAATTACTGTTGAATTACACGCTGCAATCGCTATGAATGTTGGTTTACGTTTCGCTATCCGTGAAGGTGGTAGAACTGTAGGTGCAGGACAAGTAACAGAAATTTTAGATTAATTTCTAGAATTTAATTTATAAGAGAAGGTGTCTTGACATTGTCGAGACATCTTTCTAATACGGGATTAGCTCAGTTGGTAGAGCACTGGTCTCCAAAACCAGGTGTCGTGAGTTCGAGTCTCTCATCCCGTGCAAATGCTAATTATAAGCGAAATGAGTTATATAAAAGAATCTTTTGGAGAGTTGAAAAATAATGTGACTTGGCCTACATTGGTTAAAGCGCAAAAGTTAACTATTATAGTTGCTGTTTTTTCTATTCTTTTTTCTCTTGCTATATGGGGAGTGGATACTGTTTTTACTAGAGTGATTGAAGGGTATTTCAATTTGATGAACTAATAATAAAGTAGTATTATGAATTGGTATGTAGTTAGAGCCATTAGTGGTAAGGAACATAAAGTTAAGGATTATATTGAAACTGAAATTTCTAGACTTGGGTTGAGTGAGTTTGTTGAGGAGGTGTTAGTGCCTACTGAGAAAGTTATTCAAATTCGTAATGGAAAAAAAGTAAGTAAGGAGAGAGTTTATTTCTCTGGTTATATAATGGTTAAAGCTAGCCTAGTTGGTGAAGTGCCTCATGTTATCAGATCGATAAATGGGGTTATTGGTTTTTTAGGAGAAGTTAAAGGAGGAGATCCTGTTCCCTTAAGGAAGTCAGAAGTCAACAGGATGTTAGGTAAGGTTG
>JABSPO010000181.1 GCA_013214625.1 Flavobacteriaceae bacterium
ACACCATTATAGGTAGCACCAATCATAGCTGTTATACTAACATTAACATCTGTAGAGCTACCTGAAGTTTTGCTAACCGTCCAATATTCATTGTCGCTTAGGTTATATCCCGCTAAGGTAGAATCTAGAGTTCCAGTAGGTGCGGTACGTGTGTAATCGCATACAATCTCGTCCGTTACTGTAGTAGTAATATTTATTAAAGATTGTACTGTATCACCAACGTTTACAATAGTTGTTCCAGCATCATAAACAGTAATTTTACCATCTACATACGTAGCTGCATCTGCCCATACTACACCTGATTTCTCCCCAAAAACACCATTTGAATGATGGGTTACAGGGTTGCTACCCGCAGCAAAATTTAATGTGGGTTTTAAATAAAAGGATGCGCCATCGCCTACATAAATATCCTGTGCCACTAAAGACGTAAGACAACTAAGAGCGAGTAAAACAACCCAATACCTTTTAGAGTGCTTTTTTTTCATATTTAGTTATAAGTATTTGTTAAATTTCCGTTCTATTTTGAAATAAAAAGTCCTCACGGTAACCATTACTGACATGAACTTGTTGTTCTAATGCATCTACTTTTGTTTTTGATTTACTCATTTTATTTAAATGTTATTTTTCCTACTCTATTTAAAAAGAGGCTTTTCGGATTTCACCTTTGCAATCAGAATAAATTTTAATTGAATCTAAATAGAATACCTTGTTTTTGATTACATTACAAATGTCTGATGATATCGAAAGTATTACTTGAGGAAAAATATATAGTAATATCAATCTATATCATTAGACTCTTCAAAATTGATAAATTAATTTGCTGAATCCTTAAAAAAATCCATCAGCACATGAAATTTGGGCATAAGAGCTATAAATTATGGTGTAAAACAAAAAAAGAGCAATTGAATTAATTACTGAAGATTTCTTTTGGTCTTGTACATACGAGTTAGCTCCTTTCGGTTCAGATGAAGGTGATATGGCATTATCGGAATTTAGAGATTAGAAAAAAGAAAACCCAAATGAAGAATCTTATAAATGTTTAAAATGGGCAATTGAAGACGTTGCTGAAATTAACATTTCCGATTACAATGAAAACATTTTGGATAAAACCTTAATCAAGTCCCAAATAGAAGATGACGACTTTGACGACCAATATTACATTTATACAGTTGATATTTCTGTAATTGCAGTAGGCTTCGGTCAACTAGTCGATGATGGAAAAATAGATTCAAAAAACAAGCTGCTCATTCAATTAGCTATTGACAGACAAAAAATCTGGACAGAACTTACTGTAAACTGGGCACACCAAAAAGAGTATATTGACAACCTTATCGTTCTAGATAGAGTCCTCAAAATAGCGTAATAAAAAACTGGCTACAACACCATATAAAATGCATGCTTAAGTTTGATTTCTATATTAGTAAAGAAAATGTAGTTTCTGAATTTTTCGTTGGATAGGTGGTATTACCTCTTTTTTTTCGTAAATTTAAGAAGCTCCAACTAATTATTTTCTATAACAATTGATTTTTTATATTTTGAAACTAATCAATCGTTACTAAAAAAATATGCTATGGCTCGAGTAAAAAAAGTACTGGGATGGTTATTGGTCTTATTTTCTATACAAGCATTTGCTCAACAATTTACAGCTAGCCAGCAAGTTTTAATCGATTCGTTTAATAAAGTAATTATGGAGTCTAAGCATGATACGCTTGTAGCAACAGCGTATTATAATTTATCAGAGGTGTTGTACTTGTCAAATATTGATACACTTAGGGTGCTTTGTGAGAAATCGGTAGTTATATGTGAAAATAATTTAAATAAAAATCCAAGGGGTAAATTAAAATACAATTTTCAAAAAACTTTAGCGGGAGCCTTAAATAATATAGGGTATTATTACAAAACTGTTGGTGATATTTCAAAAGGATTGGAGTACTATCATAAGAGTTTGCGAATTGAAGAGTTGATAGGGAATAAAAGAGGTATTGCCTTTAGTTTAAATAATATAGGAGGAATATACAAAACTCAGGGAAACACTACTGAAGCTTTAGAGTATCATTTTAAAAGTTTAAAAATAGGAGAAGAAATAAAAGATAAGAAATTGATAGCATTATTATGTAATAACATTGGTTATCTATATCAGGGAATTGATAGCTTAGATTTGGGTTTAACGTATCACTTAAAGAGTTTAAAGCTTAGTCGAGAAATTAATAATAAAGATAGGATAGGGTATTCGTTAAATAATTTGGGTTCTATATATAAACAACAGGGTAAGATTTCAAAAGGATTAGAGTATTATAGAAATAGTTTGAAGATTTGGAAAGAAATAGGCAATAAAAAAGGAACTGCGAAGTCTTTGAAAAATATAGGAGAATTATATTCGGAAGTAGAAGATTTGGCGATGGCTAACAAGTATGCTATAGAGAGTCTTGAGTTAGCTCAAGAGGCGGGGCTTCCTATACTAATTAAAGAAGCGTCAGGATTACTAAGTGCTATTTATAAAAAGGAATATAAATGGAAGGAGGCGCTTATTATGCATGAACTATATATTGTGATGCGGGATAGTATTCAAAATATAGAAACGGAAAAAGAAATTATTCGAAAACAAGCCCGTTATCAGATTGAAAATAAACAACAAGAAATAAAACTTTTGTCATCGAAAAATGAAGTTCAGGAATTAAAACTGAACAAAAATAGAATACTGATTACCTTATTTTCTAGTTTATTGGGGCTTTCATTGGTACTGGTGTTTTTTGTTTTTAAAAGTAATAAGAGAAAGAAAATCATAAATAAATTACTGTTAAAGCAAAATGAGGCTAAGGCTACTATTATAAAGGAAATTCATCATCGAGTAAAAAACAACCTTCATGTGGTTAATAGTTTGTTAAGACGACAATCGAAAGACATTAAGGATGAAAAGGTAATTGATATATTTAAAATGGCTCAAAGTAGAGTTGTGTCAATGGCTATTTTACACGAAAAATTGTACAATACGGATAACATAGAAAAGGTGAGTGTCAAGGAGCATTTTGAACAGTTGGTAAATGATTTAGTTAAGGCATATAAATTAGATACAGAAATTGATATTGAGTTTAATATAGCTTCTTTAAGTTTAAATATGGATGTGCTTGTCCCTTTGGGGTTAATTATAAATGAGTTGATTTCTAATTCTTTAAAATATGCTTTTAAGGATCAAGAAGATGGGGTGATTTACTTAAAACTTAAAAAGACATTAAATGAGTCCGTGGTGATAATTATTGGAGATAACGGTTCTGGAATTGAAACGAACTATAATCCTGAATCCGATCAAATGGGAACAAAACTGATTCAAACATTTGTTAGGCAATTGAATGGTACAATTAAATTATTGGATCGGCCAGGAACTTTTTTTGAGTTAGAGTTTAGTGTTTAATTGAGTTTAACTCAAAAAAAATTGTAGTATAGTTGAATATAAGTTGGTTTGTTAATCCAGCTTATTGGCTGGAAATAAAATATTAATATGTTTTTTGGTAATCCATTTCATTTTTGATGTTTCGCCATCTTTGTTAGTGATAAGTGTTTCAATACTATTTGATTTTCTTTTAAACGAAATGGTGTTTCCTTCAAGCTCGATAGTCTTTTCGTTTGTTTTGTTAAGAATCATGGTTAGCATAATATCTCTATATTGTTTTACCGTTTCTTTGTTTCCTATAGCGAAGGTTTTTATATCGCTTTGATCTGTGTTTTTAAAATCTTTATAAGATATAGAGTAGAAGTCTTTATCTGACTCTTTGTTTAGTCGGCCTATAAGATTACCCAGTAGGTTTATATTAGAAATACGGACTGTTTTTTCTACGTCTTTTTTTGAGTCGCTTGAAACCTCTTTTATTTGAGCTGTTGTGTTGATAGTGATAAAAAGAATAGCTATTAGTGAAATTATCTTCTTCATGATGTTTGTTTAGGTTTTAATAGTGGATTACTAAAATATTAAAAAAATCCGAGATGTTTTAGATCTAAAGCAAAAAAAAGTCTGACACATGTGTCAGACTTTTTTAGAAAATTGTAATGTATGATTATTAGATCACTTTTACATTTACAGCGTTTAAGCCTTTTCTTCCTTCTTCTAAGTCGAATTCAACTGCGTCACCTTCGCGAACTTCGTCGATTAAACCTGAAATGTGTACAAAGTGTTCTTTGTTTGTGTCTTCTTCAGTAATGAAACCAAATCCTTTAGTGTCATTGAAAAATTTTACTGTTCCTTTATTCATTATAAATAGTATTATATTTTATTACTGGTGCAAATATACGATAAATTTAATGACGACCTAATTTTTGTTCTTAAAAATTAAAATATTTTTAAGAAAGGGGTGATATTATTACTTGCGATAACGCTTTATGCAGGTTTGATTGTGCTATCTTGCTAAAAATAATTATAACAATAATGGTAGGAGAAGAGGTAGGTTTCGGGATAGTCTTTGTTGGGTCAATTACAGTTGCCTTGTCATTATTAATAGCTTTTTTGTTTTTTAAGATGTTGGATACAGTTTATTTAAGTTGGTTTAAACGTCCTGCATGGGTGCATTTTTATGTATATAAAAAGAAACTATCAGAACCTCATAAATCAATTCTACGTAAGCGCTTAAGTTTTTACAATCGATTGTCTAGTGTTGATAAGAGACGATTTGAGCATAGGTTACAATGTTTTTTGAATGATAAAGAATTCATCCCTCGACAAGGCTTTGTGTTAAAAGATGAGCATAGGTTATCGATAGCAGCTACAGCAATTATGTTGACTTTTGGAATGCGGAAATATATGTTACCTATTCTTGAAAGAATAATTGTGTACCCCGAAGCATTTTATTCTACAATTGATGAGCGGTATCATAAAGGGGAATTTAACCCTAGTCTAAAAGCACTAGTGCTTTCCTGGGAAGATTTTGAAGAAGGGTTTAGAATTGAGGACGATAATTTAAATTTAGGGATTCATGAATTTACCCATGCAATACATTTAAATAGTATAAAAAGGACAGACACTGCATCTGTTGTTTTTTCTGATGGGTTTTCGGAGTTATTAGGTTTATTACGTAATGAGGACTTTGTAACGGATATTAAAAACTCTGGGTTTATTAGGGATTATGCGTTTACTAATGAATTTGAATTTTTAGCGGTTGTAGTGGAGAATTTTATTGAATCACCCGTGGAATTCAGAAATCAGTTTCCTAGTTTGTATAAAAAAATCCAGCAAATGTTTAATTTCAGATTTGCTGGATATTAATTCTATTAGTAGGTTTAATTTCCCTATCCCGATAGTTGTCGGAATTACTCGATTTGAAAATATTTTTAAATTTTAATTGGTATGAGGTGTTTTGTAGTACTAGTTGAATAAGTACATAATCCTTTCTTGATTGTCAGGTAGGCCAATAATATTGTTTATGAAATCTTTTTTATATTTTAAGCTTCCTTTTTTAATATAGCCTTCTGCTATTGGCATGCAGGTCCCCCATGATCCAGATTGTTTACAGTTTTTGAAATCTAAAATTTTAACAATAGTGTGCGCGCCTACAATGATGATACAGTATTTATATTGCTTGGCTTTGATTAAAGATGAAGTGATGTTTTTCTTAGATAATATTATTGATTTATCTGCCTCTGAATCAGCAAAATTTTTAAAACTAATTATAGGAGTTTTTCCTTCATTAGATTCAAGTGTTTTTATGTCTTTAAGAATTTCTATTTCAGATGTATTACTCTCCTCTTGTTTACTAGTATTAGAGCAGCTAGTTATTAAAATTAATAAAGTGAATAGTTTGATGATTTTCATTTTTTAATAGTTTTTTAAATATCAAAGCCAGTAAAATTACTGGCTTTGAAGAGTGTTATTGTAGAAGAAATTATGAATTAGCTAAAGCTTTTAAGTCCTTAATAGTTTTTATTTGATTGTCTGATTTAAAAACATGACTACCGGCTACAAAGACATTTGCTCCAGCTTCTGTTAATTTTTGAATGTTTTTATCAGTAACACCTCCGTCAATTTCAATTAAAGTATCTAAACCTTGTTCGTCAATCATCTTTCGAAGTTTTTTAATCTTCTTATAAGTAACTTCTTCGAACTTTTGACCACCAAAACCTGGGTTTATCGACATAAGTAAAACCATGTAGCATTCTGGTAGGATATCTTCAAGAACGGAAACAGGGGTTGTTAGGTTTAGCACAACGCCGGCTTTGCAGCCTGCATCTTTTATTTGTCTTAATGTTCTGTGTAGGTGCACGGTAGATTCATAATGCACGGTAATAATATCAGCGCCCACTTTTGCAAATTCTTCAATGTAACGTTCTGGTTTTTCAATCATTAAATGCACGTCTAACGGTTTAGTAGCGTGTTTTTTTATAGCTTGAATAACAGGCATTCCGTAAGAAATGTTTGGCACAAAATGTCCGTCCATAACATCTATGTGAAACCAATCAGCATCACTTTTGTTTACCATTTCTGTGTCACGTTGTAAGTTACCGAAATCTGCTGCAAGCATTGAAGGTGCAATTAACTTTGAGCTCATGTTGTTGTGTTGTTTAAGTTGCAAATGTACAGGTTTTTAATCAAAAAAAACTCCGGTAATCAGCCGGAGTTTCATCATCAATCAAAAAACGAACAGTTTTCGTTTTCGCCGAAGCGAAAACATAATACTGTCGTTACTGTAATTAGGAATTATCCTAAATATGTTTTTAATATTTTACTTCGTGAAGTATGTTTTAATCTTCTAATTGCTTTTTCTTTAATTTGACGTACACGTTCACGAGTTAAATCAAAAGTTTCTCCTATTTCTTCTAAAGTCATAGGGTGTTGCTCAGCTAAACCAAAGTATAAGCTAATTACATCAGCCTCACGAGGAGTTAATGTTTGTAGTGCTCTAGTGATTTCTGTACGTAATGACTCGTGTAATAATGCACGGTCAGGGTTTGGTGATTCACCAGAACGTAATACATCATATAAGTTTGAATCCTCACCTTCAACTAAAGGAGCATCCATTGATACGTGACGACCAGAATTCTTCATGGATTCTTTTACGTCATTAATAGTCATGTCTAATTCCTTAGCGATTTCTTCTGCTGAAGGAACTCGTTCATGAGCTTGCTCTAAAAATGCGTAGGTTTTATTTATTTTATTAATAGAACCAATTTTATTTAGAGGTAAACGTACAATTCTAGATTGTTCAGCTAATGCTTGTAAAATAGATTGACGAATCCACCATACTGCATAAGATATAAATTTAAAACCACGTGTTTCGTCAAAACGTTGTGCGGCTTTAATTAGTCCTAAGTTACCTTCGTTAATTAAATCGGGTAATGTTAATCCTTGATTTTGGTATTGTTTAGCAACAGAAACAACAAAACGAAGGTTTGCTTTTGTTAATTTTTCTAAAGCTAATTGATCACCGGCTTTAATACGTTGTGCTAATTCTACCTCTTCATCGGCAGTGATTAAATCAACTTTTCCTATTTCTTGTAAATATTTGTCTAAAGATGCAGTTTCTCTGTTAGTAACCTGCTTGGTGATTTTTAGTTGTCTCATTAAGTGTCCTCCTGTATTGTTATGTGTTGTCTCGCTTACGCATATAGTTATACGTAGGATTATGTGTTTTTGTTACAAAAAAGAGGTTAAAAAGATAAAATAATTTTAAATAATT